>NZ_JBFAPK010000017.1:0-155929 GCF_040676675.1 Micromonospora sp. NPDC049559 | reverse complement strand
CTCATGATCGCCAGCCTGCTCGGCCTGACCTGGAACGCCCTCCGCGCCCGCATCATCCAACGCGGCGTCCCCGAACAGGCCATGGGCGCGGTCGAAAAGACCGTGCCGGTCGCGCAGAAGCTGCAGTCTCAGGGCGTCGCCGGGGTCACCGAGGAAATCAAGGAACAGGTCGGCGACCTCAAGGGCAACCTGTTCGGCAAGATCAGCGAATATTTGATCCCCACCATCCTCGTCGCCGGCATCACCTGGATCGTCTCCCTGCTCAACCCCGCCTCCGCGTTCATCCGCGCCTGCAAAATGATCATCGACTTCGTCATGTTCATCGTCAACCAGGGCGCCCAGATCATCGAATTCGTCAACTCCGTCCTCGACGCCATCATCGCCATCGCCGGCGGCGGAGCAGGCGGCGTCCCCGCCCTCATCGAAAAGGCCCTCGCCCGATCCGTCCCCGTCCTCATCGGCGCCCTCGCCGCCATCCTCGGCATCGGCGGCATCGCCAACAAAGTCAAGAGCTTCTTCCAAGCCCTCGCCAAACCCGTCAACAAGGCCATCAACTGGATCGTCGACAAGATCGTCAACCTCGGCAAGAAACTCTGGGCCAAACTCAAGGCCGGCGGCAAGAAACTCAAGGAAAAAGTGCGTGCCGGCGACGACAGTCCTGCTGGCAAGCAGCAGCGACTCAACAAGGCACTCAGCGCTGCCGTTTCCATGCTGGGACGCTTCGCTGGTCGCAAGGTCTCGGACAGACTAATCAAACCCATGCTGGCGCCGATTCGGATGCGTTACGGGTTGACCGTGCTGCGGCCAATACAACAAAACGACGTCTGGGCGGTCCACGGCGCGATCAATCCGGAGGAGACCCGACCCAGCAGGGCCCAGCCGGAAGAGCCCTTGACCGAGCCACTCCGCGCCGCGTGGGCGAGCCTCACGAGCGATGACGCCAAAGCACAATTCCAGCAGCTACGGGAGCGCGCCCGTAATATGGTGGGATTCGAAAGAGCCATCGCCGCGAAGATTGCCGCAGGTCAGCGGGCCAATCCCCCGAAGTCCCTGGACGAGGTCCTCTCCGGCGAGCGACAGGCCAAGCAGAAGCCGGCAGCCACACTACCGCCTGAGTTGATCGCCCGAATCGATGCCGCGATCCGGGAGGTGGCGCGAGTCGAGGGACGGGTCCGCACCTACAAGTCGGCTCACTCGTCTGTACGCGGAACGGATCGTTGGCTGAGCGGGCTGCAATCTGAGCGTGAGGCGCTGGAGAGGGAAAAGAGCACCGACAACGCCGCCAGCATGGAAGGCCGGCTGGCACAACATCTGAGAGCCATTCGAGGCATCGACTCTGAGGTGGAGTTGGCGGAGATCAGTCGCGAGGTCGTCGAGGTGGCCATGCCCGTGGCACGGGGCAAGGCGAAGTCTGACGTGGACGTGGTGACCGAGGGCGGCCGGGTCTGGAAGGACGCCAAGGACTACAACCTGTTCGGCTTGAACTCGTACAACTGGACCAGCCACCTCAGGCCGCAGGCGCTGCGGCAGTTGGACATCGCCGGCGATCCGGCCTACTCGAACGGCGGCCCCCCGCAACTCGTGTACTGGTTCCGCCGCGGTGTGACGCCAGAAGTGGCCAACGCCCTTGAGCAGATGGGAATCAGGGTCGAGGGCGAGCGTATCCCCTACGCTGCTGACCAGGGCCGGAACGACCAGGAGGAGAGCGGATGAGCGAACCCCGCCGGTTGGTCGCGGCCTTCTACCTACCTGTGGGTGTGCGACCCGTGAGTGCTGCCGCGCTGCGGCGACTTGCCCGCCGCGCCACAGTGAAAGAGCTGGAAGAGCCCCCCTGGGACACCCCTGAGCAACCAGCGCTATTGGGCAGTTGGGGTGGCCTCGACTGCGAAGTGCACCTACTGGACCTGGACTATTTCGACGGTCTGGTCTTGACCTTCCGCGAGGATGAGCTGCGTACTGCCCGAACCATGGCACGACCCGGCGCCGACCCGCTGGTCGACGCTTTCGGCAACGCCTGTGGATCACTGGATCCGGTCTCGGCCTACCTCACGGCATATGCTTGGCCGGACCCCTTCTGGTACGTCCGAAGCCAGCAGGAACGGGTGCTCGACGGCCATGTCGCCCAGCTCGCGCGCGAGAATCTCGGCCTGCTCTACGTCAGCGCAACCGATGCGCCGGATCTGGCCGCCGTGGAATCGCCTGCGGGATGCAACCTGCTTGCCGTAGGAGACGGTGTGCTCCTGCTATGTCCGCAAGCCTTGGGCAGGTAGGGCAAACCAACCCGCTGTCGACGGTGGTCAGCAAGGCTGGCGCCGATCCACGCCCTTCGCTACGATCCGCTACTGGTGCCTCACTCGCCGCCAATGATCGCCGACCGAACGGCGGCGTGCCGCTGAGGATCATGCCGTTCCGACGGAGGGAATCCGTGATGACGGAGAGCGCGCAGATCACCGAGAGCCGAACCGTCCCGCCCGCCCGGCCGTACCCGTTCAGCACCGCCGACCGGCTCGTCGTCGACCCGACCTACGCCGAGCTGCGCGAGAACGAGCCGCTGACCAGGGTGAAGCTCCCCTACGGCGAGGAGGCCTGGCTCGCCACCCGGTACGAGGACGTCCGTACCGTCCTCGGCGACGCACGGTTCGGCCGCGCCCCCGCCGTACAGCGTGACGAGCCCCGGCTGACCCCACGCCAGCAGTACAGCGGCATGCTCACCATGGACCCGCCCGATCACAGCCGGCTGCGTCGGCTGGTGGCGAAGGCGTTCACGGCGCGCCGGGTCGAGGCGCTGCGGCCCCGGGCACAGGAAATCGCCGACGGGCTCGTCGACGAGATGCTCCGGCTCGGTCCCCCGGTCGACCTGGTGGAGCACTTCGCCACCCCGCTGCCGATCCAGGTGATCTGCGAGCTGCTCGGCGTCCCGTACGCCGACCGCGACCGGTTCCACACCTGGTCCGAGGCGATCGTCTCGACCACCTCCCTGCCCCTGCAGACGATCCAGGAGTACCTGAACAACCTGTGGGGCTACATCGGGGAACTGGTCGCCGAGCGCCGCCGCGAGCCGCAGATCGACGACCTGCTCGGCGCGCTGGTGCGGGCCCGCGACGAGAACGAGGACCGGCTCAGCGAGACCGAGCTGGTGGAGCTGGCCGCCGGCCTGCTCGCCGCCGGCCACGAGACGACGGTGACCCAGATCCCCAACTTCGTCTACGTGCTGCTGCAGCACCCGGAGCAGCTGACCCGGCTGCGGGCCGACCCGTCGCTGGTGCCGGCCGCCGTCGAGGAGCTGCTGCGGTACGTGCCGCTCGGCGTCGGCTCGTCCTTCGCCCGGTACGCCAAGGAGGACGTCGAGGTCGGCGGCGTGCTCGTCCGCGCCGGTGAACCGGTTCTCGGCTCGCTCTCGTCGGCGAACCGGGACGGTACGGTCTTCGCCGACCCGGACCGGCTCGACCTCGGCCGCGAACAGAACCCGCACATGGGCTTCGGGCACGGCGTGCACCACTGCGTCGGCGCGCAGCTGGCCCGGATGGAGTTGCAGGTCGCCGTCACCACCCTGACCACCCGCCTGCCCGGGCTGCGGCTCGCCGTACCGGAACCGGAGCTGGAGTGGAAGCGGGGCATGCTGGTGCGGGGCCTGCTCGGCATGCCGGTGGCCTGGTGAGCGCCGCGTGGCGGGTCGGCGTCGACCCGCGCCGCTGCATCGGCACCGGCATCTGCGCCGGTACCGCGCCCGAGCACTTCCAACTGGTCGGTGGGCTCTCCACGCCGCTGGCCGACGTCGTCGAGCCGGCCGACCCGGTCATCGACGCCGCCGACTCGTGTCCGGTAGAGGCGATCACGGTACGGGACGCGGCCGACGACCGGCTGATCGCGCCGGAGGGCTGAGCGGAGATCGAGTGTCGCACCGGCTCCGTAGGGTGCTGGCGTGCCGATCGAACGGTGGAACACCGAACAGGTGCTCGCACTGGCTCCCGACGCCGGCTCCGCGAAGGGCGCCCGGGGCGTCAGCGCCGCCACGAGCTGGAGCGCCACCGGTATCGACGAAGACCTGCTCTGGGGCCTCTGCAAGGGCAGCGGGCAGCACCCGTACCGGGCCTGCGTCGACCTGACCGGGCCCGCGTACCACTGCTCCTGCCCGAGCCGGAAGTTTCCCTGTAAGCACGCGCTCGGCCTGCTGCTGCGCTGGTCGTCCGGGGAGGTCGAGGTCGCGACGGCCCCCGACTGGGCGGCCGAGTGGCGGCGGGCGCGAGCCGCGCGGGCGGCCAGGTCGGTCGCCCGGCGGGCCGGGAGCGCCCCGGTCGACGAGGCGGCGGCGCGGCGGCGGGCCGGGCAGCGCGCCGACCGGGTCGGCGCCGGCCTGGCCGAACTGGACCGGTGGCTGCTGGACCAGGTCGAGCAGGGGCTCGGGGAGGCCGAGCGCGCCGGGCGGGCACCGTTCGAGACGATGGCGGCCCGGATGGTCGACGCGCAGGCCCCGGGGGTCGCGGGCACGCTCCGGCGGCTCGGCGACCTCGCCGGGGTCGGAAGCAACTGGGCCGACCGGCTCCTCGGTGAGCTGGCCCTGCTGCGCCTGCTCGTGGCCGGGTATTCGCGCCTGGGCGAGCTGCCCGAACCGCTCGCGGCGACGGTACGGGCCCGGATCGGCCTGCCCGTGCCGACCGAGGAGGTGCTGGCCACTCCGCCGCTGCGGGACCGCTGGCAGGTGCTCGGCCGGTACGACGTGGTCGACGAGCGGCTCACCACGCGGCGTACCTGGCTGCGCGGGGCGACGACGGGCCGGGCGGCGCTGCTGCTCTCGTACGCGGTCCCGGGCCAGGCGTTCCCGGCCGACGCGCCGCCGGGCACCGTCCTCGACGCCGACCTGTGCTGGTACCCCGGATCGTACCCGCTGCGTGCGCTGGTCGCCCGCCGGCACGGACCGGCCGAGCCGCTGGTCGCACCGGCCGGCGCCGCGCCGGTACGCGACGCGCTCGCCGCCTGGAGCGCCGCGCTCGCCGCCGACCCCTGGTGCGACAGCCTCGCACTGCTGCTCGCCGACGCGCTGCCCACCATGGACGGTCACCTGGTGGACCGCGCCGGGGACGCGCTCCCGCTCGCGCCCGGACACGACGAGCCGTGGTGGCTGATCGCCGCCGCTGGCGGCAACCCGGTCACGGTGGCCGCCGAGTACGGACCGGCCGGCCTGCGCCCGCTCGCCGCCTGGCCGGACGGCCGGTACGTGCCGGCCCCGGCGGGGAGCACGGGCGCCCGGCGGCACCCCTCGGAGCTGCCGCCGGAGCTGCTCTCCGCCGCGCTCGTCGGCACCGGCCGCCGCCCCTTCGCCGCCGCAACGATCGGGGTGGGTGGTCGCGGCCTGCACCTGCCGGCCGGTGATGGCGCGGCGGCGCTGCTCACCGCCGTCGCCGTGGCGGTGACCTACCACCGGGCCGGGGTGTTGCCGGTGACCGGCCGGGAGCCCGTCGGGCCCGCGCCGGAGGAGAGCGCGCCCCCGGTGCCGGAGCCGGCCGCCCGCCGGCTGCGCCTGCTGCTGCGCGACGGTGGCGTACCGGGCGGCGCGGAGACGGCCCAGCTGCTGCTCGGCGAGTGGCTGCGCCTGGTCGCCGACCGGGGCCACCGGGTGCCGGCGGAGGCGCTGCCCGCGCTGCTGGAGGCGGGCCGGCGGCGCACTGCCCTGCGACCCGCGCTCGCCTCGGCGGCGGGCCGGCGCGGCGGCTGGTTGGCCGGCCTGCATCCGGACTGGCGTTACCTGCTCGGCGAGGAGACCGCCGACCCGCGACCGGACGACTGGACCACCGGTACGCCCGGCGCGCGGCTGGCCCACCTGCTCGCGGTACGGCGCGCCGACCCGGCCGCCGGCCGCGAACTGCTCGCCGCCAGCTACGACGACGAGGCACCCGCCGAGCGGGCCCGCTTCGTCGAGGCGCTCGGCACCGGCCTCTCCCTGGCCGATGAACCGCTGCTGGAACGGGCGCTGGACGACCGCCGCAAGGAGGTCCGCCTGGCCGCCGCCCGGCAGCTCGCCGCGCTGCCCGGCTCGGCGCTCGGGGCGCGGATGGCCGAGCGGGCCCGCCGCTGCGTACGGCTGGAGCGGCCGGCCCCGACCGAATCCGGGCCGGCGACGACCGGGGACGGCCCGGCCGGGCCCGGCGGTGGGGACGCCCCCGCCGACCGGGAGCTGATCGTGGTCACCCCGCCGGCCGAGTACGACCCGTTCCTGCTGCGCGACGGCGTGCCGCCCACCCCACCCCGGGGCGTCGGCGCGGGCGCCTGGCTGCTGGAGGAGATCGTCGCCCGTACCCCGCTCGACACCTGGTCCCGGCTGCTGGGCCGGCCGGCGGCGGCGGTACTGGCGCTCGACGTGGCCGACGACTGGGCGACGGTGCTGCACCGGGGCATGGCGCGGGCGGCGGTGGCGCAGCGCGACCCGGAGTGGGTGACCGCCCTCGCCGACCTCTGGTCGCGGCCGGTCAACCGGGACCTGGACCCGGCCGACGAACGGCTCGCCGCGCAGCTGCACGAGGCGCTCTCCCCGGTCGAGTTGGCCCGCTACACCGCACGCTCGCTGCGTCGCGACCCGGCCCGCGCGGTCCGGTTGCTCGAACTGAATCCGGGCCCCTGGCCGGCCGAGCTGGGCGCGGCCGTACTGGCGGCGATCTCGGCGCTCGCCGAGGACCGGTACGCCTGGCAGTTCAACGAGGTGTGCCGGCTCGCCGCGGCGGCGTTGCCCGTCGGGGCCGCCGAGGAGGTCGCCGAGCTGGCCCGGCGGCTGGAGACGAGGAACAGCACCAACCGGCAGACCGCCACCGTGGCGCGGCTGGCCGCCACCCTGACCTTCCGCCACCAGATGCACGAGGAGCTTAGATGACGGTCATCCGCCCGCACGCCGAGCAGTCGTACGCCGACGAGCTGGCCGCCCTCGCCGCGGCGGACGACCGGCCCCGCCCGCCGGGCTGGCGGCTCTCACCGCAGGCCGTGGTGACGTACCTGCTCGGCGACGGCGGCGGCATCACCCCCAAGTACGTAGGCCCGCGCCGGTTGGTGGAGGTGGCGGTGGCGACCCTGGCAACCGACCGGGCGCTGCTGCTGCTCGGCGTCCCCGGCACCGCCAAGACCTGGGTCTCCGAGCACCTCGCCGCCGCGATCTCGGGGAACTCGACGCTGCTGGTCCAGGGCACCGCCGGTACCCCGGAGGAGGCGATCCGGTACGGCTGGAACTACGCCCGGCTGCTCGCCGAGGGGCCGTCGGCGGCGGCGCTGGTGCCGAGCCCGGTACTGCGGGCGATGGAGACCGGGGCCATCGCCCGGGTGGAGGAGCTGACCCGGGTCCCGTCGGACGTGCAGGACACGCTGATCACCATCCTGTCGGAGAAGACCCTGCCGGTGCCGGAGCTGGGCACCGAGGTGCAGGCGGCGAAGGGCTTCAACGTCATCGCCACCGCCAACGACCGGGACCGGGGCGTCAACGAGCTCTCCAGCGCGCTGCGCCGCCGCTTCAACACAGTGGTGCTGCCGGTGCCGGCCAGCGTGGACGAGGAGGTGGAGATCGTGGCCCGCCGGGTCGCCCAGCTCGGCCGCGCGCTGGAGCTGCCCGAGCTGCCGCCGGCGCTGGAGGAGATCCGGCGGGTGGTCACCGTCTTCCGGGAACTGCGCGCCGGGCTGACCGAGGACGGCCGGACGAGGCTGAAGTCGCCGACCGGCACCCTCTCCACCGCGGAGGCGATCTCGGTGGTCACCAACGGCTGGGCGCTGGCCGCGCACTTCGGCGACGGCGTACTGCGCCCCGGCGACGTGGCCGCCGGCATCGTGGGCGCGGTGGTGAAGGACCCGACGACCGACCCGGTGGTGTGGCGCGAGTACCTGGAGACCGTGGTACGCGAGCGCGACGGCTGGACCGCCTTCTACCGTGCGGCCCGCGATGCCTGAGCGCGTCTACGGCATCCGCCACCACGGGCCGGGTTCGGCCCGGGCGGTGCTGCGCGCGCTGGCCGAACAGCCGCCCGACGTGCTGCTGGTGGAGGGGCCGCCCGAGGCCGACGAGCTGCTGCGGTGGATCGGCGACGCGCGGCTGGTGCCGCCGGTCGCGCTGCTCGGGTACGCCACCGACGACCCCCGGCAGGCCGGCTACTGGCCGTTCGCCGCCTTCTCACCCGAGTGGCAGGCGATCCGCTGGGCGACCGGGCACGGGGTACCGGTGCGCTTCTTCGACCTGCCCTACGCGTACCGCGTCGAGGCGGGACCAACCGGCGGCGCGGGGTCGGGCGGGGCAGGGCTGGACGAGGAGGGGCCGGGCGGCGCGGGCGAGGCGGAGGGGGCCGGCGGCGCGGCGGTGCGGCCGGTCGACCCGATCGGGGAACTCGCCGCCGCGGCCGGCTACGACGACCCGGAGCGCTGGTGGGAGGACGTGGTCGAGCACCGCGACACCCCGGTCTTCGAGGCGGTCGCCGAGGCGATGGCCGCCATCCGGGCCGTCTCCCCGGAGGACCCGCGGGACCTGCTCCGCGAGGCGTACATGCGCGGGGTGCTGCGGGAGGCACGCCGGAGGTACGACAACGTGGCCGTGGTCTGCGGGGCGTGGCACGTACCGGCGCTGACCGCCCCGGTCCCGGCGAAGGCCGACGCCGCGCTGCTCAAGGGCCGCCGGAAGGGCAAGGTCACCTTCACCTGGGTGCCCTGGACGTACGGGCGGCTCGCCTCCTGGCAGGGCTACGGCGCCGGGGTCCGCTCCCCCGGCTGGTACCACCACCTCTTCACGAGCCCGGACCAGGTGGTGACCCGCTGGCTGGTCGCCGCGGCCGGGGTGCTCCGCGACGAGGGCGTACCGGCCTCGTCGGCGCACGTCATCGAGGCGGTACGGCTCGCCGAGGCGCTCGCCACCCTGCGCGGGCGGCCGCTGGCCGGGCTGAGCGAGCTGACCGAGGCGACCCGCGCGGTCCTCTGCGACGGTGACGAGCTGCGACTGGAGCTGGTCGCCCGCCGGCTCGTCGTGGGCGAACGCCTCGGCGAGGTACCGGACGAGGTGCCGGCGGTACCGCTGGCCCGCGACCTCGACGCCCAGCAGCGGGCGGTGCGGCTCAGGCCGGAGGCCACCGAGCGGACTCTCGACCTCGACCTGCGCCGCGAGACGGACCTGGGGCGCAGCCGGCTGCTGCACCGGCTCCGGCTGCTCGGCGTCGACTGGGGCGAGCCGGCCGCGGACGCGCGACGCGGCAAGGGAACCTTCCGCGAGACGTGGCGGCTGTGCTGGCGACCCGAACTCTCCATCGCGCTGGTCGAGGCCGGCGCGTACGGCAGCACCGTGGCCAGCGCGGCCAGCGCCCGCGTCGGCGAGGCCGCCCGGGACGCCGGCCGCCTCGCCGACGTCACCCCGCTGGTCGAAGCGTGCCTGCTGGGCGACCTGACCGACGCGTACCCGGCGGTGCTGGACGCGCTGCGTACCCGGGCCGCGCTGGACGCGGACGTCGCCGACCTGATGGCCGCGCTGCCGCCGCTGGCGCGGACCCTGCGCTACGGCGACGTGCGCGGTACGGACCTTCCGGCGCTGCGTACCGTCACCGCCGGCCTGCTGGTCCGGATCTGCGTCGGGCTGCCCGCGGCGGTCGGTTCGCTCTCCGACGACGCCGCCCGCGCCCTGCGGGACCGGATCGACGCGGTGCACGCCGCCACCGCGCTCCTCGGCGACGAGCTGCGGGAACGCTGGCTGGAGACGGTGTCCGCGCTCGCCGCGCGGGGCGTGCACGGCGGCTCGGGCGGCGGCGTGCACGACGGCTCGGGCGGCGCGCGGCCGATCCACGGGCTGCTCGCCGGCCGGCTGACCCGGCTGGTCCAGGACGCCGGCCGGGTGCCGTCCCCGGAGGTCCGTCGGCGGATGGGGCTGGCGCTCAGCGTGGGCACCCCGCCCGCGCAGGGGGCGCAGTGGATCGAGGGCTTCCTGGCCGGCCGAGGGCTCCTGCTGGTCCACGACGCCGCCCTGCTCGCCCTGGTCGACGAGTGGT
Organism: Micromonospora sp. NPDC049559; assembly: GCF_040676675.1. Lineage (NCBI taxonomy): Bacteria > Bacillati > Actinomycetota > Actinomycetes > Micromonosporales > Micromonosporaceae > Micromonospora > Micromonospora sp. NPDC049559. Next base: position 145,940 of record NZ_JBFAPK010000017.1, on the reverse strand, counting down.
TGACCGGCGTCGACGGCGACACGTTCACCGAGGTGTTGCCGCTGCTGCGGCGTGCCTTCGGCACCTTCGCGGCGCCCGAGCGGCGGGCGATCGGCGAGCGGGTACGCCAGGGCACGCCCGGTGCCGGCCCCGGCGCCACGGCCGGGGCCCCGCTCGACCACGAGCGCGCGGCCCGGGTGCTGCCCACCCTCTCCGCCCTGACCGGGAGGCAGATCCAGTGACGAGCGAGGGTACCGAGCGGGAGCGCCGGTGGCGGCTGGTGCTCGGTGCGGCGGCCGACGAGTCCTGCGGCCGGCCCACCGGCGCGGACGCCACGATGGACGGCGCGCTGGCCGCCCTCTACGACGGTGCGGCCGGCGACGACGGGGACGACGGCGGCCGGCGCGGCGCCGGTCTGGGCGCCTCCGCGCCGCGGGTGGCGCGCTGGCTCGGCGACATCAGGGAGTACTTCCCGAGCACCGTGGTCCAGGTGCTGCAGGCCGACGCGATCGAGCGGCTGAACCTGACCCGGCTGCTGCTCGAACCGGAGATGCTCGCCGCGGTCGAGCCGGACGTGCACCTGGTCGGCACGCTGCTCTCCCTGAACCGGGTGATGCCGGACCGGACGAAGGAGATCGCCCGCCAGGTGGTCCGGCGGGTCGTCGACGAGCTGGAACGCCGGGTCGCGCAGCAGACCCGCGCGGCGGTGGCGGGCGCGCTGCACCGGGCTGCCCGGATCGAGCGTCCCCGGCACGCCGACGTCGACTGGGACCGGACGATCCGCGCCAACCTGCGGCACTACCAGCCGGGACTCCGTACCGTGATTCCCGAGCGGCTGGTCGGGTACGGCCGGCGTACCAGCGCGCTGCGGCGGGAGGTGATCCTCTGCGTCGACCAGTCCGGCTCGATGGCCGCCTCGGTGGTCTACTCCGGGGTCTTCGCCGCCGTGCTCGCGTCGATGCGGTCGTTGCGCACGTCGCTGGTGGTCTTCGACACCGCCGTGGTCGACCTGACGGAGCGGCTGAGCGACCCGGTCGAGGTGCTCTTCGGCACCCAGCTGGGCGGGGGCACCGACATCAACCGGGCCGTCGCCTACTGCCAGGGCCTGGTCACCCGTCCCCGGGACAGCATCCTCGTGCTGGTCAGCGACCTGTACGAGGGCGGCGTCCGGGCCGAGCTGCTGCGCCGGGTCGCCGCGCTGGTGGAGGCGGGGGTGCAGGTGGTGGTGCTGCTCGCGCTCAGCGACGAGGGGGCGCCCGCGTACGACCACGACAACGCCGCCGCGCTCGCCGCGCTCGGCGTACCGGCCTTCGCCTGTACGCCCGACGCGTTCCCGGAGCTGATGGCCGCGGCCATCGAGCGGCGGGACCTGCGTACCTTCGCGGAACGGCTGGCGCAGGGCTGAGGGGGCGCGGCGGGTCAGCGCCAGGCGCGGGCGATCCGGGCCGGGCCGAGCGGCGTCGCGTCCGTCTTGCGGGCGATGGTCCAGATCGGCGTGCCCCGGTCCGGGTCGCCGTAGAGGTAGCTGTCGTCCACGCAGGAGTAGTTGAGCCGCATGCCGTCCAGCTCGTCCGTGGCGCCGTCGGCCAGTGCGCAGAGGGTTCCGTCCTCCAGCTGGAGGTACCAGGGGTCCGCGTTGGCGATGGCCGAGGGCTGCGGGCGCTGGCTGGGGATGACCCGTACGGCGCTGTGGGCCTGCGGGTCGGTGAGGCAGAGCAGCGATCCGTCACCGGCGTCGGAGGGCGGGGCGAAGCACGGGTCCTCGATGTTGCCGCCGCTCGGGTCGGTCTGGTCGATGAAGCAGCGGAAGGCGTTGCGGTTGCTGGCGTCGCTGTTCGAGGACTGGCAGTTGCCGGTCGCTTCGAGGACCACCTTGATGCCGGCCGCCGCGCCCGCGGCGTCGTACGGGTTCACCTGGAGCAGCTCGGTGCCCGGCCCGCCGGCGGCCCCGGCCAGCACCCTGAGCCGACCGGCCGGGGTGGAGCAGCCGCCGAGCAGCAGCACGGCGACGGCCAGCAGTCCGCCCGCCCGTACCGGCCAAGAGGTCACCATGCCGCACATCCTTCCGAAGCCGGGCGATCACCGCGCGAGGGATTGTACGGGTGGAAGTTACCCGGGCAGCGAGGCGCCGACGGGTTCGCTGGGCGTGAAGGTGGCGGGCAGGTCGACGAAGCCGTTGACGATCCCGATCGACTCGTACCGTCGCGCCGCCGCGCGGTCGACCGTGTAGTCCGGCATCCGCTCCAGCACCCGGCCGAGCATCAGCCGGAACCAGGATCGGGCCAGGTTGGAGCCGATGCAGCGGTGCAGGCCGAGCCCGAAGCTGGTGTGCGGGTTGGGGGCCCGGTCCAGCTTGACCTCGCCGGGGTCCGGAAAGACGTCCGGGTCGCGGTTCGCCGCGGCGAAGGACATCAGCACCCGGTCCCCGGCCCGCAGCTGCTGCCCGGCGAGCCGGACGTCGGCGGTGGCGGTACGCGCCAGCGCCGGTACCGGGGTGAAGGCGCGCAGGAACTCCTCGGTGGCGTGCTCCAGCAGCGGCGGCCGGTCGATCAGGCGCTGCCGCTGGTCCGGGTGCTCCGCGAGCCAGGCGAGCGCGTTGCCGAGCAGGGCGGTGGTGGGGTCCACCCCGCCCTGGAGCACGAGCAGCGCGACCTGCGCCACCTCGTCGTCGGTCAGCCGGCGGTCCTCGACGGTGGCCCGGGCCAGCGCGCCGAGCAGTCCCTCGCCGGGTTGCTCGCGCCGCGCCGGTACGAGCGCCCGCAGCTCGACACCGAGTTGCTCGACCGCCGCCACGCAGCGCCGGTGCTCGGCCCCGCCGGTCGGGAACGCGAGCAGCCCGTGCAGCGGCTCGGCGTACCGCTGCCAGTGTTCCAGCGGCAGGCCGACCAGCTTCATGACGGCGAGCATCGGGACCGGGTTGCCCAGGTCGCGGACGAAGTCGATCCGGCCGCTGGCGCAGACCCGGTCCAGCAGCGCGTCGACGGTCTGGCGTACGAAGGGTTCGAGCTCGTCGGCGGCGGTCGGCGCGAAGTACGGGTTGAGCAGCCGCCGGTACCGGCTGTGCAGCGGCGGGTCGAACTCGGTGGCGACCCGGGCCACGGGCCACCGCGGCGTACCGTCGTCCGGCCGTTCCGTGTCGGGGTCCTCCGCGTGGTGGATCGAGGCGAAGGCGGTGTCGTCGCGCATGACACGGGTGACGCTGACGTAGTCGGAGACCACCCAGAAGCCCCCGTGGTGCGGGGAGTGGGCGACCGGGCACTTCGCCAGGTTCTCGTCGCAGATGGCCGGCCAGTTGTCCCGGTACTCCGGGCTGTAGTGATCGAAGTCGATGACCAGGCGATCGGTGACCGGGATCGGGGTGGACGGATCGGCGGACATGGGGCAAACAGTAGTACCGCCTCGGATCTTGCGGGAGGGCACCGGCGGCGGAGGTTCCGCTACCCCTGGTTCATCCGGCGCACCACTTCCTCGACCAGCGCGATCAGCACCTCCTTTGTGGATTCTCGATGCCGCACGTCGCAGAGGAGTACCGGCACGTCGGCGTCGAGGTCGAGCGCGGCGCGGATGTCCTGCGGCTCGTACCGGCGGGCACCGTCGAAACAGTTCGCGCCCACCACGAAGGGGATGCCGCGCTTCTCGAAGTAGTCCACGGACGGGAAGCTGCTCTCCAGCCGCCGGGTGTCGACCAGCACCACGGCGCCGAGCGCCCCGACCGACAGTTCGTCCCAGACGAACCAAAAGCGGTCCTGGCCGGGCGTACCGAAGAGATAGAGGATCAGCCGCTGGTCGATGGTGATGCGGCCGAAGTCCAGCGCGACGGTGGTGGTGTCCTTGCTCTCCACTCCGGACAGATCGTCGACGCCGACGCTCTCGGCCGTGATCAGTTCTTCGGTGCGCAGCGGCTCGACCTCGCTGATCGACGTCACCAGCGTGGTCTTGCCGACGCCGAAGCCGCCCGCGATCAGGATCTTGAACGCCATCGGGATTTCGGGCATGACCGGGTCGTCGCCCGGCGGGCCCTCAGAGTGCGCGTAGGCCATCGGCCACCGCCTTCAGGGTCGTGAGGTTTGGTGTCGAGGTCTCCGTGGCCCGGGTACGCACGATCAGCGCGCCCCGGGTCCGCAGGTCGTCCAGGAGTACGCGCACCACACCGGCCGGAATCCGGGCGCGCGCGGCGATCTCCGCCACCGAGATCGGGTGCTGGGCCAGCGCCAGGATCGTCCGGTGTTCCGGCTCCCAGGGCTCGTCCCGGGCCAGTTCCCGGATCGCCACGACGAGGCTGATCAGGTCGAAGTCGGCCGACGCGCGGGTCCGCCCGTGCGTCAGGGCGTACGGCCGGACCAGCCGCTCGTTCGGCTCGGGCCGCCTGGGTCGTCTCATCCGTGCTCCACGGTCAGCGCCCCGCCGCCGTCGGGCTCGGCCACCCGGCGCGACCCGTGGCGGCGCGACCCATGGCGGCGTGGCCCGTGGCGGCGCGACCCGTGGCGGCGTGGCCCGTGGCGGCGCGACCCATGGCGGCGTGGCCCGGCATCAGGCGCTCTCCGAACGGAACATCCGGTCCACCGCGGCATCGGGCATCCGCTGCAGCGGCGAGCGGGCCGGGGTCGCCAGGTACTGCCCGACGCGCTGGATGAGCAGGTTCATCTCGAACGCCACCTGCCCCACGTCGCAGGCCGCGGCGGCGACCACCGCGAGGTTCGACCCGTACCCGGCGGCGGTGACGAAGAGGAAGCCGGTGTCCAACTCCACCACGGTCTGGCGTACGGTGCCGCCGTCGAAGTGCCGCCCCGCGCCCCGGGCGAGACTGTGGAATCCCGAGGCCACGGCGGAGAGGTTCTCGGCGTCGTCCCGCCCGATCCCGGCCGACGACGCCACCAGCAGCCCGTCCGCGGAGAGCAGCACGGCGTGCCGGACGTCCGTCACCCGCCGCACCAGATCCTCCAGCAACCAGTTCAGGTCGCCGGCAGTATTCGTATGCTGGCTCATCTGGTCTCCTCACCGCCGCCATGATCGGCAGCCGCCGCGTTAGCGTTGTCTATTGTGGACGACGCCTCGGCGGCCTCCGCGCTCGCCTGTCGGCCACGGAGGGTGCCGTGCTGGTAGGCGCTCATCATCCGGCGTACCTCCTCGGGCGGTCGGGGCGGGAGCGACCGGGTGAACTCCCCCGGATCCGGCCGGGGTCCGCGCAGCCCCGGCGCCAGCCCGGCCTGCCGGACCCGTACCGGTAGTCCCTGCTCGGTCCGGCGCGGCTGGTCGCCGCCCGCCGAAGCCCCCGCGGCGCCCCCGGCAGCCGGGCCGCCCGACGGGGCCGCCACGCCGTCCCGGGCTGCCGGGCCGCCCGACAGCACGGGCGCGCCGGCCGGTACCGGCTGGTACACCGGCAGGGTCACGGTCTCGTCGCCAGCCTCCGCCCGTCCGTCCGTCGCCTCGGCACGCCTCCCGGCCGATGCCTCCCGGCCCCGTCCGGCCGCCGTGTCGACGGCCCGTCCGGCCGTCGCCTCCCGGCCCCGCGTGGGCGGCACCTGGGCAGGCGGGCCGGGAGGCGTGGCGTCACCGGCGGGCGTCTCCTCCACGTCGGTGACCAGCCGCGGCGGGAGCAGCACGATGGCCGTGAGCCCCCCGTACGCGGAGTGGCGCAGCGTCACGCGGATGTCGTGCCGGGCGGCGATGCGGGCCACCACGAACATGCCGATCCGTGGGCTCTCGCTCAGCGCCAGGACGTTGAACTCGGGCGACGCGGAAAGCCACCGGTTGGCGGCCTCCAGGCTCGGTTCCGACATGCCGAGGCCGCGGTCCTCGACCTCGATGACGAAGCCGTGCGCCACCTGCTGGCCGATCACCTGCACGGTGGTGTGCGGCGGCGAGTAGGTGGCGGCGTTGTCGATCAGCTCGGCGAGCAGGTGGATCACGTCGGAGACGGCCACGCCGGCGAGCGCCACGGACGGCACGGGCAGCACCCGGACCCGCTCGTACTGTTCCGCCTCGGAGGCGGCGCCGCGCAGTACGTCCTGCATCGGCACCGAGTCGCCCCAGCTGCGGCCCGCCCGCTCGCCGCCGAGGATCAGCAGGTTTTCGGCGTACCGGCGCATCCGGGTGGCCAGGTGGTCCACCTTGAACAGGTCGGCCAGCTCGTCCGGGTTGACCGTCTTGTGCTCCATCACGTCCAGGAGGCTGAGCTGCTTCTTCACCAGCGTCTGGCTGCGGCGGGCGATGTTGGAGAAGGCGTTCTGGATCCCGGCCCGCAGCTCCGCCTGCTCGACCGCGCTGCTGATCGCGGTACGGCGTACCGAGTTGAAGGCGTCGCCGACCTCGCCGATCTCGTCGCGCCCCTCGTGCAGCACCGGGGCCTCGGCGTCGACGTCCACCCGCTCGCCCCGGCGCAGCCGCGCCACGACGGCCGGGAGCTGCGTGTCGGCCAGGGCGTGGGCCGACGAGCTGAGCTCGCTCAGGCGGTCGGCCAGCCGCCGGCCGATCCGCAGCGAGATGACGACCGAGACGACCACCGCGATCAGGCCGAGCAGGCCGATGCCGAGGGCCCGGGCGAAGAGGAGGTACGCCGGGGACTTGGCGTGTCGCTCGACCAGGCCCCCCAGCCGCGCGTGGAAGCCGGCGAGCTCGGCGAGCGCCGCGCTGTTCGCGTCGCGCCACTGCTCGGCGTCCACGGGGATCCGCCCGCTGCCGCCGGTCGCCACGGCCGCGTCCTCCATCCGGGCCAGCGAGACGTACGGCTCCCTGGCGAGGAGGGCGTCCAGTTCCCGCCGGTACGGGTCGGCGAGCTGCACGTACGCCTCGTGGTACTCGGCCCGCATCACCGCGAGGGCCTGTACGAACTGCCGGTAGCTCTCCCGGGTGAAGCTGTCGCCGGCGGCCAGCACCCCGGCGAGGATCGCGTCCACCCGGGCCCGCAGTTCGCGGGCGTGCGCGAGCCGCTGCAACGCGCGCCCCTCGGCGGAGACCTCGGCGTCCGGGAAGCTGGAGACCGCCGAGTAGAGCGGTGTGGCCGGATCGGCCAGGTCACGGAAGCGGTCCAGCACCGCGGCGGTAGCGATCCGCCGGCCGTCCACATCGGAGCGGAGCGTGGGCAGCCGGTCCAGCGCCGCCAACTGCCCGCGCGCCAGGGCCATCACGTGGTCGGGCGTGATGCGCCGGACGTCGGCGCGCGCCAGGACGGTCCGGTACGTTGTGATCTTCTGGTCGACCAGCGCCCGGTCGGCGATGAGGGTGGCCCGGTTCGGCCCGGTCGGCGCGACCAGGAAGACCACCGAGGCCCGCCGCTCCCCCTGGAGCGCGCCGAGGATCTCCTCGGCCGGCGTGGCCACCGCGGTGACCAGACTGCCCTGGTTGAGCAGGCGGAGACCGTCGCCGACGGTCACGTAGGTGGCGAAGCCCCAGACGGCGACGAGGGAGACGAGCGGGATGACGACCAGCGTGAGCAACTGCCGTCGGATGGTACGAACACGCGTGCGAGGGGCCATCTAGTCTTACTCGTCTCAAGGGCGGTGGAGGGACACTGCCTGGCAAAAGGCGCATTTACTGCGATCGGCCGACGTCATGGTACAGAACCGGCGGATTGCCGACCGGGCCACCCACCCTCGGTCGGCCGGAGGATCTCATTGACTTGAATCGATAGCTGTCGATAAGCTGTCCGCGCCGTGGGGATCAGGAGAAGTTTCTGTCTGCTGACCACGAGGAGCGTGTCATGAACAGCGCCCGACTGTCCCCACTCGTCACCACTGGCTTCCGAGTCGTACTCGGACTGTTGTTCGCCACGCACGGCGCGGCATCCCTCTTCGGAATACTGGGCGGCAATCGCGGTACCGGCGAGGCGATCCCGGTCGGCACCTGGCCCGGCTGGTGGGCCGCCTTGATCCAGCTGATCGGCGGGGCGCTGGTCCTGGTCGGGCTGAGCACCCGGGCCGCCGCCCTGGTCTGCTCCGGCTCGATGGCGTACGCGTACTTCGTCGTCCACCAGCCGGGCGGGCTGCTGCCCCTCACCAACGGCGGCGAGCCGGCGGCCCTCTTCTGCTGGTCGTTCCTGCTGATCGCGGTGCTGGGCCCCGGTCCGTGGTCGCTGGACGCACAGCTCTCCCGCCGCCGTACCCGGGTGGTGGTGGCCGAGCCGGCCCCGGCGCCGCAGGCCACGTCCTGACGCGACCTTCGAAACGACGGCCGGAGCGCGACGAGACGGCTCCGCCTCGTCGCGCTCCGGTGTTGAGTCCGTCCGGCGTTCAGTTCCTCCGGTTGGTCGGCGACGTCGGTAGTACCCCGCCGCCCACACCGCCGTCGCCCTCGCCGGGCAGCTGGTTCGGGTTTTGCTGGTCGGGGTTCTGCTGGTCGGGGTTCTGCCGGTCGGGGTTCTGTCGGCCGCGGCCCTGGTTCTGGTTCTGGTTCTGGCAGAAGATGTGGAACGGGTCGAAGCAACCGGAGTCCGACGGGGGCGCGGGCGGGGGGGTGCCGTTACCCGAGTTCGGGTCGCCGATCTTCTGCACCCCCTCGGGGAACTGGTCGACCTTCTTCCCCTTGAGCGCCGCGTCCATGTACCGCTCGAAGATGTCGCCCGGCAGGCCGGATCCGCTGATCTTGGTGCCGTCCGTCTCGCGCAACGCCTTGTTCCCATTGACGTTGCCCACCCAGACCGCCGTCGCGAGCTGTGGCGTGTAACCGACCATCCAGGCGTGCGCGTTGTCCTTGCTGGTCTCGTTGAGCTCCCAGGTACCGGTCTTCTCGGCCGCCGGGCGGTCGCTGGCCAACTCGTGGTCGACCACCTTCGGGTACTTCTTCAACACCAGGGTGACGTTGTCGGCGACCTCCCGGGGCACGGCCTGCTTCGGCGCGCGCTGCTCGCCGTTGACCTTCTCCCACTGGCCGGTCACCTTGTTCTTCTGCTCCACCAGCAGGACGAAGTGGGCCTTGTTGTAGACCCCCCGGGCGGCGAAGGTGGCCATGCCGTTGGCGTGGTCGAGCACGGTGATCGGGTACTGGCCGTAGCCGGTGATGCCGGTGAAGAAGGGGCTGGGCGTCAGCTCCGCCCCGGACTTGTCCGCCAGGTCGTACGGCTTGGCCGGGTTGGTGTTGGTCGTCCACATGGTGGTGATGCCGGCGGCCTTCGCCATGTCGATGACCTTGTCCGTGCCGATGTCCTTGGTCAGGTAGTAGAACGGCACGTTGTAGGACTGGAGGGTGGCGTCCTCCAGCGAGACGTTCTTGCCGGGGTTACGTCCCGCGTTCTGCACGTTGATCTCGGTACCCGGGATCTTGAACGGCGTGGCGTCCCAGTGCGAGTCCAGCGACTTCCCGGCCTTGAGCCCGGCCGCGAGGGTGTAGACCTTGAACGTCGAACCCGGCGGATGGCCGCCCGTCACCACGCCGTTCTCGATGTTCTTGCCGGCGTAGTCGGTACCCGTGCCGTTGTCGCCGCCGTAGTAGGCGAGCACCCGGCCGTTGTTCGGGTCCACCGACACCACGGCGGCCATCAGGTTCGGCGGCTGCTTGTTGAGCAGCGAGCCCTTGCTGGCGCGCTGGGCCGTCGCCACCGCGGCTTCCTGCATCTTCTTGTCGATGGTCGTGGTGATCTTGTACCCGCCGTCGCGCAGCGCCTGCGAGCAGGTCTGCTTCGTCGAGTTCGGATCCTCGGCGGCGGTGCAGATCCCCATCTGCGCCATCTCTTCCTTCACGTAGTTCACCACGTTGCCCTGGGGCGAGTTGACGCCGCAGTCGATCGCGCACTTGTCCGAGACCGGGACCGTCTTGGGGTACTCCGTCGGCCGCTCGGCCGGGGACAGCCACTTCTTGTCGATCATCCCTTGGATGACGTAGTCCCACCGCTCCTTCGCCGCGGTGGGGTTCTTGGCGGGGTCGAAGCCCAGGTGGCCAGTGCTCGCGTCCGGCAGCGGCTGCTTGATCACCCCGGCGAGCACCGCGCCCTCGGCCACGGTCAGCTTGTCGACGGACTTGCCGAAGTACGCCTGCGCCGCCGCTTGGATGCCGTACGCCCCGCGACCGAAGAAGATCGTGTTGAGGTAGTGCTCCATGATCTGGTCCTTGCTGAACTTGTCGTTCAGCTTGGAGGCGAGCACCGCCTCGCGCACCTTCCGGGCGTAGGTGTCGCCCTGGAGGTTCGCGTACGCGTTGCGCGCGTACTGCTGGGTGATCGTCGAGGCGCCCTGCTTGCTGCCGCCCGTGAAGTTGTTGAAGGCCGCGCGGACGATGCCGGCGTAGTCGACCCCGGAGTGCTCGTAGAACTTCCGGTCCTCGGCCGAGGCGACCTCGCGCTGCACGTAGAGCGGGATCTGCCTGATCGTGACCAGCTCGCGGTTCTGGTCGCCCAGCTTGGCCATCTGCTGGCCGTTGTTGTAGAGGATGGTGGTGGCCGACGCCAGGGTGATGTCCTGCGGCGTCGGGACCGTGGTCGTGTAGTAGGTGAAGCCCACCACGCCACCGCCGAGCACCATGACGAGGACCGCGAACGACGCGACGATCCAGTTGAGGCGCTTCCGCCGCTTGGCCTTGGCCCTCGCGTCCGGATCGTTTCCGTCCCCGCCACGCCGCCCACCGGGCCCGTGACCGCCCGGACCGCCGGGACCATTGCCGCCCGGACCGCCGGGCCCGTTTCCGCCGGGACCTCCGGGACCGCCCGGTGGGACCGGGGCGACCCCGGCCCGCCCGACGGTGGCCCGACCGGCGGCGCCCACCGCGCCGCCGCCGGCCACGCGACCGACCGAGGCCCGGCCGGCGCTTGCGCGGCCCGCGGGGCGGGCGGTACCCGCCGCGTCACCGCCCGGCCCGAAACTGCCGGACCCCGCCGGTGCGCCGACCCGCGCCCGCCCGGCCGAGGCCGAACCGACAGAGGCGGAGCCCACGGAGGCAGAGCCCACGGAGGCGGAGCCCACGGAGGCGGAGCCCACGGAGGACCGGCCGGCCCCCGCCGCGGCCGGGTTCACCGGGGACGCCTTGCCGACGGAGGCCCGCCCGCTGTGGCCCGCCGCCCGGGCAGCGCCCGAGCCGTCGCCGGGCCAGCCGGCGTCCGGGTCGGGACGCTGGAACGAGTCGCCGGCCGCGGGCCCGGGACCGCCGTACGGGTCCGGGAAGGGTGCCCGGCCGTGCGGAGAAGTCGGATCGCCGTACGAGTTCATTCCCCATACACTGCCGGTCGCGAAGAATCCGCGTATGCCGTCACCGTGTCGGGGTGAGATATCCCACGCCAATCATCGCGCCGGGTGTGCTTGTACGTACCACCTGTCTGTGTACGCGCGAGCGCGGTGACGGTGGGCAGCGGGTCCGTCACCGCGACGGTCCCGCCGCCGGGGCGGCCCGCCGGGGCTCCTCGGCCCGGCCGCCCGCGCGGCTCACCGCGCGGCGAAGCGGGCGGTGGCGGCGAGCAGCGCCTCGGCCTGGCCGGGATAGCCCGCGCCGTGGCCGGCCTCGTCGACCAGGATCAGCTCCGCCTCGGGCCACTCCTGGGCCAGCCGCCAGGCGCTGTCCGGCGGGCTGCTCACGTCGAGCCGGCCGTGCACCAGTACGCCCGGGATGCCGGCGAGCCGCGCGGCCTTGCGTACCAGGACGTCCTCCTCCAGCCAGGCGGCGTGCCGCCAGTAGTGGGTCACCAGCCGGGCGAAGGCCATCCGGAAGACGGGATCGTCGTATCTCGGGTCGGGGCGGTGGTCCGCCCGGATGGCGACGTGCGAGTCCTCCCAGGCGCACCAGTCCCGCGCCGCCCGGTCCCGTACCGCCGGGTCGGGATCGTGCAGCAGCCGGGCGTACGCGTCGACCAGGCTGCCGTCGCGCTCGCCGGCCGGTACGCCGTCGCGGAAGCGGGCCCACTGCGCGGGAAAGATCCGTCCGACGGCACGCGTGATCCACTCGACGTCGCGGCGGGTGGAGAGCGCGATGCTGAACAGGATGATCTCCGAGACCCGCTCCGGATGGCGCTCGGCGTACGCCAGGCCGAGCGTGCTCCCCCAGGACCCGCCGAAGACCAGCCACCGCTCGATGCCGAGCCGCTCGCGCAGCCGCTCGACGTCGGCGACGAGGTGGTGGGTGGTGTTGGTGGCCAGGTCGACGGCCGGGTCGCTGACGTGCGGGGTGCTCCGCCCGCAGCCGCGCTGGTCGAAGAGGACGACCCGGTACGCCGCGGGGTCGAAGTAGCGCCGCCAGCCCGGGGTGCAGCCGGAGCCCGGCCCGCCGTGCAGCACGACGGCGGGCTTGCCGTCCGGGTTGCCGCAGGTCTCCCAGTAGACGAGGTTCCCGTCACCGACGTCGAGCCGGCCGTGGTCGTACGGCTCGATCGGCGGATACAACTCCACCATGCGCGGACGCCCCTCCCGAATAGCAGAAACAACAGCGCTGTTATTTCTAGCAGAACCGCGTAAGCGCCACGGCTGGCCGGTTGGTGTCAGCGTCGCCCACGACAGCCCGGCCGGCGGGACGATGAGCGGCGATGCGAACCATCGGCAGCACGGTCGTGGTGGCGGCACTCGCGGCCGGCGCCGCCGTACTCATGCCCGCAGGCCCCGCGTCGGCCGCACCCCCGCGCGGGGCCTGCACCAACCCCGAACCCGCGCGCCCCCCGGTCACCGCGCAACCCTGGGCGCAGCAACTGCTCGACCCGAAGGCGGTCTGGCCGCACAGCACCGGTGCCGGCGTGCTCGTCGCGGTCGTCGACTCCGGTGTCGACGCCGACCACCCCCAACTGCGCGGCAGGGTGCTGCGCGGCGAGGACTTCCACCTCGTCGGCGACCTGCCCGGCGACTTCGACTGCGTGTCGCACGGGACCGCCGTGGCCAGCATCGTCGCGGCGGCCCCCACCGAGGGCGTCGGCTTCGCCGGGCTCGCCCCGGGCGCGAGGATCCTGCCGGTACGGGTCAGCGAGCGCGACCTCACCGACGGCGGCGGAGCGCAGGCGGTCGACCCCGCCGTGCTCGCCCGGGGCATCCGCTACGCCGCGGACCGGGGCGCGAAGGTGATCAACCTGTCGCTCGCCGGCCCGCTCGACAATCGGGACGTACGCGCCGCCGTGGCGCACGCCCGCGCCAAGGACGCGCTGGTGGTAGCCGCCGTCGGCAACCGCCAACAGGGCCTGGCCGTCCAGCCGTCCTACCCGGCGAGCTACGAGGGGGTGCTGGGGGTCGGCGCCGTCGACCAGACCGGTACCCGGCTCGCCGGCTCGCAGATCGGCCCGTACGTCGACCTGGTCGCGCCGGGCGCCGGCGTGCTCGGCGCCAGCCGCGCCGGCGGGCACCAGTACTGGCAGGGCACCAGCTTCGCCGCGCCGTTCGTCTCCGCCACCGCCGCCCTGGTGCGCGCGGCCTGGCCGCGGCTCTCGGCCGACGCGGTGGCCGAGCGGATCCTCGCCACCGCCACCCCGATGCCCGGCGGGCGGGGCAGCACCGCCTACGGCGCCGGCCTGGTCGACCCGTACCGGGCGGTGACCGACGGGCTGGTGGACGCGACCCCCTCCCCGCCGCCCGCGCTGGCCCCGGCCCGGGTGGACCCCGAGCGGGCCAGGCTGGCCGCGTGGCGGGACCGGACCGGCGACACCGCCCGGCCGATGCTGGCCGGCGCCGCGGGAGCCGCGGCGTTCGCCCTGGTCGCCGCGCTGGTGCTGGGTCGCGGCCGGCGCTCACGCTGGCGGGTACGCCGGGCGGCGCCGCTGCCGGAACAGCCCGCGGTGGCCGCACCGCCGGATCAGGTCTTCCTCCTGCCGCCGCCCGCCTCGGAGCGATAGCTGCTGCTCTCGCACGCACCCGGCGCGTTGCGGACAACGGGAGATGTCGGGCATCGAGGGCGGCTTCGCCACGCTCGACACGAAGCAGAACCCCGAGATGCCAGGAGGAGCGCTGGGACCGAGGCATCCGCCAAATCGTGCGCTATCAGGAGCTTGTCGTCGCTATACAACCAGCGGTCGTCCCTTGAAAACCCACTGGCGATGCCACTTCAGATGCCGGCCGGCGGGCATCGCGGTACCGGGACGCGCCCGCAACGTAGCGCCGTGCAGGTCATAGAGGGCACGCCCCGCGCTCGTCCGCGCACTGTAGATGGCCGAGACATGGACACGCAGGTCGAGGTCCACGCCAAGGACTCCTCGGTCGAACAACTTGTGGTGCAGGGCGCACAGGGCCAGCCCGTTGTCCGGGTCATCGGGGCCGTCGAGGGCGAACCAGCGCACGTGGGCGGCGTCGATACCCACCGTGGCCCCGAGGATCTGGCCGTCGAACCCGCAGAAGGCGCACTGCCGATCCCACGCCTGAATGATCATCTCCCGCCATTGCGGATCACGGCGTCGCTTGGTCGCGGCGGACGGATCCGGCACGACGTCTGCGGCACGCCGGATCGTGTCGGGATCCAGCCCGACCGCGCTCAGCACGTCCGGGGCGATCGTGTCGGGAAAGTGGCTGTCGACTAGTGCGCGAGCAGCCGAGGCGAGCAGTTCTGGGTCATCCGCCAAGGCCGTCTCGATTTCGCGGGTGAGCCGGCCGGTGACCGCCCGTGTGGTGAGCGGGCCGACGGTGTCCATCGGTACGTCACGGTCGAGGACCCAGATCCCATCGGACCGTAGCCGGGTGAACGGGTATGCGGCGCTCTGGACCCGACTGGTCCTCGATGCCGGGCCGAACTCGGCGACCAAGTCGCCCAGCACGACCTGTGCCTCGCTCCACGGCAACGCGCTGGAACCCGTCGTCGTGAGCCGGCCCAACGACAGCAGCACCAGCAAGGGTTTGTGTGGGGAGCGGCGCCCGTCGCGCTGGTGCAGCCGCAAGCGGGCAAGGCGGGCAAGCACGTCATCACGTGATCCCGCAGTGGGCGCACCGCTGTTGGCCATCGACGCTGATTCTTGCATCTCCACCCGCCGGCCAGAGAAGTGCAGACCGCCGCTGACACCGCTGCCGGCTGGCTCCACCGCATCAAGCACACCCACGTGCGACGGGGCGACGGGGATAACCAGTTGGCTCAGGCAACCACGCGGACGGGGCGGGAACCGCCGATGGCGGTTCCCGCCCCGTTGGTGGGTCGCGTCGGTCAGATCGAGGTGCTACCGACCCGGGCGATCGCCGAGGCGAGCGCCTGCTGCAGCTCGCTGTTGGCCGTCTGTACGCCGCCGCGCAGCGCCTCCAGCATCGCCTGCTGCGCGCTCGACACCTGCTGCCACGCGCGGCTGATCTCCTCGAACTCGCCGCCCGCGCCGTCGAGCCAGTCCGCCGAGGTGGCACCGGACGTGCTCTGCCAGGTGTCCATCTCCTGCTGCACCCGCGCGACCGTGTTCACGATCTGGTCGGCCAGGCCGTCGAGCTGGCTGAAGTTGCCTCTGATCAGCATGTTTCGTACCTCTCCTTCGGTCGACTCCGATCGGCCCGGGCGCTCAGCCCAGCAGGGCGCCGCCGAACGGGCTGTGGCCCTGTGCCGCGTTCAGGCCGGACGCGGCGTTCTCGTCGGCCGCCAGGTACGCGTTGGACGAGAACCGGGTGTTCTCCCCCAGGCTGTTCAGGGCCGTGACGAGCCGGGTCATCCCGAGTTCCCACTGCTCGTGGGCCTGGTCGAAGGCGGGTCGCGCGGTGCCCTCCCACTGGCCCTTCAGGGCGTCCACCGTGGGTCGCAGGGCGGCCCGGTGCCCCTCGATGTTGCCCGAGACCGTGCCCGCCATGGCGGCGGCCCGTTCGAGCGTCTCCGTTACGCCGTGCAGCTGGTCTCCGGTCGCCATGGACCCTCTCCTTCCCGCGCGGTTCGCGCCGTTGGTCGTCGGCTGTCCCCCCGACGGGCGAGGGACGGACCGAAGGTAACCAGGCGGGCGCGGCCGTGACCGGCGTCGTCACCTTCCTGCCAGCCCGCCCCGCCCGGGTGCCCGGCGGCACGAGGATCGGCGGCATCCAGGGCGTGTCGCGGCGGGCCCGCCCGGAGCAGCGAGGAGGAACGGCGTGGCGACTGTGGTGGTACGGCGGCCGGCGCGCAGACCGGCGCCGGAGATGCCCTCCGGCGAGCTGGTGCTGGAGGCGCCGCCGGAGATACCGGTACCGGCGGGTCGGCAGTGGACCCAGGCGCTCACCGTGCTGCCGATGATCGCCATCATGGCGGCGATGCTGCTGACCTTCTCGGGGTCGATGGCGTCGACGGTACGGCTGGTGGTCTTCGGTCTCTTCGGAGTCGCGGTACTGGCCATGGTGCTGGTCGCCGTCCTGCGCGGCGGCGGCGCGGGCCGGCAGGAGATGGCGCACGCGCGCCGCCTCTACCTGCGCGGACTCGCCCAGCACCGGGTACGGCTGCTGCGCGCCGTGGGCCGGCAGCGGGAGGCGCTGCTGTACCTGCACCCCGAGCCGGCCTCGCTCTGGTCCCTGGCGGCCAGCCACCGGCTGTGGGAGCGCCGGGTCGACGACGCCGACTTCGGGGTGACCAGGATCGGGCTGGGGCCGCAGAGCCCGGCGATCGGTCTGGTGGCGCCGGAGACCAGGCCGCTGGAGCAGTTGGAGCCGCTCTCCGCGCTGGCGCTACGCCGGTTCCTCCGGACCTACCGCGAGGTGCCCGGCCTGCCGCTGGCCGTGGCGCTGACCGGTTTCTGCCGGCTGTACCTGCGGGGCGAACGCGAGGCGACGGTCGGGCTGGTACGGGCGATGCTGGCGCAGTTGGCCGCCCTGCACGCCCCGGAGGACGTACGCGTCGCCGTCTGCGCCGGTCCGGCGGAGCTGGCCGCCTGGGACTGGGTCAAGTGGCTGCCGCACGCGCTGCACCCGGAGAAGAGCGACGCGGCCGGACCGCTGCGGCTGGTCGCGCCGAGCCTGCCCGGCGTCGAAGCGATGCTGGAGGACCTGCTCGCGACGCGCCCCCGGTTCGACCCGGACGGCCGGCGGGGCGCCGGACCGCAGCTGGTGGTGGTGCTCGACGGCGGCCGGGTGGCCGGGTCCGACCACCTGATGACCGGCGGCGGCGTGGAGGGCGTCACCGTGCTCGACCTGAGCACCCCGCCGCCGCGCGCGCCGGAGCGGTCCGCGCTGGTGCTCGACGTCGGCGCCGACGGCGCGCTCGCGGCCACCACGGTCGACGGGAGCACGGAACTCGGCCGGGCCGACGCGCTCGACGCCACCGCCGCGGAGGCGCTCGCCCGGCAGCTGGCGCCGCTGCGGCTGGCCACCGCCGCGCGCGGGGACCAGGCGTTCAGCCACGACCTGGGCCTGGCCGAGCTGCTGGACCTCGGCGACCCGTACGCCTTCGACCCGGTCCGGACGTGGGCGCCGCGACCGGGTCGGGACCGGCTGCGGGTCATGTTCGGCGTGCAACCGGACGGGGCCTGCGTCGAGGTGGACCTCAAGGAGTCGGCGCAGGACGGCATGGGTCCGCACGGTCTGCTGATCGGCGCGACCGGGTCCGGCAAGAGCGAACTGCTGCGTACGCTGGTGCTGGCCCTCGCGGTGACGCACCCGCCGAACTCGCTGAACTTCGCGCTGATCGACTTCAAGGGCGGCGCGACCTTCACCCGGCTCGACGCCCTGCCGCACACCAGCGCGGTGATCACCAACCTCGCCGACGAGCTGCCCCTGGTCGACCGGATGACCGACGCGCTCGACGGCGAGTTGATCCGGCGCCAGGAGCTGCTGCGGGCGGCGGGGAACTTCTCGTCGCTGCGGGACTACGAACGGGCCCGCGCGGCCGGCGCGCCGCTGCCCGAGATACCGACGCTGCTCGTGGTCTGCGACGAGTTCAGCGAACTGCTCTCGGCGAAGCCCGACTTCATCGACACGTTCGTCAAGATCGGACGGGTCGGCCGGTCGCTCGGCGTACACCTGCTCCTGGCCAGCCAGCGGCTGGAGGAGGGGCGGTTGCGCGGCCTGGACGGGCACCTCTCGTACCGGATCGGGCTGCGTACCTTCTCGGCGATCGAGAGTCGCACCGTGCTCGGGGCCACCGACGCGTTCGAGCTGCCCCGCGCGCCCGGGCACGGCTTCCTCCGGTACGGCACCGAGCCGCTGGTGCGGTTCCGTTCCGCGTACGTCTCCGGCGCGCACCGCCGCCCCCGGGCGGAGGGCGCGTCCGCCGGTCCGGACGCGGTCGAGCTGATGGAGTACACCACCGAATACGTCCCGCCGGCCGTCACCGCCGCGCCCGCGAGCGCACCCGCCGAGGGCGACGACGAGGCCGGTACGGAGAGCCTGCTGGACATCCTGGTGGACCGGCTGGCCGGTCGCGGCACCCCGGCGCACCAGGTGTGGCTGCCGCCGCTCGCCGAGCCGTCCACGCTGGACGGTCTGCTCGGTCCGCTGGAGCCGGACCCGCGGCGCGGCCTGCGCAGCGCGCGGGAGGAGTTGACCGGACGGCTGCGGGCGGTGGTCGGCGTCGTCGACCGGCCGTTCGAGCAGCGGCGCGACCGGCTGGAGTTCGACCTGTCCGCCGCGGCCGGTCACCTGCTCGTGATGGGCGGCCCACGCAGCGGCCGGAGCACGGCGCTGCGCACCGTCGTGACCAGCCTCGCGCTCACCCACACCCCGCGCGAGGCGCAGTTCTACTGTCTCGACTTCGGCGGCGGCGCGCTCGCCGCGCTGCGCGGGCTGCCGCACGTGGGCGGGGTGGCCGGGCGGCAGAACGCGGGCGCCGTCCGACGCACGGTGGCGCAGGTCGCCGGCGTACTGGCCGAGCGGGAGCGGTGGTTCGCCGAACACGACGTGGACGGGATCGCCGCGTACCGGGCCGCCCGGGCCCGGGGCGAGTTCCCCGACGACCCGTACGGCGACGTCTTCCTGGTCGTGGACGGGTGGCAGACGCTGCGCAAGGACTTCGAGAGCGTCGAGGAGACGGTCTGCGACCTCGCCGTACGGGGTCTCGCGTACGGCGTGCACGTGATCGCGGCCTGTGCCCGCTGGTTCGACCTGCGACCGGCCGTACGGGACCTGTTCGGCAGCAAGGTGGAGCTGCGGCTCGGCGACCCGATCGACTCGACCGTCGACCGCGCGGCGGCGCTGACGGTGCCGGCCGGCTCGCCGGGGCGCGGCATCACCGCCACGCGGCACCAGATGCTGATGGCGCTGCCCCGCATCGACGGGGTGGAGTCCGACCGCGAGCTGCGCAGCGCCAGCGCCGAGCTGGTACGCCAGGTCGCCGCCGCCTGGCCGGGCGAACCCGCCCCACAGGTGCGGCTGCTCCCGGCGACCGTGCCGTACGCGGAACTGCCGGCGACGGACGGGCCCGCCGCCGGGGAGCCGGCCGCCGGGGAGCCGGCCGCCGGGAATGCGGCCGGGCGCGGGTTGCGGCTCTGCGTCGGCATCGCGGAGCAGGACCTGGCACCGGTACGGCTCGACTTCGCGGCCGACCCGCACTTCCTGCTGCTGGGCGACGCCCAGTCCGGCAAGACCGGGTTCCTCCGGGTGCTGGCCCGCCGGATCACCGACGGCTACGCCCCGCGGCAGGCGCGGATCCTGCTGGTCGACCACCGCCGGGGGCTGCTCGGCGACGTGGCGGCCTCGCACCTGCTGGGCCACGGTACCGACTCGGTCAGCACCCGGCGGCTGATCTCGGAGGCGGCCCGGGGGATGGCCGAGCGGCTGCCCGGCCCCGACGTCACCCCGGAGCAGCTGCGCCGGCGCGACTGGTGGCGCGGGCCCGAACTCTTCGTGCTGGTGGACGACTACGACCTGGTGGTGAGCCCGCTGGACAACCCGCTGCAACCGCTGCTCGACTACCTGCCGCAGGGCCGCGAACTCGGGCTGCACGTGGTGCTGACCCGGCGTACCGGCGGGGCGGGTCGCGGGCTCTTCGAGCCGTTCCTGGCCCGGCTGCGCGACGTCGGCTCGCCCGGTCTGCTGCTGTCCGGGGACCGGAACGAGGGCCCGCTGCTCGGCGGCCTCAAGCCCGAGGCGCTGCCCGCCGGCCGAGGGCACCTGGTGGCCCGGGGGCGGGCGCCCCAGCTGCTGCAACTCGCCTGGCTCCCGCCCGCCGACTGAGCGGGCCCCCACCGACCGCCCCGTCGATCTAGGGCAAATCGCGGTGATTGGAGATCCACTAACGCGGATTTGCCCTAGATCGACGGGGACGGGGCGGGGTGGGTGGTGGCCGGTTCCGGTCGCGTGGCCCCGGGGCGGGTCGGCCCGGTGGTTGGCTCGCGGTGACCGCACCGAGTCGTGGGAGGGACATGATGGCGCCAACTGGCTTGATTTACGGCGAGACCGGTTTTCTCCACCGGTTCGCCGACCAGCTCGACCCGTCCGCCGTCGAGGCGGCGAAGGCCGGGGCCGCCGAGGTACGGGCCGGCGCGCGCGACTGCGGTGATCCGCTGCCGGGCTGCCAGCGGCTCAACGCCGCCGTGACCGAGGCGGCCGACCGGTTCACCGCGTTCTGTACCGAGATCGAGCAGGGCATCGGGGCCTACGCCTCGATCGCCCGGGGCAGCGCCACGGACTACGTCGGCGCGGACGGCACGGGACGGGCGGCGGTGCGAGCCGCGCTGGCCGCGGCGCCGCCGGCCGGCCACTAGGACGAGCAGCCGGCACCGGCGGAGAGGAGCGAGGCGATGGTGGACATCGGTCCCCTGGTCCAGGAGATGGACGAGCTGTACCGCAGGTCCGAGGCGCAGCTGACGCACCGGGACCAGCTGGTGGGCAGCCAGGCCGGGTGGGAGGCGATCCAGGCCGGCCTGCGGGGCGCGGCCGAGCTGCTCGCCGCGAAGGCCGGCGAGGTCGCGCCGCAGTGGCAGGACGAGGCCGGCGACCAGTACGCCCAGCGCCTGCGCCGCAGCGCGGCGTCGGTGCAGACCTGGGAGCAGGCGCTGGCCGCGGCCCGGATCGGTCCGGCGCTGACCACGCTGGCCGGTCAGGTCGACACGACGGTCGACGAGGTCCGGCGGGTGAAGGCGGACTTCGACGCGCTGGTGGCGCAGCTCGCCGCCCTCTCCGGCACGCCGGCCACCGCGGCCGTCGCCGAGCAGGTCGCGCAGCTCGTGGCGCGGCTGCAGGCCCTGGTCGCCCAGGCACGCCAACTGCTCCAGCAGCTCGACCAGGCTTTCGCGCAGACCGCGCAGCAGGTCGCCGGCGCTCCGGCCGGTACCGCGTGGGACGGTCCGGCCGGAGCCGGCGCCGGGGGCGCGGCCGCCGCCACCACGGCCGCCGCCGACGGTACCGCCGGGGCGGCGGGCGCCGGCGGTGCTCCGAGCGCGGCCACCGGGGCGGCCACCGGGGCGAGCACCGGGGCGAGCGGCGGTGCGGGCGGATCGGCGGCGGCGGCCGGTACGGGTGGCGGCGGCGCACCGTCCCTGGCCGGCGGCGCGGCCCCCGCCCCGGTCGTACCGCCGGTCGGGCTGTCGCCGATCCCGCCGCCCGCCCCGGTGCCGCCGCCGGTCGTACCGGGGGTGGCGCCGCTCGTACCGGCGCTCGGCGGTGCGGGCGCCCGGACCGGCGGGGCGGGACGGCCGGTTCCCGGCGCGGTCGTCGGCGCGACGGCGGCCGGCGGGGCCGCCCGGATCCCCCAGGCCGGGCGCCCCGTCGTGGCGGCCACCCCGCTCGCCGCCGCCACGGCACCACCCGAGCCGCCGGCCGTGCCCGGCGGCACCGCCGGCACGACGGGCGGCGGGATCGGCCGGGGCGCCGTACCGCCGATGATGGTGCCGCCGCTCGGGGCCGGCACCGGTGGCGCCCTGAGGGCCGGCGCTCGCGGCGACCGCGAGGGCGGGCAGCGGTCCCGCCCGCTGCGCGCGGTGCCCGGCGTACCACCGAAGCTGCGCGGCCGGGCCGGCACGGCACCGGGCGCACCGGGCCTGTTCGGCGCGCCGAACCCGTTCGGCGCGGCCCGGGGACAGGGTGGCGAGCGGCGCGACCGCGACGCGGAGCCGGACGGGACCGGTCCGCAGCCGCTCGACGAGGAACTGTGGCAGGTACCGCCGGCGGCGACGCCACTGGCGCCCGAACGGCGCCGGTAAGAGATCGGCGGATGACGGTGGGCGGGTATCTGCACATGGACGTCGAGCTGGTGGAGCCGGTGTTGCACGGCCTCTCCGGCACGGGCGCCGAACTCGACGCCGCGTGGCAGGCGGGTCGGGCGGCGGTGGCCGCCGGCGAGGCGGGGATCGGCGGCGACGCCCTGGGCCAGGCGTTCCGGGGCATCTACCTCGCGGACAGCGCGGCGGTACGCGACAACGCCGGCCGGTTCCCGGGCGTGCTACGCGAGGACGGGCAGGTCGGGACGGACTGCGTGGCCGACTACGTCGCCGCCGACGCGCGGTCGGCCGCCGCCTTCGCGGGCGTCGGGGGGCGGTAGCCGTGCCGGTACCCGAACCTCCCGCCGACCTCGGCTTCTGGCCCCGGGTCAGGGCGATCAGCGGCTGGCCGGAGCCGGACGAGGACGCGGTCCGCGCCCTCGCCGAGGGCTGGCGCGGCGCCGGGGACCGGTTCATCCGGGCCGGCGGGTACGACGTACGGGGTCTCGCCGACGGCTGGCCGGACGCCGCGGGTACGGCGTTCCAGCGCCGGGCCGGGCAGCACCTGCGCATGGTGGCGGTGACCGGGTCAGAGATGATGGAGCTGGCCCGGCGCGCCGACGTCTTCGCCGCCGAGGTGGCCGCGGTGAAGTCCGCCATCGTGTCGCTGATCGAGGCGAACCTCCCGCGCTACGCCGAGATCTCGACCGGGCCGTTCGCGCCGCTGCTGCAGAACCAGTTCGTCGACCAGGTCGCCGCCATGGTCACCGGGCTGGTCAACGACGGCGCCGGCCGGATCGCCGGCGCGGGCGGGGCGGCGCTGGGCCGGCCGCCCGGACCGCCCGAGGGCGCGCCGCCCGGCGAGGTACGCCAGTGGTGGGACAACCTGCTGCCGGAGCAGCGGGCCGCGATCGAGCGTGACTCGCCGGACCTGGTCCGCAACCTCGACGGGATTCCGGCCGAGGTGCGGGACCGGGCGAACCGGTCGGTGCTCGACCGGGAAATCGCCGCGCTGGAGGCGCGCCGGGACGAGATCGCCGCGTACGAGGACGCCCGGAGCAGGAGCGCGGCCTCGTGGCATACGACCGCCAGCAGGCAGGCGGAACTGACCGAGGCGCAGCAGGCCGTCGACGCGTTGCGATCGCTGCGGAACCGGCTGGCCGCACCGGTACCCGAGGGCGCGCCGCGACCGTACCTGCTCGGGCTCGACACCGCCGACGACGGCCGGGCCGTCGTCTCCCTGGGCAACCCGGACACGGCCCACAACGTCGCCACCGTCGTCCCGGGCACCAGCGCGGACCTGGGCAGCGTCGGCGGCGAGCTGGACCGCGCCGAACGGCTCCGGCGGGCGGCCGGCGGTACCGACACCGCCGTGGTGGCCTGGATCGGGTACGACGCCCCGGACACCCTGTACAACGCCGGGAGCGAGAGCTACGCCGACAACGGCAAGGCGGCGTTGGACCGCTTCCAGGACGGGCTGCGCGCGACGCACGTGGGTGCCCCGTCGCACAACACGGTGGTCGGGCACAGCTACGGGACCACGCTGGTCGGCCACGCCGCCCGGGACGAGAGCCTGGCCGTGGACGACCTCGTCCTCGTCTCCAGCCCCGGGGTCGGCGCGGAGCACGTCAGCGAGCTGCGATTGGACGGTGTACCGGTCGAGCAGCTCGGCTCCCGCGTGCACGCGACCGTACCGCCGAACGACCCGATCAAGTACACCAACTGGATCGGGATCGCGCCGCTGTGGTGGGATCCCGCGCTCGGGCCCGACCCCGCCGACCCGGCGTTCGGCGCGGACGTCTTCGAGTCGGCCCCGAGCGAGGCGGACCCGCACGGCGCCACGTTCGAGGCGGGGAACCCGGGTCTCGCCACCACCGGCGAGATCATCGCCGACCGCCGGTGAGCGCTCCTTCCCGACCACGGCGGGAAGCTCCGGGACCGGTGCGAGCGCGGGCGCCTGAGCCGGCCGGTTCGGCCCCGGTCTGGTTGACCGGGGCCGAACCGGCAGCGAAAGGCATTTGATTTTCAGCAGTTGCGGATACGCCAGACCGGGTCCCAGTTCTGCGTACCGAAACCGGTGGCGGTGAAGGTCTTCAGTACGTTTCCGCTCTGACCGTAGAACGTCACACGGACGCCGCCGGTCTGGGCATTGTTGTAGTAACCCGTGTTCTGCCAGTAGGAGAGGTAGTACAGGGCGCAGGTGTAGAGATCGAACACCTTGTAGTAGCCCGGCCTCGTGGGATCCCGCACGAAAGCGCAGAGGTTCCCGCTGGGACACGGAGTCGCCGCGGGGTTCGTCACGTACCGGATGCGGGCGGCCGCCGGAGTGATGGTCGGCGTGATCGCGGCCGCGACCGCACCCGGGGCGACGTCACGGGCCGCGACCGGCATGGCCGCGACACGCACGCCGCTGACCTGCTCGTTCGGTCGGGCGGACGCGGGAGCGGCGAGCGCGAGCACACCCGCCAGGGCCACGCCACCCACCAGCGCGAGGCCACGAACCAGGTTTCTGGTGAGCGACCGGATTTCGATCTCGTGCGATGGTCTGGTGAACACGTGAGACTCCTTTCGCGAGGCGATCGCCGCACTGCCTGGCCGTCGATCAATGTGATCGCCGAAGCCAGATATTGGCAGCATAGAACGCGCGCATCACGACGACCAGGGGCGTTTCCGGCACCTTTCGACAATTTGGCGACAAGCACGCAGGAGTCGAGAGACCCGAATTCCGCTCACTTTCCGTGGCCCTGATACGTCCCGACGGAATGATGTTTGGCGCATCCGTGGACGTGACCAACCTCCACCGCACCCGTCCTCACGTCGAGCGACCCAAGAATGTCCACACAGGAGAGCGGCCGGCCAGCGACGGCTCAGGCAAGCAGAAATTAGCTCGCATTGATGATGAGATAGATGTTGCCGCCGTTGCCGCCACTGGCACTCCCGGAAGAGATGCCGTTGACGGCGTCGATGGAAGTGTCGCTGTTCCCGTCGGTCCCGCCGCAGGCAACCCCGGACCGAACCGCACCTGACGAAGCGTCGGCGGCTTCCCCTTCCCGGTCCTCGTCGCCCGAGGAAGCGTCCGCGCTTTCGTCACCGGTCGAGGTCTGAATCTGGTTGTTACTGTTCCGCGGGTTCGTCTGACCGGCGTACTCCCCCAAATCCTCTGCCTGGTCAGCGCCCTGCCCCGCACCACTCTCGCCGCCGTCGCCACCATCACCGGCCCGCAGGTTCAGGCTGACCGGGGCGCGATCCGGAGCCGTCAACGTGACGCTCACGTCGCCGCCATGACCGCCGTCGGCGCTCCCGGAGAAGATGTTGTTGACGGCGTCGATGGAGGTATCGCTGTTCGCGCCGGTCCCGTCACAGGTAGCCCCTGACCCAGCCGCGCCTGACGGAGCGTCGGCGGCTTCCCCTTCCCGGACGTCGTCTCCCGCTGGAGCGCCCGCACCTGCTCCATCGGTCGAGGTCTGATTCTGGTTGTTACTGTTCCGCGGATTCGTCTGACCGGCGTACTCGCCCAGGTCCTCCGCCTGGTCAGCGCCCTGCCCCTCACCGCTCTCGCCGCCGTCGCCACCATCACCGGCCCGCAGGTCCAGGCTGACCGGGGCGCGATCCGGAGCCGTCAACGTGACGGCCACGTCGCCACCGTTGCCGCCGTCGACGTCACCAGATTCGATCTCGTTCTGCGCCCTGATCGTGGTGTTCGTGTTCCCACCACAGAACATGTCGCTCGGGGCGGCACCGCCGCCATTCCGGGTAACGCCTGGACCGATCTTCCGAATGACGTCCACGCCTTGCGAGGTGGAAGTCAGGGCGACACCGGGGCCCGCGACGAGCAGAAAGACCCCGGCGACCACCGTGCCGAGAAAGCCTCTGGACATATCCTGGCCGCTCCTCTCGTTCCATTCAGGCGAAGGTTGATTCCTACCCAATCTCTGCGCACTAAGGACGAGGTTCCGATGAGCTTCCCCCTGTATCGGGGAGCCTGGATCTCAGAGGGTATCTGATCGGTGGTAGTGGCCATTTCCTGTCGGACTGTGGTTCATGTCGGACCGTGGCAGCAACGGCGCGGCCCGGCTATCAGGTGAATCAGTCGATGGACCGCCGCGAGTCGAACCATCGCCTGCTGCTCGCCCGGTACTGCAGCACGATGGCCGGTACCGCGAGCAACGCCGGCCAGACGAACAGGCTCAGGAGCCCGCCGAGCACCGTCAGGACGACGCGGGTGTCCCTGCCCCTGCGCAGCGACACCCCGGAAGCCCAGAACGCCGCCCCGAGCCCGCCGACGAGGACGCCCGCGAGCACCATGGTCAGTTCACCGTTGCCCAGGGCCTGGAACGCGGTCAGCGCCCCCGCCACCGCCAGTAGCACGCCCAGCGTGATCCAGAGGCCGCCGGCCACGCCGACCGTACGCGGCCGGGCCGTCGGGCTTTCCATCGCACTCACTCTCTTCTCCCACCGTCGACGGACGAGGCAGGCCGCGACCCTGCCGGGGGACATCGCTCGAATTCCGCGAGCATTTCCAGGGGGCGTCAGCCGACCCGGGCCGCCAACGGGTCCAGGCCGCTGCCGAGCGGCACCCGGGCGACCAGCCCGGCGGGCAGCCGTACCGGGGTGACCCGGTCGTAGCCGAGGATCCGCAGCACCTCGCGACCGGCCAGCGGATACGCCCGGCCCAGCTCCGTCACGAGCAGGACGGTGCCCGAGCGGGCCGTGACGCTCGGCATCACCTCGACCAGCGCGGCCCGCCCGGGTGGTACGTACACCAGGTCCGCGAGCGGCAACCCCTCGGCGGTACGGCCGGCGGTGGCGGTCATCGCCTCGGGCGCCGGCAGGGCCGCGCCGACGCGGAGCCGGGGCACCCAGCGGCCGTCGTCGTACGTCGCGCAGACCGTCACCGGCCCGGGCCCGGGCTCGGCGAAGTCCGGGCGGCGCGGCGGGGCGGCGTCCGGCCCCGGCGTCGGCGGCACCTCCTGGCGCGCCTCGGTGGCGGCCACCAGCCCGAGCGGCAGGCCGATCGGCTCACCACCCCGGTACGCCGCCACGGTCTCCCGGTGGGCGAGCTGGATGTCGTACTGCAGCTCGGAAATCAAGCGCAGCCGATCGCGTTCCACCAGGTAGTGCTGCACGCCGCCGCCCGAGGTCTGCACTCGCAGCAGTTGCCCGGTACGCAGCTCCGGCCGGCGGGGCACGGCCGTGGAGGGCCGACCGGCCTGCGGTACCGGGATCGGCGCGATCGGCTCGCCCGCCGGCAGGACGTCCACCACGGCCAGCCCGACCCGGGTACGCGGCGCGGCCCGCAGCGCGAGCCCGACGGTGACCGTGTCCGGTTGCCGGATCCGGTGCCGGTACCCGCGCCAGATCAGGTACTGGTCACCGGTCTCCGGGACCTCGACCAGCAACGCCGCCTCGTCCAACGTCCGCCCACCGGTCGGCTCCGCCCCCGCCAGCAGCACCGACCGGTCGACGGTCCCGCCCGTCTCGTCCGGGGCCGGCCGGGAACAGAGCGTCCACCCGGCGGTGCTGACCCGGTCCGCCCTGGGCAGCGCGTCCGGCGCGTCCGGTATGCCGATCCGGGGGCCGCGCGGTACCCCCACCAGCGACTCGCGCGAGACGGTGCGGGTCGGCGCGTTGCGCCCCAGCACCAGCAGCGCCGAGGCGTAGTTGAGCACGGGGTGCAGCCGCCCGTCGACGTAGACGTACCGGGTGCCCGTCTCCTTCACCACGATCACCGCGGCGCCGTCCCGCCAGGCCCGGTTCCCGCCGGGAACGACGAGACCGTAGACGCCGACCGCCGTGAGGGTGACCGCGGCGATCGCGATGCTGCCCCACACCGCGCCCGACGGGCGGCGAAACGGCGGCTGCTCCGGGTCGGTCTCCCTCGTCACCAGCGCGGAGAGCACCCGCTGGGTGAGGAACCGGTGCGCCTGCAACAGGTCCCGTTTGGACGCCATGTCAGCCCCCCAGCCCGCGTACCAGGCCGTAGAGCCCGAGCACCGCGCAGACCGCCGGCACGCAGGCCAGCACCAGCACCAGCTCCAGCAGCTCTCCGGCCCGGCCGAGGAGGGCGCCCGGCGCCCGCCGGCTGTGCAGCAGGCCGGCGAGCACCGCGAGCGCCGTGACCGCCACCAGCACCGGTACCGCGACCGGGAGCAGGCGGCCCGGTTCGGCCATCAGCGGACCCGCCGCCAGGCAGGCGGCCCCCGTCAACCCGGCGGCGAGCATCGGCGCGCGGTGCCGCAGCGCCGGGTAGAGCCGCGCCCGCAGGCTCAGCCCGGCCGCGAGCACCACCAGCAGCACCACGGTCGCCGCGCCGGGCCGGGTGGCGAGCAGCGCCTGGGCCACCCCGGCCACCAGCGCGGACCCGGCCACCAGGCCGGTAAGCAGACCGTCGGCGCGCAGCACCGCCGCGTACACCGCCCGCCGCGGCGGCTGCGGCTCGTCCCGGACCAGGTCGGCCGGGGTACGCGGGAGCACCGGCATCGGTACCCGGCCCAACCTGATCGCCAGCGGCCCGAACAGCGGCGAGAAGAGCAGTACCGCGCCGGCCAGCACCGCCGCCGCGCCGGCACCGTCCGCCACCCCGGTGCTCGCCGCCCAGGCCGCCGCCCCGCCGAGCAGCCCCACCGTGGCGGCCCCGACGAAGACCGCCGTCCGGTCGACCACGGCCAGCCGGGCGAGCACGGCCGTGAGCAGCAGTGGTGCGCAGCCGCCGAGCAGCTGCGCGGCGCCGAACCCGGTCAGCGGCGACCCGCCGCCGAGCAGCAGCGCGCCGCCCGTGAACGCCGCGGGCAGCGCCAACGCGGCCAGCAGCGCACCGGCGGCGGCGTCGCCGGCCGCCCGGGCCAGCGCCGTACCGGCCGTGAGCAGTACCGCCGCCACGGCCAACGCCACCAGTCCCGGGCCGGGCCAGGGCGGACCGGCGCGCAGCAGGGCGACGAGCGCCAGCCCGACGGCGATCGCCGCACCGGTGAGCCCGGCCAGCCGGGTGTGCCGTGGTCCCCACAGCCGCCCGGTGCGCCCCGCCCCGGCGGCGATCGCGTCGACCAGGTCGTCGTACTCCAGCTCGGGCCAGTGCGTCCGGCGGGCGACCAGGTGCAGCACCTCGCCGTCGCGTACCCGGTGCGCGTCGAGCGTGCGGGCCTCGTCCACCAGCGTCCCGTCGGCGCGGCGCAGCACCCAGCCGCCGTCGCGCACCCCCTCGTCGGCGAGGTCCGGACCGGCGTGCCGCAGCAGCGCCGGCAGGATCTCGGCGACCGGTGAACGCTCCGGCAGCGCCAGGTCGATCCGCCGGTGCGGGGCGGCGATCGTCACTCGCACCAGACCCGTGGTCGTCATCGGTGCCACTCCCCGAACTCGAGTACGGCGACAGCGGCAGCAACCTGCCGCCGGCTCCCTGCGTACGGACTCGATCCCTACGATGGAGCAGCCGGTCGGGCGCCGGAACGGGCACGGCAGCTAGCGGACATCTCCGTCGGAGCGGGCGGCACCGCCCACCGACGAGCCACCCCGACCCGGCAGCCGGTAGGAGAGCGCACGGATGGACGCCACCATGACGACGGACCCGCGGTACCGCGAGCTGGTCCCGCTCGGCGCGGGCCCGGCCGCCACGGTGTTCGCGGCGGTGGACGCGGCGACCGGTGACGCCGTCGCGTTGAAGGTCCTGCCGGGCCGGCTCGACCGGCGCAGCCGGTCCACCGTGGAGGCCGAACTGCGCCGGCTCGCACCGCTGCGCGACCGGGCACCCGTGCTGGTCGCCGACCGGATCGAGGAGCTGGCCGACGGGCACAGCGCGCTGCGCATGGAGCTGTGCACCCAGTCGCTGCCGGAGCTGCTCGACTCGTTCGGCCCGCTCTCCGTACCGGACGCGTTGGCGTTGGGCAGCGCCCTCGCGGCGGCGCTGGCCGGCGCGCACGAGCTGGGCATCACGCACGGCGGGGTGACCCCGGGCAACGTGCTGTTCCGCCCCTCGGGCGAGCCGCTGCTGGCCGACTTCGGGGCCGCCCTGCGGCAGGCGTTCCCGCGGGATTCCGCCCGGGCCCTGGAGTTCCTGGCCCCGGAGACGGTACGGGACGGCACGGTCGACGAACGCGGTGACCTGTACGGCCTCGGCGCCGTCCTGTACCTGGCCCTGTCGGGCCGCTCCCCGCACCAGGGCCCGCCGGGCGAGCCGGAGGGCGAACGGGTCCTGCGGGTGCTCGGTACGCCGGTCCCGCCGCTCGACCGGGGTGACCTGCCGGCGGAGCTGACGCGCCTGGTCGCCGCGCTGCTCGCCAAGGACCCGGACGCCCGACCCGCCACCGCCCGGACGGTGGCCGAGCGGCTCGACGCGCTCCAGGAGCCGCCCGAACCACCCGCCCCGGGCCACCCGCAACCCGCCGCCACCCCGGACGGCAACGCCACCCCGAACCGCGACAGCAAGCCGGACGGCGATGCCCACCCGCACGCCGACCCGGACCGCGACGTGGCCGAACCCCCGTTCGACGACTTCGAGGCGACGCCCGGACCGCAGCCGGCACCCGATACGACGCCGGTCCAGCCGCCCCCACCCGACCCGACGGCGGTGCAGCCGCTCGCGCCCGGCACCACGTCGGCGGAGCCGACCGACGCCGCCCCGCCGGCGGTCGTGCCGCCAACGGATCCGCCCGGGCCGCGACCGCAGGGCGAGCCGATCCTGGTCTTCGGGGCGGGGGATTCGTCCCGGCGGCCCGGCCGCAGGACCGTACTGCTCGCCACGACCGCCGCGTTGGCGCTGCTCGCGGTCGTGGCCGTACCGATCCTGCGGAACCGGCCGGCCGAGCTGGCGGTGGCCCCGGCCGCTTCGCCGGCCGCCACCAGCACCGGCGCGCCCACGCCGACCCGTCCGGCCGTGCAGCTGGAGCTGGCCGACCCGGTCGACCGTGGCAACGAGGTGGAACTCTCCTGGCGCAGCAGCCAGCCGTTGGACTTCGGTGTGGTCGTCGCGGCCGAGGGCGAGCCCGCCAAGGTGCTCCTCGTGCGCAGCGGGAACAGCTACCGGGTGCCGGTCGACCCGGTGCGCAGGTACTGCTTCCAGATCCAGGGCAGCGACAGCATCGAGGTCTACGAGAGCCAGCCCAAGCCGATCCGGGGCGCCACCTGCGTCAAGTGACACCGCCGAGCGACGCGCGGCCCGGGGAGCTGACGGCGGACCCGGACGGCGACGGACGCGGGGCCCGCCGTGCCCGGCGAGGACATCAAGCCTGACGGGACTCGCCGGGTACGACGGGCCCCGCCCAAACCGCAACCACCAACCCACCGCAACCACCGACCCACCGCAAGCCCCGCCCAAACCGCAACCACCAACCCACCGCAGACCCCGCCCAAACCGCAACCACCGACGAGGTCAGCGCCAGAGCGACAACCCGCGCGGATCCAGCGCCGCCCGCACCCGCGCCCGCCACCCGCGCCGCGCCAACCCCCGGCGTACCGCGCGCAGCGCCGCCCACGCCTCCCGGCCGTCGCCGCCGACCGGCCCGGCGCCGGACCAGAGCGCCCGGTCCACCACCACGCCCAACCTCCGCAGACCGTCCACGGTCGACTCGTTGGCGACACCCGCCGCCGCGGCGGCGAGGTCGCGCACGGTCATGCCGGGTGTCACCGCCACCCCGTGCGCGCGCAGCCGGTCGCGCGCCTCGGCCCAGGCGCCCACCACCCCGGCCGGACCCGGTCGGCGGCGGCGCCACCCGGCCCGCACCTCCTGTGCCAGCGGCACGCCCGCGAGCCAGCCCAGCGCCAGCAGCAGCGCGACGCCGAGCGGCACCCGCCAGGGCAGGCCGCCGCCGGCCGCGCCGCTGTTCCCGCCGGGGGGCCGGTCCGGCGGCGCGACCGGTGGATCGCGCAGATCCTGTGGCGCCGGCAGCTGGGCCCGTACCTGCGCGGCGACCCCGGCCAGGCCGCGGTCGCCGGTGCCGGCCGCGACCGTCGCGCTGCCGCTGGGGTCGAGCGGCACCCAGCCGATGCCGCGTACCGCCACCTCGGGCCAGGCCAGCACGTCGCCGTTGCGGACCGTGTACCCGCCGTCCGGGTCGGGGGTCTGTGGTGCGCGGAACCCGACCACCAGCCGGGCCGGGATGCCCCCGATCCGCGCCAGCGCCACGTACGCGGCGGCGAACTGCTCGCTGGTGCCGCGCTTGCTGTGCAGCAGGAACTCCGCCAGGTTCGGCCAGGCGTGCCCGGTGGGCAGGTCGGTTCCGACGGCCAGCCGGTAGTTCTGCCGGAGGAAGGCCTCCAGCACGAGGGCGGCCTGGAACGTGGGCCGTACCCCCCGCAGGGCCTGCTCGGCGAGGTCGGTGACCTCGGGCGGTACCTCGCCGACACCGCCGAGCCCACCGGGCGCGAACTGGTCGATCGGGGCCGAGCCGAGTTCCCGCGCGTCGATCTCCGGCTGCCACCAGCTGAGCCGGTACCGCACGTCGGCGCCGCCCTCCGGCCTCAGCAGCGTGTTCTGCTCCTGCTCGACGAGCGGGTCGACGCCCCGCACCCCGGCCGGCCAGGTCTGGCTCGGCAGCCACGGGCCGCCGGTGTCGACGGTGGAGATCTCGGCGGACCGGGACCGCACCGGTACGGTCACGGCCGGACTCGGCCGCAGTTCGGTACCGAGGCGGCGGTACCGGTCGCCGGGGCGCCAGTTGACCCCGTCGAAGCTGTCCAGCACGACCAGCGGCCAGCGGTCCACCCCGGCGGCGTCCCGGACCCGGAACACGGCGGTGGTGGGGTGGTCGAGCCGGTACGCGATGTCGTCGAGCGGGTCGGTCACCCGGGTGTCGGGCAGCGGGACGCGCTGGTCCTGGCGCAGCGAGTACCGGGGCGGCGCGGCCGGCAGCAGGACCGCGACCAGGAGCACCGCCAGCCCGCCGAGCGCCGCCGGCGGTACCAGGCGGGACAGCGCCGCCGCCGTCGGCACCGGGCGCCGCGACGCCGGGGCCCGGGTCGAGGTCGCGGCCGGACCGGGGCGCAGGTCGGGCGGGGGCAAGGGTCGCGGCGCGGCGGGCGTGCCGCGCGAGCCGTCGGGCCGACCTTCGCCGCCGGCGACGGCGGGCGCGGGCCGGTCCGCCGGCAGGCCGGTCAGCAGGGCGCCGGCGAGCCCCGCGTACGCCAGCGCCGCGACGGCGGCCGGCCCCGGCGGGAGGGCGTGGTAGAGCTGGCCGACCGTCGCCACCGCGAGGCTCGGCGCGAGCGCGGGCAGCGGCCCGCCCGGCCGGTGCGACAGCTCGATGCCGAGCACCGCCGCGAGCACGACCAGCAGCGGCACGAAGAGCAGCAGTTCCGGGTCGGGCCGGGCCGGCCAGGTCGACTGGAGCACGAGCTGCCACGAGTCGGTGACCCCGGCGAGCAGGGCCCGCCCGGTCGCCCCGGTCGGCAGCCCGGCCCGCGTGGTCGGCCACAGCAGGGTCTCGGTGACGGCGAGCAGGCCGGCCCCGGCCAGCAGCAGCGGGCGCCACGGCTCCAGTGCCGACCGGCCGGCGCAGACGGCCGCGCCCAGCAGCACCGCCGCCGCCGGTACGCCGACCGGGAGCAGCAGCGCGGACAGGCCGAAGACCGGCGCGAAGAGCAGGCCGGCGAGGGCGGCGGCGAGAACCGGGCAGACCGTCGGTACGGCCCGGGCGGCGTGCGCGGTCACCCCGTCACCTCGTTCCAGCGCCGCACCGCCTCCGCCGCACCGTCCACGTGGAACACCCGGGTACCCGCGCCCGCGCGGACCGCCTGGGTCGCTCCCCGGGCCTGCACGCCCGGGCTACCCAGCACGAAGAGGAAGACCGCCGGGAACCGCTGCCGCAGCCAGGCCGCCGCGGCGAGCCCGCCCGTCGCACCGGCGACCACCACCAGGTGGCCGCCCGCGGGCCGGCTCGCCGGCAGCGGCGCGGGTACCAGCTCGGCGGAGCGCGGGTCCTGGCGCAGCTCGCAAAGCTCGTCCAGCAGCCGGCGCGCGGCCGGGGCGCCGCCCGGCTGCGGCAGGTCCAGGCCGGACGAGGTGACCAGGCGGGTGTGGTGTCCCGCCCGCGCGGCGGCGCCGAGCAGCGAGGCGGCCAGCTCGACCGCCTCCTCGAAGGCGCCGGCGGACAGCGCGTCGGACCGGGTGTCGAGCAGCAGGGTGAGCCGGGGCTGGTCCGGGTCGGTGAGGTCCCGGACCATCAGCCGGCCGGTCCGGGCGGTCGCCTTCCAGTGCAGGTGCCGTACCTCGTCGCCGGGCAGGTACTCGCGGACCTCCTGCAGCTCCGCCGAGCCGCGCAGCGCGTCGTCGGCCCCCTCGTGGTGGTGCCGGGGGTGACCGCCCACCAGCGCCCGGGCCGGCAGCTGCCGCGGGTGCACCCGCAGGGTCGCGGTCTCCCCGGCGGCCGAGGCGTGGTGGGCCAGCCCGAACGGATCTTCCCGGTGCAGCGTCAGCGGACCGACGGTGAAGCGGCCGCGGGTGCCGGTGGGCAGCTCGTAGTGGTGCACGGCCTCGGCGCCGGGCGGCAGCGCCCGTACCCGCACGGTCCGTGCCGCGCCGCCGGCCGCGTCGACCGCCGCGAAACCGGCCTGGCGCCGGCGGCCGGGATTGCGTACCGCCAGCCGGGCGAGCGCGGGGCGGCCCCGTTCGACCCGGTCCGGGTAGACCGAGCGGCGCACCTCGACCGGCAGCCCGCGCGCGGTGAGCAGCACCGCGGCCAGCACGGCGCCGAGCCCGACGGCGCCCAGCGCGGCGAGGAACGGGTAGCGGCCCCAGAGCCCGGCGGCGAGCAGCGCCACGGCGATGACGAGCACGGCGCGCCCGCGCCGGGTCAGGTGCACGGTCAGCGGCCCGCGCTCACCGCGGGTACGGGGGTCGCGTCGAGCAGTTCCGCGACGACCTCGGCCGTACCGCGCTGGTTCAACTCGGCCTCCGGGGTGAGGATCAGCCGGTGGGCCAGGACGGGTACGGCGATCCGCTTGATGTCGTCCGGCGTGACGAAGTCCCGCCCCTCGATGGCGGCGAGGGCCTGGGCGGTACGCACCAGCGCGATGCTGCCCCGGACGCTGGCCCCGTACCGCACCGCGGCGTGCTCGCGGCTGGCGGCGGCGAGCCGGACGGCGTACCCGGCCACCGCCCGGTCGACGTGCCCGGCGCGGACCTGGGCGCTGGCCGCGGCGAGGGTCGCGACGTCCACCACCGCGGTGAGGTCGTCGGGGCCGGTGCCGGCGCAGTCGGCCAGGACAACCCGCAGCTCGGCGTCGAGGTCGGGGTAGCCGACCGACAGCCGCATCAGGAACCGGTCGAGCTGGGCCTCGGGCAGCCGGTAGGTGCCCTCCATCTCGATCGGGTTCTGGGTGGCGATGACCAGGAACGGCCGGGGTACCTCGTGCGCCGTGCCGTCCACCGTGACCCGGCGTTCGGCCATCACCTCCAGCAGCGCCGACTGGGTCTTCGGCGTCCCCCGGTTGATCTCGTCGGCGACCACGACGTTGGCGAAGACCCCGCCCGGGTGGAAGCTGAACCGCTCGTCCT
The DNA here is from genome assembly GCF_040676675.1 of Micromonospora sp. NPDC049559. Classification (NCBI taxonomy): domain Bacteria; kingdom Bacillati; phylum Actinomycetota; class Actinomycetes; order Micromonosporales; family Micromonosporaceae; genus Micromonospora; species Micromonospora sp. NPDC049559. The sequence goes on along the minus strand of NZ_JBFAPK010000017.1, from coordinate 110,598 downwards.
TCTGGTGGTAGACGGTGACCCCGGTGATGTCGCTGGGCAGCAGGTCGGGGGTGAACTGGATCCGGCTCCACCGCCCGCCGATGCTGCGGGCCAGGCAGCGGGCGAGCGTGGTCTTGCCGAGGCCCGGTACGTCCTCGACGAGCAGATGCCCCTCGGCCAGCAGCCCGGCGACGGCGAGCCGGACCAGCTCGGACTTGCCCTGGATCACGCGCTCCACGTTCGCCGCGATCGACGCGGCGATCTCGGCCACCGCCCCGGCGCCGGCCACGCTCCCGCCCGCGTTGCGTGCCTCGCTGTCGCCCGCGCCGGCCACGCTCCCGCCCGCACTGGGCGCCTCGCTGTCTCTCGCGTTGCCCGCCAGCGTGCTCACCCGGCCCTCCAGAGGTAGTGGTTGGACTCCAGCCCGGCCACGGTCACCCAGACGTGCTGCCCGACGGCGTCGAACGGGAAGTCCTCGAAGGTGAGGTTGCCGTTGCGGTCGGTCCGCAGGGTGGTGCCCGGGTTGTAGTTCGGCCACTCGTCGGAGTGCGGCTTGATCTCGTACGAGGTGTTCGGCGCGAAGCCCCGCATGGTCACCCGCATGAACGCGCAGTCCGGTGCCTCGCAGAGGTCCTTGTACGTGGTGTCGCGGCCCCGGGTGAGCGAGACCGTCCGGCTCGGGGCCGGTACGGTCGCCCGCGCCGTCGCGGGCGAGCCGCGTCCGGCCGAGTTCTGCGCCACCACCGTGAACGTGTACGCCACGCCCCGGCTCAGGCCGGTCACCGTCATCGAGCGCGCGCTGCCCGGGCGGGTGGACGAACCGCCGCCGCTGCCCGAGGCCGGCGTCCAGCGGACCTGGTACCCGGTCACCGCGGCCCCGTTGTTCGCGGCGGCCTTCCAGCTGACCACCACGTCGCTGCCGCGCACGGAGGCGGTCAGGCCGCCCGGCATCCCGGGCGGGCTGGCCGGCACCGGCCGATCCTCGCTGGCCGGGCGCGCGGGGCCGCCGTTGGCGTCGTCGCCGGCGGGCGGTTCGCGTCGCGGCGGGGGCGGCACCGGCGTACGGGAGCCCTCCGGCCGGCCGCCGACCGGTACGCCACCGACGGCGCCGTCCCGGTCGACCACGAGCACGTGCCGGCCCTCGGCGCCGTCCACGTAGACCCGCTCGTCCTCGCCCCGGCGCAGCGCCGGTTCGCCGTTCTCCGGCGGCAGCGCGGTGACCCGCTGCTGTTCGCCCCGGTTGTTGTAGGTGAGCACGGCGTTGCGCTTCAGGTCCAGCAGCACCACCGACGAGCGGCTGACCGTGGGGGCCGCGTAGGTGCCGTCGGGCAGGTCGACGCTGACCGGCGCGACGGCTCGGCCCGTGTCCAGCCGTCCGGCGTCGACCAGGTGCATCCGTCGCCCGTCGGGGTCGAGGATGGCGACCCGCCCGGCGACGTCGGCCGGCGCGACGCGGGCCGACGCCGGCACGTCCACCCCCATCGGCGTCGGGCGGCCCAGCCCGCTGTCGGTGACCGGGCTGAGCGTGTCGGCGGCGGTGTCCACGAAGACCGGGCGGCCGTCGACCACGGTGAGCGAGCCGGTGTGCCCGGTCGGCGCGACCGCCGGGCAGGAGATCCGGTCCGTACCGGCGGAGAGCCGGCAGAGCACCCCGTTGTCGAGCCGGTTCAGCCAGAGCGTGCCGTCGCGGGTCGTGACCGGTTCGCCGAGCGCCCCGCCGGCCGGGATCGTGGCGGGCGGCTCGCCGAGCCGCACCACCCGGCCGGCCTCCCGGTACACCAGGTACGGCCCGCCGGCGACCTCGACGGCGACCGGACGCTCGCCGGTGGGCGGCGTCATGGTGCTCTCCACCGAGAGGCTGGACTTGCCGAATTCGACGATCCGGGTACGGCCGACCACGTAGCCGCTGGTGTCGCCCTGCACCACCTGGCTACCGGCCTCGATCTCGCCCACCGGCGCCTGGGCGTCGACCCGCCGGGCGGCGCCGTTGATGTGGAAGACCTTGCCCAGCCCGGGGCTCGCCACCCAGTGGCCACCCTGCGCGAAGCGCAGCCCGGGCAGCGGCGCGGCGGCTCCCGACACGGCCGCCGTGACGGCGGTGAGGGCGACCCCGACCAGCAGCACCAGCGGCAGCCGACGGCGGCGGGACAGCAGCCCACGCATGGTTCGGGTGACGCCCGGGACCACGTTCCGGGCGGACCCGGGGACGAGTCGCCGCGAAAAGCCCATCCTCATCACAGTCCGAGCATAGAAGGACGTTTACAGAATCCGTCCACCCTCGGTACAGGGCGGTCGGGTGTCCGCGTTCAGTCGTCGCCGACCGGCAGCACCAACTCGAAGATCGCGCCGCCCTCCTCGGCGTTGTAGACCCGCAGCTGCCCGCCGTGCGCCTGCGCCACCCAGCGGACGATCGGCAGCCCGAGCCCGCTCGAACCGCCGCCGCTGCGGAACCGGTCGAAGTTCTCCCGGGCCTGCTCGACGTCGATGCCGGGGCCGTGGTCGGCCACCATGACCCGGCCACCGGCGACGGTGATGTGCACGACCGCGGGGTCGCCGGGACGCCGTCCGTGCCGCAGCGCGTTGTCGAGCAGGTTGCCGATGGCCCGTTGCAGCAGCCCCGGGTCGGCGTTCACCTTGGTCGGCGCCGCCGTCACGGTCACCTGCGCGCCGTCGGTCGGGGTCTCCTCCACCACCGTCGTGACCAGCTGGTCCAGCCAGACCGGTTGCAGGGAGAGCTGTTCGACGCCGGCGGCCAGCCGGGCCCGTACCAGCAGGCCGTCGATGATGGTGCCCATCCGGGCGGCCAGGTCGACCGTACGCGGCAGCAGGTCGGCGCGTTCCGTCGGATTGCTCAGGGCGGTCTCGGCCAGCGCGCGCAGCGCCGCCACCGGCGTACGCAGGTCGTGCGCGGTGTCGGCGAGCAGCACCTCCTGCTGCTCCAGGGCGGCCAGCGCGGGACGGATGGCCCGGCCGGACAGGACGTGCCCGGCGACCCCGAGGGCACCGACCAGCAACGCGCAGGCGCCGACCACGAGCAGGACGAGGCGCTGGTGGCCGGCGCGTTCCGGTCCCGCGTCGGCCAGCGCGACCACCGCGCCGATGTACTGCCCGCTGTGGTTGCGGAACGGCTCGACGACGATCCGGACCAGCTCGCCACCGGTGCCCGGGACGTACCCGTTGAGCTGCTTCCCCGTCTCCACCGCCTGTACGGTCAGATCGGCGAGCACCGCCGGGTCCACCGGTACGCAGCGGCGCTGGCTGAAGTAGGCGCTGAACCGCCCGGCCCCGGCGGGGAGGATCGCGAACCGGGGACACTGGGTGTCGAACGGGTCCTCGCGGGCGTACTCGGTGATCAACGTGCCGTCGGGCCGCAGCTGCACCAGCCGCTGCACGGCCGCGGTGACCCGCCGCAGCTCGCCGTCGAGCCGCTGCTCGCGCTGTACCGAGTCGGCGTGGATCGCCAGCCCGGCGAGGCCGACCAGCCCGAGCGTGTTCAGTACGGTGAAGAGCACCGTCAGCCACCGGCGCAACCGGCGCAGCCGCCCGGCCGCGGAGCCGCTCACGCGACCGGCCCGCCGAGCCGGTACCCGTGCCCCCGTACGGTGTGGATCAGCTCCGGACCGCGCAGCTTCGCGCGCAGTCGGCGGACCACCGCGTCGACGACGTTCGACATCGGGTCGGTGCTGTTGTCCCAGCAGTGCTCGATCAGTTCGGTCCGGCTCACCGCCTGCTCGGGGCGGGCGATCAGGTACTCCAGCACGGCGAACTCCTTGGCGGTCAGGCTGAGCAGCACCCCGGCCCGGCGGACCTGCTGGCGGGCGCAGTCGACCTCCAGGTCGTCGTGGCGCAGCACCGAGGGCCGGCCCGCGCCGGCGCGCCGGCACAGCGCCATCACCCGGGCGGTCAACTCGGCCATCGCGAACGGTTTGACCAGGTAGTCGTCGCCGCCGTGCTCGAAGCCCGCCACCCGGTCGGCGAGGCTGTCCCGGGCGGTGAGGAAGAGCACCGGTACCGCCCAGCCGGCCTGCCGGCGCCCGTGCACGTACCCGATCGCGTCACCGTCGGGCAGCGTCCGGTCGAAGACGACGCAGTCGTGCTCCACGGTGGACAGTACGGCGTGCGCGGCGGCGAGGTCGCCGGCCTGGTCCACCCGCAGACCGGCCCCGCCCAGCTCGACGGTGAGCGCCAGCCGCAGGTTCTCGTCGTCCTCGACCACCATCACCCGCACCGGCGGCCCTCCCGGTCGCTGCGCACGCTGTCGCTCCTCGGCGTCGAAGGGCGTGTCATCGGAACCTCATGTGTGCGGACGGATCGTAGGGGCACCGCGGCGGCCGGCCGCGGCCGACGCAGCCGATCCGGGGAGGTGCGGCAGGTGCTCTTCCACGTCCTGGGCCCGCTCGAGGTCCACAACCCGGCCGCGCGCCAGCTCGGCGCGGGCAAGCCCGCGACGCTGCTGGCGACCCTGCTGGTGCAGCCTAATACCTGGGTCGCCGGGGACGAACTGGTCGACGCGGTATGGCCGGATCAGGCCGCGCCCGCCTCGGCGGAGGCGAACCTGAAGACCTACGTCTGGCAGCTGCGCCGCCTGCTGCCCGGGTACGGGGGCGACGCGCGGATCGAGGGCCGTCCCGGCGCGTACCGGGTCCGGGTCGGCGCCGGTGAACTGGACGCGGAGCTGGCGGGCGAGCTGGGCCGCGCCGCCCGGGTGGCCGTGGCCGAGGGCGACCCGGACCGGGCGGTGCGGCTGCTGGAGGAGGCGCTGCGGCTGTGGCGGGGACGGCCGTTCGCCGACCTGGCCGGCCCGTCGGTCGCCGGTGCGGTCGCCCACCTCGACGAGCTGCGGCTGGAGCTGCGGGAACTGCTCGCCGAGGCGCAGTTGACGCTGGGGCGCGGTACGCCCGCGGTGGCCGCGCTGCGGGCGGTGACCGCCGAGTCGCCGCTGCGCGAGGGGGCGTGGGCGCTGCTGGTACGGGCCCTGCACGCGTCCGGGCTGCGCGCCGAGGCGTTGGCCGCCTACCAGCGGGCCCGGGAGGTCCTCGCCCGCGAGCTGGGGATCGAACCGGGTCCGGCGCTGGCCGAGGCGTACCGGGCCACGCTCGGCGGGGCGCGGGGCGGCGCGGCCCGCCGCGAGCTGCCCCGGGACGTGCCGCTGGCGGGCCGCGCGGCCGAGCTGGCGGCGGTACGGCGGGCCGCGACCGGCGCCGCGCCGGTGGTGCTCGTCGACGGCATGGCCGGCGTGGGCAAGACCGCGCTGGCCGTGCACGCGGCGCACCGGCTCGCGCCGCGCTACCCGGACGGGCAGTTCTTCGTCGACCTGCGCGGCAACGCCGACGGCGACCCGGCGGACCCGGGCCACGTGCTGGGGCGGCTGCTGCGCGGGATCGGCGTACCGGAGGCGGAGACCCCGGCCGACCCGGGCGAACGCGCCGCGCTCTGGCGCTCGGAGCTGGCCCGGCGTCGGGTCCTGCTGCTCCTCGACGACGCGTCCTCGGGTGACCAGGTCCTGCCGCTGCTGCCCGCCGGGACGGCCTGCCTGACCCTGGTCACCACCCGCGGCCGGGGCTGGCACTGCGACGGCGCGACCCGGATCCGGCTGGAACCGCTGGCCGGGGCGAACGGGACCGCGCTGCTCCGGGCGGCGATCGGCGACCGGGCGGACGCGGTGGGCCGGCCGGCCGTCGCGCCGGCCGCGACCGACGCCCTGACCGACACCCTGGCCGACGTGGTACGCCGCTGCGGCGGCCTGCCCGCGGCGCTGCGCGACGCCGCCGCGCGGCTGCACACCCGTCCGGAGTGGACGGTGCGGCGCCTCGCCGACGAGCTCCGCGACGACCCGTGTCGGGTGCTCTCCGAGGCCGTACGACGCTCGGTCGTCGACAGCTGCCGGCGGCTGGACGGCCTGGTACTCGCGACCTGGCACGCGCTCGACGGGCTGCCGGGCGAGTTCGGGCCGTCGGCCGTGGCGCGGACGCTCGGCGTGGGCCGCGACGCGGCGCGGGCGTGCCTGGAGGCGCTGGTCGACCGGGGACTGCTCGAGCCGGCCGGGCCGGACTCCTACCGGGGGCACGTCCTGCTCCGGCACCTGGCCGGATGTTCCGCCGGTCCGGGCCGGCGGCACGAGCGGCGCCGGGTCGCGTGAGGGGAGCCGGGCGATGACCACCGACACCAGCGGCCTCGGCCCCGCCGGGACGACCGCCCCTCCGGGACAGGGAGCCGCGCCGACCGGACGCCGCCCGTTCCGGCCCGTGCTGGCCGCGACGCGGACCCGGCCCCCGGCCACCCCGCACGCCACGCTCCCCGCACCACCTCCACCTCCGCCGCCTCCACCGCCTCCGCTCGCGGCACGGCCCTCGGCCTCGGCTCCGGCACCGACCTCGCCCCCGGTTCCGGCTCCGGCACCGGCTGCGGCTCGGGCCGCGTCGGTGCCCGCCACCGGGGCCGTCCCGTACCGGCCGGGCGGCGGCGCGGTACCGAACGCCGCACCTCGCCCCGTACCGTGGTCGCGGACCCTGCCGCCGGTGGCCCGCATCGTCTGCTGGCAGCTCGCCCTGGTGCTGGCCGGCGTCGCGGTCACCCGGCCCTGGCCGGTGGCGACCGGGCTCGGCGCGGCGGCGGCCGTGCTGCTCGGGCTGAGCGCCGCCCGGGTACGCGGCGAATGGCTCTCCACCCTGCTGCACCGGCGCGCCGGCTGGCTGCTGCGCCGCCGGTCGTACGCGCTGCCGCCGGCCACCCCGCCCACCGGCGGCCCGGGCCCGGAGAGCCTGCTGCCGGCGCTGCTGCCCGGCGCCCGGCTCGGTACGGCCGAGTTCGGCGGCGCGCCGGCCGGGCTGGTCAGCCAGCCGGACGCCCTGGTCGCGGTGCTGCGGCCGGCGGGCGACGCACCCGGGGCCGGGGCCGGTCCCGGGGCGGCGACCGGGCCCGGCGGCGTCTCCCCCGCCCACGCGCGGGACCCGTGGGACCTCGTCCGCGCCGCGTTCTCCGGCGCGCTCCTACCCGAACAGCCGGCCGACCAGGTGCCGTGGCTGGAGCTGGACCTGGTGCTGCACCGCGGCCCCCGGCAGGCGCGGCTGCGGGCGTGGCTCGCCGTCCGGGCCCGCCGGGACGCCGACGCGGCCGAGGACGAGCCGCTCCGCGTCGCGCTCGGCAACACCACCCGCCGGACGCTGCGCCGCGCCCGCCGAAGCGGACTCGACCTCGTGGTGCTGCCGGAGCGGGAACTGCTCGCCACCGTGCGGGCGCTGACCCACACCGGACCCGGCCGGGAGGCGCTGCGCGAGCGGTGGCGGTACTGGCAGGCCGGACCGGTCAGCCAGGTCGGGATGCGGCTGCGCGGGACCGGGACCCGTCCGCTCGACCCGGCCTCGGTGCTGCGCCGGATCTTCGCCCAGGTACCGGACGTCGCGCTCACCGTCGCCGTCGCCGCGCACGCCCCGGGGCCGACCGGGGTGCTGCGGATCGCCGCTGCCGCCCCGGAGTACGCGGACGCCGCGGCCGCACAGCTGGTCCGACTCGGTCCGGAGTGCGGCGTACGCCTCGAACGGCTGGACGGTCTGCACGGACCGGCCGTCGCCGCCTCGTTGCCGATTGGAGCCTCGTTGCCGATTGGAGGAACGCACCCATGACCGTCCACTTCCCCACCCCGGCACGGAGTCGGCGCTCGCAGACCGGGCCGGCGCGCCTGGCGGTGCTCGGTACCCGCGCCGTCCAGCCGATGGCGCTGTCCACCCACGCCGCGCTCGACGCGACGCTGGCGACGGCGACCCGGGACGTGCTCATCACGAGCGGCCGGTGGGCGGGCACCGCCGACCCCGTCGGCATGCTGCGCCAGGTCGACTACGAGAACCTGCGGCGCGGGGTGCGCTACCGGGTGCTCTTCCCCGACCGGGCCCGTACCGTGCCGGCGCTGGCCGCCCGGCTCGGCAGCCTGGCGCTCGCCGGCGCCGAGGTACGCACCCTGCCCGAGGTGCCGATGGACGCGATGGTCATCGACGAGTCGGTGGCCGTGGTTCCCGGCGATCGACCGGACGGCCGGGCGGGCGGCATCGCCGTGTTCCGGCTGCCCAGCGTGGTGCACACCGTCGTCGAGCTCTTCGAACGGGTCTGGCCGGCCGCCGTGTCGCTGCTCGCCGGCGACGTGCCGGAGGGCACCGAGCTGAACGGGCGGGAACGGGAACTGCTGTCGCTGCTCTCGGCCGGCTGCACGGACGAGTCCGCGGCGGCCCGGCTCGGCATCTCGGTGCGGACCGTACGTCGGATGATGTCCACCATCATGAACCGCCTCGGGGCCCGCAGCCGGTTCCAGGCCGGGGTGAAGGCGGCCGACCGGGGCTGGCTGGTCGAACGCGCCGGATGACACGGAATCGGGTTACCGTATGCGACTGTGCGGATACTGCTCACCGAGGACGACGAGGGGCTCCGGCTGGCCGTGGACGTGTCGCTGCGGGGCGCCGGGTTCGCCGTGGACACCGCGGTCGACCTGCCCGACGCGGACGAGGCGTTGAGCGTCAACGGGTACGACTGCGCCGTCTTCGACCGGATGCTGCCCGGCGGCGACGCGCTGCGGTACGTGGCGGAGCGGCGCCGCGCCGGCTGGCCGGTACCGGTGCTCTTCCTCACCGGCCGGGACGCGGTCAGCGACCGGATCGACGGACTGGCCTGGGGCGACGACTACCTGGGCAAGCCGTTCGCGATGAGTGAGCTGGTGGCCCGGGTCCGTAGCCTCTGCCGGCGCGGCGGCACCAGCCCGACCCCGGTACTGTGGATCGGCGATCTGGAGCTGGACCCGGGCCGGCACGAGGCGCGGCGCGCGGGCCGGGCGCTCGCCCTCACGGCGAAGGAGTTCGCGGTGCTCCGGCGGCTGCTGGCGGCCGGTGGTGAGCCCGTACGCCGGTCGGAGCTGATCGCGACCGCCTGGGACGAGTTGGTGCCGCCCGCCTCGAACGTGCTCGACGTGCTGATCGCGCAGCTACGGCGCAAGCTCGGCCCGCCGGCGGTGCTGCACACCGTACGCGGGGTCGGCTACCTGCTGCGCTGACCGCCCCGCGCCGCTCGTCAGCCGTCGAGGCCGCGCTTCTGCGGATAAATGGTCTCGCCCCGGGCGAGCATCTCGACGAACTGTTCGAGGCGGCGGGCCCGGGTCTCGGCGCGCTTGGCGCTGCCGAGCCGGTACAGGATCGCGTACCGGTTCTGCGAGGTCAGGATCTCGAACATCGCCCGCGCCCGGGGCTGGGCCGCCAGCGCGGCGGCCAGGTCCTCAGGCACCTCGGCGGCGGCCTGTCCGGCGTACGCCGCCTGCCAGCGGCCGTCGGCCTTCGCCCGCTCGACCTCGGCGAGCCCGGCCGGGTGCATCCGCCCCTCGGCGGTCAGCCGCTCCACGATGCCGACGTTCCGGGCCGACCAGGCGCTGCGGGCCCGGCGCGGGGTGAAACGCTGGAGGTAGGTGGCCTCGTCGCGCCGGCGTACCTGGCCGTCGATCCAGCCGTGGCAGAGCGCCTCGTCGAGCGCCTGGTCGTACGTGAGGTCCGTCGGTTCGGTGGTACCGCGCTTGGCGAGCACCAGCCACACCCCGGGCGACGCGCCGTGGTGCTCGCCGAGCCAGGCGCGCCACGCCTCGGCGTCCGGCATCACCAGTTCGGGCAGTTCGGCGGCCATCGTCAGCTCACTCCTCCGGGTCGACGACTCAACATCTCCGCGACGGCCGAGGTGAGCGCGTCCCACGGAAACGGCTCCGCCGAGGCCGGCCCGTCGTCGGGGGACGGCAGCGGATGCCGCGGCGGATCGAGCAGGACCGTGACACCCCAGGACCTCAGCCGCGACACCGCCTCGACGAACGCCGGGTGCCGGGCGAGCGCCGCGTTCGCCGTGGGCACGGCGACGATCGGCAGGCCGAGTCCGATCGCCTCGTTCAGCAGGCCGAGCGCCAGGGTGTCGCTGTTGCCGTACGCCATCTTGTTGATGGTGTTGAAGGTGGCCGGCGCGACGACCATGGCGTCGGCGGGCGGCAGCACGTCGGGCTCGTCCGGCCGCTTGTAGTCGGAGCGGACCGGGTGCCCGGTCAGCTCGACCAGCGGTGCCACGTCCATGAACTTCAGCGCGGACGGGGTGGCGACCACGCAGACCTCCCAGCCCGTATCCTGACAGTGCGCCACGAAGGGACCGAGCCGACCCGCGGCCCGTCCGCCGCAGGCGACGACGTAGAGGACCGGCTTACCGGGCAGCTCCGTCATCGGCCTCCTCGTTTCCGGTCCGCGCGTCGGTCGGGTCCGCACCATGCGGGTCGCCGTTGTGAAGGTAGCGCGGACACCGGCCGTCGAGGGCCGCGACCGCGTGGCCGAGGCGCTTCCAGACGTACGGTCGCAGCAGCCGGGCCGCCTCGTCCAGCCCGACCCAGTCGACGATGAGCATCGGCCCGAGTGGTGTGGTGATTTGATGGGGCGAGATCGTGGGCGGAATCTCGTCGGGGAGCGGCAGGAATGAGTGATACGTACGGATATTACGCTGGTCAGGCGAGGCTCGTCGGCGCGGCCGGCCTGATCATCCGGAACGCCACCAATTCTCTTCTGCTGTTGAAGCCGAGCTACAAGAGCGTGTGGCATGTACCAGGCGGGATCATGGAACCGGATGAATCACCGAGAGCTGCCGCTCGGCGGGAGGCTCTGGAGGAGATCGGTCTGGAAGTAGTCGTGGGACGGCTGCTGTCGGTCGACTACAAGTCCGCCAACACCGCGCGCCCCAGTGGAATCCAGTTCCTGTTCGATGGCGGGATCTTGCCGGACCACCAGCTATCCCAGATCAGACCGGACGCCACGGAGGTTCAGGAGTGGGGCTTCTTCCCCATCGACGAGGCCGTCGCCCTTGTCGAGCCCGGCGGACCAGCGGCCCGCCTGGCCAACACCCTGGGCGCCTTTCACTCATCGCATCCGATATATCTCGAAGACGGAGAATTGATCGAAGCTAGGACCCAATGACAGCGAGAGTGGCAACCTGATCGAGCAGGGCCCTGGTCGCCTGATGCCCTTTGGCAGCCGCAGCCGCCTCGCCTGCGAGCTGGCGCAGACGACCATTCACCCGGTCCGACTTGAGCCTTGCGGCGAGACGGACAGCCTCCGTCGCCTCTTCCGCCATGCCGTCGAGTTCGCCGCGCCTCAACCTCGCGGTGGCGAGATTCACGTGGTCCAGCGCCCGATTGCGGATTTGATCTAGACTCCGCGCCGTCGTGGCTCTCTGGATCACATCCTCCGCCTTGAGCGCGAACCGGGAGTCTACTCGCGCCAGATCTCGATAGCAGGAGCCAACCACTCCAGCAAACTGACTCTCGTTGAAATATCCGATCCATCCCGGGTCACGTTCCGAGCGCCCGTCCGCAATCCTCTGGCTGGCCTGGCCGATCGCCTGCTGGCATTCCCGGGAATGTCCGAGAATCGCGTAGGTCTTGGCCTCCATGCTGTGGAGCTTTGCCAGGACCGTCGCCGTCACCTGGGACCGCGAGAGGTGTCGGGCTAGTCCGAGCAGTTCGATGGAGTGCATCGGGTTGCCGAGATCCGCGTTCACCCGGGCCATGTCGCAGAGCAGGCGCGCGGCCAGGGCGGGATCCTGCGCCTGCTGCGCGACCTGGACGCCGAGCGAGAAGTAGCGCAGCGCCTCCTGCGTCTGACCAACGTCGTACGCCACCCAGCCCGTCACGGCGCACAGGTCCGCGACCGCCGGCAGCAGCTGGTGTGCCACCTTCTCGGTATACGTTCCGCGCACCAGCCGCATCGCGGTGTCGACGTATCCGATCGCCGCCTGGTACGGCACCCATCCGCCCATCTGCCGATCCCAGCGATGCAGCGATCTGGCAGCGGCGGCGACCTCGCGGGCCTCGGCCATGCCTACTCGAAACTGCTGAGCAGGCCCCACGAAGGCGAGGCTTCCGAGAACCGATCCGCTGAGCAGCACATCCCGCCTGCGCATCGAGCCACCTCCAGCCTCCGAGTCTGCCTCAACCGCGACGAGTCCCAGCCCCAAGACCGAGAGCGCGGACGGGGACAGCTCGGCGAACAAGCTGCGCTCGGGCACGCCGTACACCAACGCCCAGAGTGAACGATAGAAGTCGCTGGGCTCGTGGTCGCCGCGTTCCCAGCCTTTCAGCATGCGTACCAAGCTCTCGCGCGAGGGCACCGCAAGGCGCAGCTGCCGCGCTTTCTCCTCCAAGGCCATGGCGGCGCGTACTTGCGACCAACGTGGCGACCGCTGGTTCCGCTGCGCCCTGAGACGTAGCGCCCATGCCGGAGGCTGCTCCACGACAAGATCCCCTCGGGGACACTGTGTCCCCTTCGAGTCACCGACTGTCATCTGCAAGCCGCAGCCTACCTCCGAAATGCTGGTCACACGGCCCGGGGCGGGTGCTGCGGAGACGGCTCCTCGTGTGGCACCGCAGGAAGTCGACCCCGCCCGCTCCGGTGCCGATCCATCGAGCCGACGGGAGGCGCGAGTGGAACGGAGAGGTCCGGCAGCCGGGCGAAGGACGGGTCGCCACGCTGCTGCGGCCGGTGCGCCCGCGGGCGTACGCCGGTCGGAGTGTGCGGAGGCCGCTGGGGTGGTCTATCCCCGGCTGACCTCGGCGGAGCTGAGGGCCGTACGGCTCACGCGGCGGCGGTGGCGCGGTCTCGACCCTGACGAGGTCTACGCATTGCTGCGGCGGGTTGCGGACGAACTGGACCTGCTGCACCGGGACCTGCGAGTCGCCCAGGAGGACGCGGATCGGGTCAAGGCGGCACTGCTGCGCGGGCAGACCGGCAACGCGCGGGCCTCCGATCGCCGCTGGCGAGGTGGACGGCCATGACGAGTGGCCCCGCTGGCAGCGCGTCCGGTCCGGTGCACGTCTCGGACGAGATGGCCGCGCACTACCGGGAGACGATGCTGGCGCACGCCGATGATCCGACGACGGGCGCGTGCGTCCGCTGCCAGCGAACCCGGTGCGACGAGTGGCGATGGGCCTACGAGCGGCTGGTGCTCGCGGGCCGGCTCGGTGATCTGCAAAAGCCGTGACAGTTGCGGCGGCGGCTGCTGCCACACTTGGCGGGATGGCTCCGGACGACCCGCTCGCCGACTTCGAGGCAGAGCGGCCTCGGCTCTTCGGCCTGGCGTACCGGATGCTCGGCTCGGCCGAGGACGCGGAGGACGTCGTCCAGGACGCCTTCCTCCGCTGGAACGGGGTGGACCGGGCTCGGGTGCTCTGGCCGTCGGCCTGGCTGGCCAAGGTGGTTACCAACCTCTGCGTCAACCGGCTGACCGCCGCCTCGGCGCAGCGGGAACGGTACGTCGGCCCGTGGCTGCCGGAGCCGGTGCTGACCGGGGGCGGGGCGCTCGGTCCGCTGGAGACCGCCGAGCAGCGCGAGTCGGTGTCGTTCGCCCTGCTGGTGCTGCTGGAGCGGCTCACCCCGGCCGAGCGGGCGGTCTTCGTGCTGCGGGAGGCGTTCGGGTACGCCCACCGCGACGTCGCCGAGGTGCTGGAACTCTCCGAGGTCAACTGCCGGCAGCTGCACCGCCGCGCGCGGCAGCGCCTGCGGGAGCCCGGCGCGCCGGGGCAGCACGGACCGGAGCGGCCCGCGCAGGAGCAGCACGGGCGGGAGCGGGGTCCGGACGGCGTGCGGCCCCGGTTCACGCCCGAGCACCGGCAACGGACCGCGTTGCTGGAGCGGTTCCTGGCCGCCGCCGGGGACGGTGACCTGCCCGGCCTGGAGCGGCTTCTCTCCGCCGACGTCGTCTCCTGGGCCGACGGTGGGGGCGAGATCGGCGCCGCCCGCCGCCCCGTGCTCGGCCGCGACCGGGTCGCCCGGTACCTGGCCGGCGGCGTCGAGCGGTTCGCGCGGCACGCGCGCTGGCAGATCGCCGAGATCAACGGCGAGCCCGCCGTGCTCGGGCTGGTCGACGACGACGTCCTCGGCGTACTGGTGCCCGAGGTCACACAGGGCCGGATCAGCGCGCTGCGGATCGTCGCCAGCCCGCGCAAGCTGGCGTTCCTGACCCGGCAGCTGGCCGGGCCGTCACGTTCCGGAGGTCTCGCCGGTCCTAACGGGTGACACCGAACCGGTGACATCCGAAGGGAGATCTTCGTGCGTGATCAGATTCTGGTGACGGGAGCCAGCGGGCTCCTCGGTCACCTGCTGGTCCGGCGGCTGCGGGAGGCGGGACGCCCGGTACGGGCGACCAGCCGCCACCCCCGCCCGGCCGGCGCGGACCCGGGGCTGACCTGGGCCAGGGCGGACCTGCGCGCCGGCACCGGGGTACGGGAGGCCGTGGCGGGCGCCGGCGCCATCGTGCACTGCGCCACGGCGTCCGGGCGGCGGTCCGAGGTCGAGCTGGCCCGTACCCTCGTCGAGGCGGCCCGCGACGCGGGCTCGCCGCACCTGCTCTACGTCTCGATCGTCGGGGTGGACCGGGTGCCGCTCGGCTACTACCAGGGCAAACTGGCGGCGGAGCGTCTGGTCGAGCGCTCGGGGCTGCCGTACACGATCCTGCGCGCCACCCAGTTCCATGACCTGCTCCGCGTGGTCCTCGCCCGCGCGGCGGCGGTACCGGTGATGCCGGTGCCGGACCTGCGCTTCCAGCCGGTCGACGCCGGTGAGGTGGCCGACCGGCTCGCGGAGTTGGCACTCGGTGACCCGGCCGGCCGGGCGCCCGATCTCGCCGGCCCCGAGGTACGGCACACCCGTGACCTCGCGCGCGCCTACCTCGCGGCGACCGGGCGGCGGCGCCCGATGGTCCCGGTCCGGCTGCCCGGCCGGACGTTCCGGGCATTCCGGGCGGGCGGTCACCTGGCCCCGGAGCACGCGACCGGGCGGGTCACGTTCGAGGAGCACCTGGCGCGCTTCGCCGGCCTGCGGTCGTACCGGGAGACCCGGTGACGGCCGGGCGGGCCCGGCCGCGGCCGGCCTGGCGGCGGCGGTCCTGGCTGCGGGCCGGTCTCGTCTTCCTCGCCGGGATGTGGGGCCTGGTCGGCGCGATACAACTGCTGCTCCCCCGCGTCTTCTTCGACGACTTCCCCGCGCCGGGACACCCCTGGGTGGCGATGCTGCCGCCGTACAACGAGCACCTGATGCGGGACGTCGGCGCGCTGGTGCTCGCGAACGCCCTGGTCCTGGCGGTCGCGGCGGTGTCGATGGAGCGGAACCTGGCGCGTACCGCGCTGGCGGCGAACCTGGTGTGGTCCGTGCCGCACCTGGCCTTCCACGCCAGCCACGTCGGGCACTACCCGCCGGTCGACGCGGTGGCACAGACGGCCAGCCTCGCCCTGGGGGTGGCGCTGCCGGCGGTCCTGCTCGTCGCCGCCTGGCTGGACCCCCCGCCCGGCGCCCGACCCGGCGTGCCGGACGAGCGACCCGGCGTGTCGGACGAGCGGTCCGGCGTGTCGGGCGCTTGATTTCCGCAACATCATCTGGAGGATCGGCTAGGTTTTCCGGCATGGGTCTGTTGGGCGACGCGGTGGCGGTGCTGGACGAGCGGGGCGTGCTGGAGCGGCTGGGTCGGTTGATCCAGCAGGTCTACCGGCGGGCCGCGGACCGGCACGAGCCGGAGCTGGGCGACGACGCGATGAGCTTCGGCACCACCGTGTGGCGCAACCTGACCAACCTCGGCAAGGCCGAGTTCGACGGCGTGGACGGGGTACGGGCCCGCCTGGAGGACAACTCGCTGGAGATCCTCTGCGCCGGGTACGTGGTGCGGCTCTACTCGCTGCAGGGCGGCATCGAGTCGATCCGCTGGGAGGGGAGCGAGGCCCGGCTCGGCGGGGCGGTGGAGAACAGCCGCGACCGCCAGCTGGCCCTGGAGGACCAGTTCCCCGAGGCGTTCGCCGGCGTGATGCCGCCGAAGCGCCACATCCGGATCGCGCACACCGGCGACCTCGCCACCGGCGAGGCGATCGCGTACGTCGGGCTGCCCCGGGACAACCGCGACGGCGGGTCGCCCTGGTTCGAGGTGATGCTCTGGCTCGGCGAGGCGCCCGCCGCCGGCACGCCGCTGCCGATCGCCGGCACCGAGGGCGGCGTGCCCGAGCAGCGGCACGACGAGCTGCCCATTCCCGAACTCGCGCTGGAGACACTGCGGCCCGCCGCCACCGTCGGCCGCGCCGCCAACGGCCACCCGGCGTGACCGGGGCACCGCGACCGCCGGTACCCGCTGCTGCCGCCGCCGCGGCGTTCGAGCCACACGCGCTCGGGCTGGCCCGGCGGTGGCGACGGATGCGCAAGAACGAGCTGGCCCGGCGGGTCGGCGTCACGGCCGCGGCGGTCAGCCAGTACGAACTCGGCCAGGCCCGCCCGTCGGCGGCGGTGCTGGCCCGGCTGGCGCTGGCGCTGTCGATGCCGGTCGAGTTCTTCGCCGCCGGTTTTCCGGCGCCCGCCACGCCGGGGCACGCCCATTTCCGCAGCCTGAGGGCGACGAGCCAGGCGGAGCGGGACCAGGCGGAGGCGTTCGGCGAGGTCGCCTGGCGGGTGGTCGAGGTGGTCGAGCGGCACCTGCGGCTGCCCCGGCTGCGGCTGCCGCAGCTCGATCTGCCCGAACCGGCGCAGGCCGAGGACGTACGGGCCGCGGCAGCCACGGCGCGGGCGGCCTTCGGGCTCGGCGACGGACCGGTGCCGCACATGGTGCGGCTGCTGGAGTCGTACGGGGTGATCGTGCTCGCCCTGCCCGACGTCTCCGAGCGGGTCGACGCCTTCTCCCACTGGTACGGCCAGCGCCCGTTCGTCTTCCTCAACCCGGCGAAGGACGACAAGGCCCGCTCCCGGATGGACGCCGCCCACGAGGTCGGTCACCTGCTGATGCACCACGACGCCGAACCGGGCAGCCAGATCCTGGAGCGGGAGGCGAACGCCTTCGCCTCGGAGCTGCTCGCCCCGAGCGCGGTGCTGCGGGACGAGCTGCCGGCCCGGCTCGACTTCGACCGGCTGCACGAGCTGAAACGCCGCTGGGGCATCAGCCTCAAGGCGCTCGTCTACCGGGGGCACGACCTGGGTGTGTACCGCGAGCACACGTACCGGCGCGGGATGAGCCTGCTCGCCCAGTGGGGGTACCCCGAACCCGGCGACCTCGGCCCGCGCGAACGGCCGTCGCTGCTCGGCAAGGCGGCCGAGCTGCTGGAACGGCAGCGGATCGGGGTCGACGAGTTGGCGGGGCGGGCCGGGCTGCCGCCGGCGCTCGCGCAGACCGTGGTCGAGGCGGCCACCGAGCACGTTCCCGAGCTGCGGCTCACGCCCGGATAGGTCGGGCCGGGGCTGCGGGTCAGGTGTGGTCGCGCAGCCGGTCGAGGCCGTCGAGGATCAGGTCGAGCCCGAACTCGAACTCGGTCTGGTCGTCGCACCAGCCCAGCGTGGAGTCCGGATCGTCGTGGGCGACCTCGGCCAGCATGCCGACGAGGTGCGGGAATCGCTCGGCCAGCTGCGCCATCAGGCCGGCCGCCTCGTCGCCGGTCGGTGCGCCGCCGGGGTCGAAGAGCTCCTGGCTGAACCCGAGCGCGCGGCTGCCGAGGGCGTGCAGCGCGTGGTGGATCTGGTCGTAGGAGAAGCCGCCGTCGCGCATGAGCCCGACCAGGGAGTCGTGGTAGCGCAGGACCGCCGGGCTGGTGTTGGTACGCGATTCGAGGACGCGCGGTGCCCACGGGTGGCGGAGCAGGACCTCGCGCGCGGCGAGGATCCGCTGGCGCACGGCCTTCTTCCAGTCGGCGCCGTGGGACGGTACGTCGATCCGCTCGACGGTCTCGTTGATCTCGTCCACGACGACCTCGGCGATGCCGTCGAGGACGTCTTCCTTCTTGGCCACGTGGTAGTAGAGCGACATCGCCTCGGCCCCGAGCCGGTCGGCGAGGCGGCGCATCGTGAGCGACTCGACGCCGCCCTCGTCGGCGAGCGCGACGGCGGCCGTCAGCACCCGCTCGCGGCTCAGCGGGACCCTCGGCTCGGTTCCCGGTCGGGCTTGGGTGGCCACGCGCATCAACCCCTTCTCCGCGACCGATCGTACAAGTGCGGGCGGGGTGGTCCGGCGCGGCGACCGTTGACAGCCTTACGACGTAAGTCGTACCTTACGTTGTAAGACTTACGGCGTAAGAATGCTCGCCGTGAGCGGCTCAGCGCTCGTGTACGCAGCCCGACCGCAGCGGATGAGGAGACGCCATGAAGGCGTTCGTCGCACGTTCGTACCGCACCGCCGACCTTTTGGAACTCACCGACCTGGCCACGCCCGTGCCCGCCGACGACGAGATCCTGGTACGGGTCCGCGCCACCTCGATCAACCCCTACGACTGGCACCACCTGCGGGGCGAACCCCGCGTCGCCCGGCTCATGCCCGACGGCCCGCGGCTGCGCCGGCCTCGGTACGACGTGCTCGGCTGCGACGTGGCCGGGCAGGTCGAGGCCGTCGGTCGGGACGTCACCCGGTTCCGCCCCGGCGACGACGTGTACGCGCTGGTCGAACAGGGCGGCTTCGCCGAGTACGTCACCGTGCCCGAGCACCTGCTGGCACCGAAACCGAAAAACCTCTCGTACGAGCAGACGGCCGCGATACCGATGGCCGGCGCGACCGCGCTGCTGGGCGTACGCGAGGTCGGGCGGCTCCGACCCGGCCAGCGGATACTCGTCAACGGGGCCTCGGGCGGGGTCGGCACGTTCGCGGTGCAGCTCGCCCGCGCCCTCGGCGCGAACGTGACCGGCGTCTGCGGCACCCGCAATCTCGACCTGATACGCCGCCTCGGTGCGGACGAGATCCTCGACTACCGCACCGCGGACTTCACCCGGGCCGGGCAGCGCTACGACCTGGTGCTCGACGTCGCCGGGAACCGATCCCTGCGGGCCTGCCGACGAGTCCTCGCGCCCGACGCCACGTACGCCGTGGTCGGCGGGCCGGCCGGACGGTGGCTCCAGCCGGTCGGCCACATGGTCTCGACGTTCGCGCTCGCACCCCTGGTACCGGCACGGGTCGCCCTCGTCGACACGGTCCGGTGCGACACCAAGCGGGGACTGCTCGAAACGTTGACCGAGCTGGTCGAGGACGGCAAGCTCACCCCGGTCGTCGACCGGCGGTACCCGTTCGACGAGCTGCCGGCGGCGCTCGCGTACCAGGAGCGGGGTCACCCGGTCGGCAAGGTGGTCGTGACGATCTGACCAGCCAGGCACAGGCGGAACGGCCGGCCGCGTACCGCTCGCGGCCGACCGTTCCCCGCTCTGGTCACCAGACCGAGTTGGAGAAGCCCAGCCGCAGGATGATCTGGTCGAAGCCGTTGCCGTCGGCGTCGTCGGTGTAGGCCACGTTGACCTCCCCGAAGGCGGAGACGGCCAGCGCCACCTGATCCTGCCGCTGGGCGGTGGTCGCGTTGAACCGCGTCGCCGGCAGGCGGCCGGCGACCGTACCGTCGGGATTGAAGCCCCGGGCCCACACGTCCGTGCCCGAATAGCCCACCTCGGTCCAGGCCACCACCGTGTTGCGCTGGTCGTCGAGAGCGATCCGCGGCGCGCTCTGCGCGCCGACCGGGTCGCCGACGCCCGGGCTGTCCTCGGTCACCAACCGGTCGGTGCTGACCGCGGCCCCGGTCGGGGTGAACAGCCGGCTGTAGAGCCGGACCTTGCCGGTCTGGTCCCCCTCCCAGGCGACGGCGATGTCCCCGTTGAAGTTCACCGCGACGCTGGCGGCCCGCTGCTGGCCGGCGTCGTCGTCGTTCGCGGCGAACTCGGCGACCTTGGTGCCACCGCTGGGCGTGAGCACCTTCAGCGCGATGTTGTAGTAGCCGTTGCCGTCGGTGTCTTCCTCCCACCCGACCGCGATGTTGCCGGCGGCGCTCATGCCCACGTCGGGGCGGTGCTGGCCGCCGCCGCTGGCGGCGGTCCGGCTGACCTGGCTCTCGAAGGTCTTGCTGCCGATCGAGGCGTACCGGGCCAGCCGGATGGTCGGCGAAGCGCCGGACTGGACGTCCTCCCAGGCCACGGCGAACCCGCCGCCGTCCGGGTCGGCGGCCACCGACGGGTGGATCTGCTGGCCACCGGTGGCGGCGTTCGCGACCGCCGAGCCGGCCACGGTGCCGTCCGGCTTCACCACGGTGACGTTGATGTCGTTGTAGCCGTTGCCGTCACCGTCGATCGCCCAGGCCACGTACGCGTTGCCCGCGTCGTCCAGCGCCACGTCCGGCTGGGTGTGCCGCCAGTTGCCGGTGCCACCCGCCGACAGCTTCTTCTCGTAGACGCTGGTGCCGTTCTTGAAGAGCCGCAGGAACACCTCGCTGTGGATGTCGTCCTCCGGGGCGGCGGTGTCGCGGTCGTCCTCCCACACCACCGCGAGGTGGCCGTTGCGGTTGGCCGCCACGGCGGAGAAGTCCTGGTCGCCGCTGGCGTTGCTGTTGCCGGTACCGAGGGTCGCGTTGGGCCAGTCGTCGACCCGTACCTTCAGCGCCGCCTCCTTGAGCCGGTCGAACCGCGTGCCGTACGCCTGGTAGGTGACCGGGTCGGTCGACTTCACGGTGATCGCGTCGTCCCTGTGCAACTGCCGGTCGGTGAGCCCGCGCAGTCCGGTCACCACCGTGCCGGTGCCGGCGGTGCTGCCCGAGACCAGGACGAAGCTCGTGCCGAGGTTCCCCAGGTCGCAGTCACCGCCCACCGGGTAGTGACAGCCACCCGGCCGGTACGTGTGGTTGGCGATGCCGGCCGCGCCCAGCGCCGGCACCGCGTCGTTACGATCGCCGATCACCACCTCGACGGTGCAGCCGGCGGTCTTCTTCGCCGACAGCTTGTTGACGATTCCGGCCCGGTCGACGGTCCAGGCGGCGGCCGCCACCCGGATCGTGGCGCCGGGGCAGACGGCGGCGTCGATCGGCGCCGCCAACGGGTCCGCCTCGGTGGCCGCCCGGGGCGAGAAGTACGCCACGGTCTTCCCGTCCGCGCTGGTCACGCCCCCGGTGAAGGTGGCGGGCGTACCAGCGCGCAGGGCGGCGAAGTAGTTGCGGAAGCCGGTGGCGAGGTTCGCGTCACCCGCGCTGAGCAGCAGGTCGTGCTGGGCGAGCCGTCCCCTGCCGGTGGGGTCGGCCGAGGTCTGCACCACCACGTTCTGCCGGCCGTCGCCCAGCGCGTCGAAGATCCAGAAGCCCGCCGTGTCGAGCGCGCCGGCGCCGCTCAGACACCCCTCCACGCACCAGGTGAAGTTGCCCGGAGTGATCCCGCCGGCCAGAGCGGCGAGCGCCGTCGAAGGAGCGGCGCAGGCGCCGGTGGTGTCCCGGATGGCGCACTGCTCGGCCACCACCTGCACGGTCACCTGCCGGCCGTTCTGGGCCGCCAGCAGCCGATCGGTAACCGCCTGCTCGGTGAGCGCCGGCAGGGAGACCCGGATCGTCGAGCCGGTGGCCGCGGCGTCGACCAGGTCGGTCAGCTGGGTGATCAGACTGTCGTCCGCGCGGGAAACGGTCGGCTCGTTGAACGAGACCGACGAGCTTGCGGCGGCGTACGCCGCGAGGGGTGGTGACGCGCCGACGACGAGCGCCGGTACGACCAGCGCCGCCAAGGCGCCGGACGCGACCAGTCGTACGTTCACCGATGTCCTCCTTCGTGTGGTCGGTGTCGCCGCGGTCAGGCGGTCTGGAGTCCGGGCCGACCGGCCTCGATGGCGAACGAGGCCAGCGTGTACGCGGGATAGT
Organism: Micromonospora sp. NPDC049559; assembly: GCF_040676675.1. Classification (NCBI taxonomy): domain Bacteria; kingdom Bacillati; phylum Actinomycetota; class Actinomycetes; order Micromonosporales; family Micromonosporaceae; genus Micromonospora; species Micromonospora sp. NPDC049559. The sequence goes on along the minus strand of NZ_JBFAPK010000017.1, from coordinate 88,973 downwards.
CGCGTACAGTGATCTTGTCCACGGCCCGGTAGTCGACGCGCATCGCGGTCTGGTCGATGCTGGCCCGGATGTAGCCGCGCAACGAGTTGTGGAACTTGACGTGCGGGTTGGTGCTCGCCGCGTACGCCCGGTACAGGGCGGCCTCGTCGTCGGACATGCCCGTGGCAACGGCCAGGGTGGCGCTGCCGTCGCCGCCGCTGGAGACCGAGGAGGTCACCAGCTCGGAGCCGATGACCGGCGAGGTCGAGCTGGCGTAGTCGAGCTTCAGGTCGTTGGCCCAGGCGCTGTGCACGTCGCCGGTGAGCACCACCGGGTTGGGCACCGCCCGGTCCACCCAGCCCTGCTGGACGCGGCTGCGGGAGGCGGTGTAGCCGTCCCAGGCGTCCATGTTCGAGGTACCGCTGCTGTTGATGAACTGGGCGAAGAAGACTTGCTGCCCGATGACGTCCCAGGTCGCGTAGTGCTGCGCCAGTCCGTCGAGCAGCCAGGCCTCCTGGGTGCCGCCGGTGATGCTCCGGCTGGGCAGCGAGGCGTCCGAGCAGGTCTTCGACCCGTCGCCGCACGCCTGGTCGCTGCGGAACTGCCGGGTGTCGAGCATGTGGAAGGTGGCCAGGTTGCCCCAGCGCAGCCGCCGGAAGAGCTGCATGGAGCCGCCGCTCGGCGCCGAGCTGGCCCGCAGCGGCATATGCTCGTAGTAGGCCCGATACGCGTCGGCCCGCCGGTCGGCGAACGGGCGCGGCTGGGTCTGGCCCTCCTGCGGGACCAGGCCGGCGTAGTTGTTCTCCACCTCGTGGTCGTCCCAGACGACCACCCAGGGCGCCGCCGCGTGCGCGGCCTGCAGGTCCGGATCGGACTTGTACTGTCCGTAGCGGGCCCGGTAGTCGGCGAGGGTGTAGATCTCCCCGCTGGTGGCGTGCGGCCGTACGGTGCCCGACGTCGGTCCGTCCTCGTAGATGTAGTCGCCCAGGTGCAGAATGAGGTTCGGGTTCTCCTCGGCGATCCGCCGGTAGACGGTGTAGTAACCCGACTCGTAGTGCGCGCAGGACGCGAAGGCGACGTTGAGGGCCGAGGTGGCGGCACCCAGGGCCGGGGCGGTACGGGTCCGGCCGACCGGAGATATGTAACCCTCAGCCCGGAAGCGGTAGAAGTACTCGGCGTTCGACTGGAGCCCGGCCAACTCGACGTGCACCGTGTGCGCCGAGGCGTACCTGGCGACGACCGAGCCGGACTGCACGAGTTGGGTGAAACCCTCGTCCTTGGCGACCTGCCAGTCGACCGTGACGTCCCGGTTCGGCATGCCGCCGTAGCCGTCGGCGTTCAGCGGTGACGGGGCCAGTCGGGTCCACAGCACCACCCCGTCGGGCGTCGGGTCGCCGGAGGCGATGCCGAGCCGGAACGGAAACGACGACAGCGCGGCCCGGGCGCTGCGACCACCGGTCACGCCCGCTCCGAGGATCACCCCACCGGCTGTCAGTCCCCCGAGAATGAATGTTCGGCGGTTGAGTTCGCGCACCTGGTGTCTCCCTCCCTGCGGCGCCGGCCGGACGGCCGGCCGGACTGCTACCGTCGTCGGGAGTGGGGCGTAAGGTGTGCCTGCCGTCACACACCCGATCCGGGCGAGCGGAAAGCTACCATCGAAGATCACCTTCTTGGGGCGCCGTCCTGGTAACGGGGCGATAAACCGGGGGCCCTTTCCTTCCGTACGATGCGTCGGCCGCCTGGTACGTCCACGTTGCGCACGTTCCGGTCCAGCCGGCGCTGGCGCTGCCGCGGGCCTGAATGTCGGTGGTCTCGGTCGGCCGTCTTGCGTCGGGAGCGTCGGTTACGACTACGAGGTATGCCTCGGCTTCGCCAAACGTTCGCATTGGGAGCAGGCGGCATCGGTGGCCTCGTGATCCCGGCCCCACAGGTAGACGTCACGCTCACCGCGCCGGGGCGGTACCGCGGCAAGTTGGAACCGGCGTAGTCGGGTCAGGTCGGCCGGCAGCGCGGCGAAGCTGGACTCGCGCAGCTGGAAGCGGCCGACGACGACCGCACCGTCGACCATCGTCAGCAGGGCATGGTACTCGCGAAAGTCCTCGGGTCCGTCGGACGAGTGCACCGTCTCACCCTTCCGGCGGGCCCGCAGGATGTGCCGGCCGTCCGGCTGCAGATGGGCCAGCTGCCGTTCCACGTACCGACTACTGGAGGGTTCGAGCACCACCAACTCGCGCGCCAGCGACTCCAGGGTCACGGTATCGAGAGCCTTGAACCCACCCGGCGTACGAGGGAGCTGCCAGCCGCCCGGCCGGAACGCCGGCCTGGTCGCGGGCGGCGTGGCCGGGCGCGGCAACTGCGGGCTCTCGATCAGATAGCTGTAGTCGACACCAAGCTTGTCCAGATGGCGGGTCAGCCACTCCCGCTGGTAGGCATTGGCGGTCTGCCACATCCAAACGAACGGGTCGAACTCATCAGGCCGCAGACCCCCGGCCGTCGGCAAGTTGTGGCAGACGTCCGCGATCACCCGGATCTGCTCCAAGTGCCCATCCGGGTGCTTCGCCGACTCCGGTCTGAACGCGAGATACCTGATCTCTATCAGCGCCTCGTGCAGCAGATACGCCCTCACGTACTCCCGCTCCCGACGTCCCCACACCCGCATGCCGGCATTCTCGCCCCCGCCCCGACCGTCGGATAGCAGCCGGGCTCCCCAGGCGGGCTAGATGATCTCCATGCGTGTGCACCAGTTGTGCTCCGACGCCGCCGCACGCCACTGACCGACGCCGACCAGCCGTACGCGACAGCGACCGGCCCACCGCCCAGCGACGACCGCGCGCGGTCGGTGTGCGATCCACGGCCGGCGCTGCCAGCGGTGACAGGTTCCGCGGGTCCCTGTGCCACACCGACCACCGCCGGTGGGTACCCTGGAACGGCCCGCCCTCGTAGCTCAGGGGATAGAGCAACGGTTTCCTAAACCGTGTGTCGCAGGTTCGAATCCTGCCGGGGGCACCCCAAAGATCAGCGGAAACGTCATCTGACCAGCGGAAACGCCTCTCGGCCGAGAGGATCTCGTAGGCAGTCGTAGGCCACCTGGAGCCGCCGCTTGTCGCCGTCCGTGCAAAATACGTGCAATGATCTTGACCCCATCGGGCCAACTGTTCGCGCAGCTCAAAGCTATGAGCCGACAGTCGTTCAACACGGAGCTTGCACGGTGGCGTGCACCGCTTCAGCCCCCGGCTAGGCGCCCTCACCGCAGCTCTCGTGGCATAACCGACCCGCGTCCACCCACCATCACCAACCAGCAGCGTACGGTCCACCCCGTCAGCAACCCGTATGGAGGGAATCTTCATGGCTCGTTCCGCAGAACATGACTTCGTCACAGAGAAGTTCATCGAGACTGCTAGCGAGTTGTCGAGGTCAGAACTATACGGCTACAAAGAAGCCGATCGCGGACTTTTCGATTTTGCAGCAACCTTGACAGCAAACAACCAACGACAGCTAGTCGGCCAGACATTGACCCACCATGCAGCAGGAATCGACAAAGATTTATCCGCCCTCCTCTTCGAGTCAAAGTCGAACCTCCCCATCTACCTCTACTCGCATGACGCACGCAACGAAGCCCGAGTCCAAGAATTTTTACAACGCGCGTCTGAGCAGTTACCTGATAGAACTCGACTCGTCCGACTTATCCGCTATCCCGCTTTCGATGCAGATCAAGAAGAGGAGCGACTGGCCGTTGCTGCAGCAATTCGCAGTCAGATTTTGGACGACCTTCTTTTGAACGTGCTATTTGGGCGACTGACCGCCTCGGATGTGGATTTATTCTTACAAGGAACCGGGATTCCCGGCCTACTGCTGGCGGCACTGGAAAATATCGCCTCCCATGGATTCATCAACTTCCCCACCCTTGCTAGGCCACTTGGGATGAAGCCGAGCACACTGAGATCAAGAGTGCAATCCCTATTGACTGCCGGAATGCTCACTCAGCAAGTAGGGGCCTCCGTATTCTCCGCCACTCCACGAGCGGCAATATTCTTGCGGGCGTGCAGGTTACTCGCGCGCCACCCTGTAATTTCCGGCGAACTAGCGTTCATATTACAGCGACTTGGCCTATGGGAGGGCACTGCCAACCCACCAACTCCCACCTCATTGGAAGAATTATTAACAATTCCTTACACCCCTATCAAGAAACGACAGAAGCTCCTGTTCGAGATTCAGTCAGCAACGATCCAGTTTGGCGTCTCATTCGCCAACGAAAGCTATCTGGTTACAGACCCAACACGTGAAGATAATTGGGTGGGCCGCTGATAGTAACCTGAGGTCTAGACCACAAGTTACCAAGTCGAGGCAAATTGGAAGGCCGCTCGCTCCTGTCACCACAATGGTCATCCGCGTAAGGCCGCTTCAATGCGCTCGTTCAGGCGGCTCCGGTCTCCGTCGATGCACTTCGCGTACACCTTGAGCAGCACATCGACGGAGTGGCCGGCCCGCGCCGCGACCTCCGGCGCTGGTAGCCCCGCGTTGAGCCAGAGCGAGACCCCGGCGTGCCGCAGGTCGTACGGCCGCCCGGCCAGCGGAGACGCCACCCGCTCCGGCGGAAGACTCAGCATCCGCGCCTCCTCCCACACGCGCGAGTACGTCGACGACGCCACCACCCCGCCCCGCGTACTGCGGAACAGCCGCCCGTCCGCACCGACGCCGAACCGCTCGATGTGCTCCCGCAGGATCGCCACCAGCTCCGGCGGGATCGGCACCTCCCGCGCCTCCGACTCGCCCCGGTGCTTGAGCCCGCGTTCGTCGTGCACCTCGCCACTGTCGGTGTACCGCTTGCCCGCCGACGGCCGTGACTTCTCCACCGTCAGCAGACCCCACCCCGACGCCGGCAGGTGACAGTCCCGCTCCCGAAGCCCCAGTGCCTCACTCGGCCGCAGGGCGGCGAAGTACAGGCACGCGTAGAAGGCGCGCAGCCACTCACCACGGCGCCCGTTCCTGCCCCGCCGACCGACGTAGGTCACCGCGGTCAGCAGCTCCCGCGCCTGGCCCACGTTGACTACCACCCGCCGGTCAACCTCGCCGGAGACCTTGCGGCGCGTCGACCGTACGCGCAGCTTGTCCACCGGGTTGAAGTCCAACAGCTCCAGCTCGACGGCGTACTGAAGCACGTTGTAGAACACCGACCGCCGCCGCCTGGTCGTCGACGCCGCCGCCGGTCGGCCATCCATTCGCAGGCCGAGCGCGTCCAGCGCCGGCCGCACCACCGCAGCCTCCGCCAGCGCCGGCAGCGACACGGACGCTTTGCCGAGCCAGCGCAGGGCCGCCGCGATCTCCGCCGGCCGGTCCAGTTGCCGAGCGGCCGGCGGAAGCTCGTACTCCCGCAGTGCCCGCCGCAGCAGCACCGCGTCAGGCCGGCCTGCCACGTCCCGAACGAGGACACCGGTCACGGTCGCCAGCGCGTCCGTCATGCTGTCGCGCGACTTGGCGGCGGCACCCGGCCACTTCATGTCGACATACCGCAGTACGAAGGTCAGCCACGTGACCGCCTCCTCCGGCGGCACCATCGACTCCGGCAGCCCCGAGTCCCCGTCGAAGGACTCGCCACGGTTCGCCGCCTGCATCAGGTCCGAGCGGAAGTTGTCGGCCAGCGCCCGCGTGCTGAACGTCCGCGACTTCGGCTCGACGCCCACGACCCAGCGGACGGTGTACGACTTTCTTCCGCTTCGCCAGGGCGTTGACCTGGATCCCGCGAATCCGTACCTCGCGCGACTTCACGCCGCCTCCCGGTGCTGCTCCAGCCAGGCCCGCAGGTCGCGCCGCTCGATGCGCAGTTCGCCGTTCGGGAGCTTGATGCACTCCGGCGCGACGCCCAGTTCGCGCCAGCGATAGAAGGTCCGCCGCGATACGCCGTTGAGCGCGGCGAGCACCTGGGGGACGGTCAACAGCTCGTCTTCCATGGGGGTGATGTCCTCCGAGGGGTTCAGGCTGCGGGGCCAAGAGTCGAGTCAGTTGCCGAAACAGCGGCGGCGGCTCGTCGACGGGCCGTGTCGAGGTCTGTTCGCCAGCGGATTCGGGCGGAGATGGCGCGTAGGAGGCGGTGTTCCAGCGGCAGGACGTCCGGGTCTTCGGGTCGGGCGAGTTCGAACCGGTACCGGTTGTCGTCGGCGGCCTGGTCCTGGTCGTGCTCCTGGTCGGGCTGGTCGGTGTCGGCCATGCCGCCGGCGAGGACGGCGCGGATCCAGGCCCGGTTGTCGGCGCGGTGGTCGGCGAGGGTCTTGCCGGACCACTGCCGGGAGACGAGGACGCGACGGCCGGTGAAGCCGAGCGTGGTGCGCTGGTGGACCTTGCCCGTGCACCGGCCCGGGGTCAGGCCCGGCTTGGCCTGGTCGGGTTGGACGCCGTAGAGCAGCCAGTTCGCGCAGGTCGGAGAGCAGGGCAGCACGGCCAGCTCCGCGTGGAGCCGGTCGAAGTGTGCGCGTTGTGCATCCGACCGCGGTTTCGCTTGCTCGGTCAGGTCCTTCGTGACGTACTTGGTGACGTACCGAATCGAGCGCTCGGCGTCCTTGGTGCCCTGCTCGATTCCCCGGGCGTCGATCCGACCCAGCCTCGCCACGTACGCGGGCCGGCTGTCGGATTCCTCCAGCTCGTCGAGGGCCTGTGACCAGGTACGCAACGCCTGGAGCGTCCTAGGATTGACGTAACACTGCTGCTCGACGTCCCAGACCGGCGGCTTGTCGACCGTGTACACCGGCTCGTCGAACGGCGGCCACCACACCTGGTGGTAAGTGGCCGCCGCTACCTGCTTGAGCAGCCGCCGGGGCAGGGTGCCCCGGATGGCGAAGTGCGCATGCGGAGTGAGGCGGCGTTGCAGCTCGACGACGCCCGCGTACTGGACGTTCCAGCCGGCCGCCCGGCGCAGGTTCTGCCACCACCGGTCCAGGACCCGGGCGAAGTGGATCGCGTCCAGGGCCGCCCGCCGGTAGTCGTAGCTGCTCGGGTCGACCGGGGTGCCGAGGACATCGTCGTGTGGGCCGTGGCGTTGGCCGCACTCGCAGGGGGCGATGTAGGCGCCGCGGCGCAGGTGGGAGTGCACGGCGCCGTGTGAGCCGAGGGTGAGAGTGACCAGCATCGACGGCCGGTACGTCTTGCCTGAGCGGCCGGCGTAGGCGCGGCCGATCGTCTTCGGCGACACGGGCAGCCGAGGCAGGTCCGGGGAGTCCTGCCGCCGCCTGGTCGACCGCTTCCGCCGAGGCCGATCCTCCCGCTCCTTCGGGGTGAGGTGCCCCCGCAGGCTCGTCTCCCCCAACTCCTCGTCCAGGTCGGCGATGGCCTGGTCGATCTCGGCGATCTGCGCGGCCCGCTCGTCGGAGTGCATCGGCTCGTACTGCACGGCGGTCCGTTCGAACTCCAGATGCGCCCGCACCCGCACCAGGTCGAGCACACCGGCGTCCGGTGGTTCGGGTCGTACAGCCGGCTCGTCAGCCAGGTGCCAGCCCTCCCGGATCTGCTGGATGCGCAACCGCCGGCCGCGTTCGGCGCAGGGCTTGCACTTCACAGCCAGCGTCGCCCCGCACGGGACCTCGATGACCTCGGTCTTGCCCGTGTGAGTGTCGGTGCGCCGCAGGGCCAGGGGCCGGACGCAGACGCCGTGCTGTTCGGCGAGTTGCTTGAGCCCGTCCTTGGCGAGCGGTTTGCGCATCTGGTCCGCCCGCGACCCGGGCCGCGGCTCGGGTGCCGGGGCGGGTGGTTCGGGTTGGCGTGGGGGTGGGGCGAGTTCGATTTGGTGCACGGTCACTTGCTGGCCTCCGAGGGTGCCGAAGGGTGGAACGTGGTGCCGTTGCGTGGGGTGAAGGCGGTTGCGGGTACGGGGACGAGCGCGGGACGGTCGGACTCGCGCACCTGGCGCAGGAGTTCGGAGGCGGTCCCGTTGGCGACCCGCAGGACGGCCCGTAGTTCGTCGCGGGTGATCGGCCGTCCCGTCGCGGCCCGATGCTCGGCCGCCCGCTGCCGGGCGAGCTGGACCAGGTCGGCGCCCGGCGCCTGGCCGTCCCCGTCCTCGACCTGCTAGTTTGGGTTCTCGTCTTGCTCGTCCTCGGCGGTGACCTGCACCGGTACCGGCTCGGGACGATCACCGTCCCCGCCAGCCCGACCGGTTCCGTTCCAGGACGTGGCCGGTACCCGCTCGTCCGGCCGAGTCGAGTCCGGGGACGAGCGCCGTACGGGTTCGTCCGACCCGACGGAGTCCGGGGACGAGTTCCGTAGCCAGTACAATCGCATCGACGCCGTCGCCGAGATCCATGGCAATTTTGTCGCCTTGGACATGCGCTCGGAATCAGTGCGGGAAGCAATCAGCAAGGCCACCGATGGTGGTGTCCGTGGGCTGTTTGAAAAGCATGGCGGTGACTACAGTTCACTTTTCCAGCACTTTCCGTTCGGAAATTCGTTTCCGTCCAGCTCAATCGGCTACAGGCCCGGACCGGAGGCAGCGCGGGCTAGGGAAGCCTGCTTCAAGTCAACTGCTGCCGAAACGATCTCTTTTGGATCAAGGCGCCGTGCAAGCACGGCGCAGGCCCGCCCGCGCTCGGCCTGCTGGCGGCCTCCGGCCGGCATCGGCCAGCGCGGCGGGCCCGTTGGGGTCTAAAGTCCCCGCATATAGAGCCTGCGGGGAGGGCGACCTTGGGTAGCTGGGGACATGGCCCCTTCGATGACGACACCTCGATGGACTTCGTAGACCACCTGGCGGAGCTACCGCCCGACGAGGTGGTACCGGCATTGCTGCTGACCATCGACCAGCTGGTGTCCGGCGATAGGCAAGTAGAGGATTACACGCTTTGCGTGCAGGGCGTCGCCGCGGCTGCGCTCCTCGCCGGGTGCGTCCCAGAGAGCCACGAGCAGTGGCCGGCTGCGGCAGCCCTACGGCCTACCGCAGAGGTCGCCATCGCAGCCCTGCGTGCCGTCGACACAGCTTATGCCGATGACTCGATCCTGACGGAGATGGCGACCGAGGACGGCAACCTCCGTGAACGTCTCGCCGCTGTCGAACCCATCCGTCAGTTACTGCGGGCAGCTAGCTATCCCGCAGCTGCAACACGAGACTCTGTTCTAAGCCCCAGCCGCCCGTACCGAGGCCACGGCCGTAGCCGTGCCGCAGAGCATGCCGTGACGATCGCGTGGGTGGCTGGCCGCCGTCGAAGGCGGGGCGATCGCTGCCGCGCCGCTTCGCGGCTTGCCACCGGAGTACATGGTCCAGGAGCACGGTGAGCCGGCGCCACGGCAAGCCGCCCCGACCCGAGAGCCAGGGCGGAAAGCCGTACGACGCCGGCCAACCGCGCCACTGGGCCGGGCCATTCACGTGCCAGTAACCGGTGCCGTAGACGGTCGCCAGCGGGCACGAGCGGTCACCACGCCACCGCCGACGACCAGGCACAACGGGCAGACCAAGGCAGCGGGCAACGATCTTCCAAACTGCGGGTGCGCGCGAGGCGTTGTCGCAACCCGGCTATGGCATGGTCCTCAGCCGTGAAACGCGATTTCTGTGGCCGAGACGGTGACCTCGTTCCGATCAAGGGTTGGCCAACCGCCCTGAAGTTCGACGGGCAGGTCACCTACGTGTGGTGGGGCCAGGACGTCAACAACGAGGACTGCGCTGCGGCCCGGGCGAAACGCCTGTACACCTTCGCCTCCGAAGCTGACTGCTGGGCAATGGCAGATGCGAAAGGTTGGGCTGCCGACGGCGATCCAGCGGGCCACGAGCCTGTGGTCGCGACCGACCTGGAGCCAGCTCAAGACTGGCTACGAGGCCAGCGAATGGCGCTCGACCCAGAGTCCGGGTTGAACCTCTGGAACTGGGCCACCGACGCCGCCTACAGCACCGGCCGGCCATGGAGCGACCGTGGCGGCCTGCGTGACGGCTGCTACGACAAGCTCCTCGCCGCTAGCGTCCCATGGGCCTTTGGGACGGAGTCGTACCACCCCAGGTGGACCCCCCGTCAGCTGCGGGCGCTGCGGGAAATCCTGAGCCAGGCGGTTCACCTGCTTCGTGCCGCGATGCGAGGCTGATCGTCATCGCCTACCGCACAATCCGGCCCCATGTGACGGCTGACGGTCCTCCCGCATCAGCGCATGCCCGTTGCATTCCCGACACGGCACGCCCGACCCGCGCAGTCCGCATCTAGACGAGTAAGTCCGAAGTCTGGTTAGTGGTCGTAGGCGATCAGGGACCTGGTGGTGGGCTGGCCGGTGGCGCGGTTGTGCCAGATCGCGGCGGTCATCGCGAGGAGTCGTTGCGCGACGCGTACGGCGACGCCTTCAATGCGTCCGCCGTGTAGTTCGAGGTCGAGTTGGCCTTTGAGGGTGTCGTTGACCGACTCGATCAACTGACGGACCGGCTTGAGGAGGCGCTCGCCGGGTCGTGGGGTGCGGTTGCGGTACGACGGACGCAGCAGTCGGACCCCACGCTCGGCCAGCCACCGGTCCAACTCTTTGGAGACGTAGCCCTTGTCCGCGATGATCAGCAGGCCGGGACGGTCGGCGATGAGGTGGGGGTCGTGGTCGAGGATCGCGGTCAGGACCTGCCGTTCGTCGACCTTGGGTGAGGCCAGAGCCCAGGTGACGGGTAGTCCGGCGGGGGTGCAGACCAGGTGGAGTCGTAGTCCCCAGAAGAACCGGGAGTGGGAGGCGCAGTAGCCGTAGCTGGCCCAGCCGGCCAGGTTCGAGCGTTTCACGGTGGGGCGGGACCGGCCGCACTCCACCGGGGTGGAGTCGACGATCCAGAGGCTGTCGGTCCACAGGTCGGTGTCGGCGGCCAGGGCGCGGATGGCTCGTTTGATCAGCAGTAGCGCGGCTTTGAGGCGTTTGTTGTAGCCGGACTGGCCGGGTAGGTAGGGGAAGGCTCCGGGCAGGTGTCGGGGGACGAATCGCAGCCAGCGGGCTTCGGAGCGGACGCCGAGTAGGGCTTGGGCGACGGCGAGGGTGAGTAGTTCGGCGTCGGACAGCTTTGGTGGCCGGCCGTGCCTGTGTACCCGGCCGAGCCAGTCGTCGATCTTCACGTACAGTGCGGTGAGAAGGGTGTTGAGGTCTGTCGTCACAAACGGATCTTCAACACCCTTCTCCCGTACCCACAACCGGGACCGACTTAGGACTTACTCGTCTAGTCCGCAAGAGGCTGGTTGACAGCGGTGGAGTGGTGGGAGATGTCGAGAGGTATTGCCGCTGATAGGCCGCCATGTGCCGAGGTCGGCGGGGCGGTCAGTTTGACGTAACGGATGCTTCCGTCACGCAGCTGCACGCGAGCGTCAGCATCGGGTGCTGTCTCCGGCCGATGACGCCCGAGTAGGAACCGCGCGACGAAGTCCGGCCGCTTCACCACGAAGTACGGACCGTCCTGCACTAACCCCCCTCGCCCAGGCCGTCGACTGGCGTTGCCGAAAGGCAGAGTACGTGCACGGGAGTACGCTCCGGGAGCGTGCGAGCCGCCGCGAGTGAGCCCTTCGTCCTGCACCGAGCCAACGGCCCACGTTGGGTCATCCAGCCACCGCAGGACCCGTACGGCGACGGCTACGTCTACACCGTCGCGATCGAGCTGCACGACGACGGCATGAGCGCATCTACCACCGCCACGATCGACGGCCTCTACGTCAACCCCGACATCGGAACGCTGTCCCAGTTCGTGCAGTCCCTCGCAGACGACTGGCGCGGTTGGCGCGAAGTCCGCCGCCGGACCTCGATGGAAGACGAACTGACGCTCGACGCCCAGCACGACGGACGGGCCTACGTGTCGATCGGTGTGACCCTGCGAGCGCCCGGCGGTAGCTGGGAGGACGCGAGATGGTCGGCCCGATCTGTCTTCGTACTTGAAGCCGGCGAGGAGATGACCCGACTCGCCGCAGACCTGAGGCACCTCCTCGGGTCGTAGTCACCCATCGTCGCGAGGACGCACACAGGGGGCACCACTTGACCAGCGGAACCCGCTGACGTCTAGCCGCCACCCTGGAGCACGAAACTGCCGCCGGTTGTCGCGATCCACGGGACTATTCACCGGTTGATCTTGAAGTCGTTTTCCGATTTCGCACCCGCACCACAACCAAGATTCGGGGTGTGCGCGACAAGTCAGGCCCACCGCGCCCAGAGGGTCAGGTCGCTACTGGTTGCGACCGCCAGCGTGTGTCCTGACGGCGAGAATCCCACGGCTCGCAGCTCGGAGTAGTCCGCGTAGAAGATGTGCCACCAGTTGCGCCCTGCTGGGCCTCGGCATAGCCCACCGTCGGCCGACAGGAGAACCCGGTGATGCGGCCAGTCCGGAGCAACCGCCTCGACAGTCCAGCCATCCGCGGTCGTAAGGTGCAGACCGCCGCCGAATAGGCCGGCAATACGGACTCGTGTGCCGGCCACAGGGCCAAGTCCAGGACAAGACAGCTCCGTGGTCGCGTCCGGCATGCTCGATTCGGGGTCCGGGTCTCGGTCCCGGGCGATCTTCGCCCCGGTCGTCGCGTCGAAGAGCCCATGCCCATCATGCGACACCACCATCACCAGGTCGTGTCCGCTGGCCGGGTCGACAGCGAACCCAATCCCCAGAAGGCCCCCGATCGGTGTAGACCGGTCAAGCACCATATGCCATGGTTCCGGCGCCGGCATTGCCGGAGCGGACAGAAAGCGCTCCCGGAGCTCCTGCTGATAGACGGAGAGCATCAGTCGCCAGTCCGTCGGCATCTCCGCCGATTGATCATCGACCCAAACCTACCCATCGGCTCATATGCTGATCGACGACTTCCCGCACCTGGCGGCGAAGGTCCGTGTACTCCATGTCGCCCATCCCCTCCGCCTCGAAGACAGCATCGGTAAAGCTGTCCACGGAGCCCGGCGGTGACTCGCAGAGCCGGCGGATCTCCGCGGGCGGCAGGCAAAAACCCAGCCTGACACACAGTTCACGGAGGAGTCGCTGCACCTGAAGCTCCTGGTGGTTGCCGTGGTTCACGCGGACAGCATGACGACCCCGCCGAGGTCTGCCAAGCCGGTAAACGCTTGCAGCCGCCGGGCCGCGTCTCGGCCTGCTGGAGGCCTCCGCGGCATGGCGGGCCGGACGTGGTGTGTGGTGGTGTACACCTACGCGATGGAAGCTCAGGTCGAAGAACTATCCCGGGATACAGCCCTTGCGCCATCGAGCATGGCGGTCAGCCCTGAGCGGGCTACGACCAGAACCATGGACCGCGCGGAACCGTATAGGCAGCACGACGAACGTTCCAGAGAACGCGGCAATCAGCATGAAGGCTGCCGAAAGATCGGTCACGCCGCCAGCCGACCACGCGCCGCCCGAGCCCACACAGCCATTGCCCGCAGCCCGGAATGCACGAGCGCCGGGTTCGTGTCGCTCGGCTTCCCGCCCGCCAGGGCCGTGAAACGTGGTCGTCCGGCAGACTGGCACCCAGTATCGTCGCGGCGTGGGGAGCCAGGCTGTTCGGGTCGATCGGGCTGACGTGCGCGAGACCGACCGCGACCTCACCCTGATCCTGTCCACCGGCGGTGTCCACGTCGTGCTGATCCGACAACGCTACGACGGCCTGGTGGACGAGGTCATCAACAACGCGGGAGTAGCCGCCACCTGGGCTGTGTCGTCGTGGACCCTCTTCGGCCAGGAACTCTCCCTTGAGTACGGCAGGCAGGCCGCAGCGACGCTCGGCTTCCCGCGCGAACAGGTCCTTCGCCTTGACCTGCCGAGGGATGTTCTCGCGCAGGTCCGCGACAGTCTCTTGGAGATCCTGCAGACGGCCTGCTTCGCGGTTGATACACCAGATGGCCGCATTACCGGCTGAGGCACATGGCACGACGATTGCTCACCGCCCTCGTGCAGCCGGGTGCGGGGCCAACCAGACTCAGCGAGGCTACCGCGTCGGGAGGCAGCATCATATTGACCCATCAGTCCGTCGATTGGTCCGAGTTCAGGGATATCGCCGGGCGCCCAGGCGACCAAATCGCGGCACTGCTCGATAGCTTGGAGCAGGAGCCGAACGCCGGTTTGTGGAGGGAACTCGGCCGCCGGCTGGTCGTGGAGACCGAATGTTTCTGCTCCGCCGGTTTCGCCGCACTACCACGTCTGAGCCTCTTGGCCGAGCACGGCACGGAGGAGTACCGCGACACCGCGATCAAGCTCGCGTCGATGATCGCCATGACACTTCACCGACACCACCGCGACGACGATCTCGTACGGGCCGAACCGGCCGCACTGGCCACCCTGCACCGCCTCACCCGGTCCCGACTGCCGAGTGTGACCGGGAGCGAATTCCGCGACTACTTCCAGGCCGCACTCGCGTTCGCCGGCTACGTGTTCTGGGCAACGATCAGCCTCGACTACTCTGACGAGCACTACCGGATCGGATGCCCACACTGCTCGACCCGGATCGTGGTCGTGATCGGCGACTACGGCCACTACTCCGCCATCCGGGATGAGTGGGCAGGCGATGTCCAACGTATCCCACTGGATCCAGCAGAACCCGCTGCTCTCGATGGGCTCCAGCGATGGATGTACGACACCGCCGTCGCGTGCGGCGATCCGATCCTTGCCGGCGGCCTGACGTACTTGTTCGGCAACGCTACCTGCCCCAACTGCGGCAGCGTTTTCAATATCGCCGAGTGGTACGAGGCCGAGAACGGTCCGACCCAGCCGATCGACCCGGTCGTACCTCGCGTCGACCGGGCAATCTAGGCCGCTTGCCCGACCAATGTGTAAGTACTCACGACCCGATTCACTCACGCCTCGGAGGCTATGAATGACCAGAGACGTACAGCTGGTGCAGGACCTTGTTTCGAGGGTGCCTGCGTTCGGGGGTCTGTACGACGCCCATGTGTTCAACAACGACGGGGTGCTACCCCACGTGATCTTCTGGGAGATCACGCAAGACACCGTGCGCTCCCATCTTGGTGCCGATGACGCGCCAGATTGGCGCGAGACTCTTCGATTTCTAGAAGAACAAATGGGGCCGGAGATACCCGAGATCAACACGGTGATCGTGACCTCGTTCCTCTTCGCTCTCCCATGGCCGCACAAGGCGGGGTACGGGATAGTCCAGGAGCTAGGTCCCAGGCTGGCCAAGGCGTTCGCGAAAATACGTCCCTCAGGATGATCCTTTCGGCTACTCACTCAAGCCACGTAGCGCGCCGGTGATGCGCTGGTTGACCGTCGTCGTCTCCTGGCCAGCGATGCACTCCGCGTACACCTTGACCAGCACGTCAACGGAGCGGCCTGCTTGCTCGGCGACGTCGTTGCCGGAGAACCGGCGTCGAGCCACAGAGACGCTGCCCAGTGCCGCAGGGTCGTACGCCCGACCGGCCAGCGGCGAGGCGGCCTGCGCCGGAGTCAAACCGACGTGTCTCCGCCATCGGAGCGCCGCGCCGGCGCGGTGTGACCCCAGCTGGGTCTACAGTCTCCGCCAAGAGGTCCGGCGGGAGGTCAACGTCGGGTAGCTGGGGACACGGCACCTTTGACGACGACACCTCGATGGACTTCGTGGACCCCTGGTCGAGTTGCCTCCCGGCGAGGTGATGCCGGCACTGCTGCGGACCATCGAGGAGCTGGTGTCCGGTGACAGGCGAGTGAAGGACTACGCGCTCGGCGTCGAGGCTGTCGCCGCTGCTGCACTGCTGGCCGGATGCGTACCAGAGGGCCATGAACATCCAGGCGCGGCCCTGCGGCCTTCCGCGGACATCGCCATCGCAGCTCTGCGTGCCATCGATACTGCCTATGCCGACGACTCGATTCCGACGGAACTGGCGGCGGAGGACGCGAACCTCCGTGAACGTCTCGCCGCTGTCGAACCCGTACGCCAGCTGCTCCGGGCAGCTATCCCGCCCCTGCAACGCGAGACCCTGTTCTAAGCCCGAGCCGCCACACCGAAGCCAGGACCGCGGCCGAGCGGTAGAGCATGGCGCGACGATCGCGAGGTTGGTTGCCCGTCACCGAGTTGGGCCGATCGGCCGCCGCGCCGCTGCGCGGCTTGCCATCGCAGTAGGTGGTCCCAGGCGCCCGGTGATGCGGCGCCGCAGAAAGCCGGCCCGGCCATTAGCGCCAATGTACGAAGACCTGCCTCCTACACGTCAAGAAGATCGTGGTCGTACCAGACATCTTCGTGACCAGGCGCTAGCAGTACACGCCACCCTGGCGGCAGTGCCAGAAACGGCAGCAACTCGGGCGCGTGATCCCCGAGGTGCTCGACGTGCAACGGAGCGAAGAAGTCGTCCTCGTCCTGAGGGATGTTCCCACCGCGCCACACGAACCACCCGTTGCTCTGGCCCTCGGCCGGATGGCGGAGCGCATGGAGCGGCAGGAGGTCGCGTGACCTGGATAGAGCAATACCGATCATCGTTCGCCGTACGGGCGGGTGAGGCGTGACGGCGAAGCGACGGCAGACGCGGCGTTGGCTCCAAGAGGTGGGCATCAGACATCCTGGCATTTGGGTCGTGCCGCCTCAACGCACCACCCGCGACGCCGCATCGGCGGCCGGCCGCTCCGCAGATATTCACGGTCTTGGCGACAGCACCCAAGCCGCAACCCGGAGTGGCAGGTCAGGGGCTTACACGCGGCCCAAGCCGCAGCGCACTCCGGCAGCGCTTGTCGGGGTTCGAATCCTGCCAGGGGCACCCAAAAATCGGTAAAACGCAGTTTGACCAGCGGAAATGCCCTCCGGTCGATTTGATCTCGCAGGCAGCGGTAGGCCGCCCAGAGCCGCCGCTTGTCGCCGTCCGTGCGAACACATGCAGCGACGCTGAGCCGGTCGACCCTCGTTTACGCGGTTCAAGGGCGTGGAAACAGTAAGGCCGCAGCATTGGCAACGGCCTTCGCCCCATCGGCGATCAGCCTCGCTGTCCTCACGCCGATGCACACGAGGTCCGGTCACATGGCAACGGGCAGTGTCTCGATCCAGCAGTCATCGACCTTCCGCGCGAACAGGGCCCGAGCCTCCTCCGCATCGGCTTCGGTCAGGAAGACCCCCGCACCGGACACCTCCGTCCGCTCCGCTCGGCTATACCGGGTCATCAAGACGTAGACGTACCGGTGTCGTTCCCGGCGGCGCGGTGGGTGGTCATCGGCACGCAGAGCATCCAGCAAGTCCCGAGCCGAGGCCATGTTCAAGCCGGCACCTACTCCGTGGAGTGGGTTCGGGGTCCACCGATCGCCCGGCACGATGTCACTGCTGAAGAAGCTCTGCTGCATCCGAGGAAGCATTCCCTCACGCCAACCGACAGCCATGCTGACCACGTAGTCGCTCTGCCCCTGGTCCGGGCTCTGCAGCATGAACACATGCCGCCCCTCCCACCTGACGCCAGGCAGCGACGCCTTGACCTGGTCCGCTTCCTCCGGCTCCGCGCACCTGATCACCAGGCCGGTGAACGAGTCCCGTAGCTTGATGGCTTCGATGGGCTTGAAGAGGACATCGATTGTCGTCTCGGGGTCGGGGCGATCCTCGTCGCCGTACAGGGGCGTGCTGCGTAGCAACAGTTGGCCGTGGCTGGCCGAGTAGGCCCAGATTTGGAACCTGCGATCGCTACGGAACCGTTCCCTCCCCGGCGGGAACTCATGATCCCTGTTCAACCAGGCTTGTGCGGTCATAGCGCGGCAGCTTCCGATCCGGCGGAGGACGCCGCAGCGTTCGCCGCGACGCCCTGCACCCTATCCGGGGTCGTCACCCGCCTAGGGGTGCGTGCTGCCGGGCAGCCGACGTCCGGACCGACGCCGAAGCGGTCGATGCGCTACGGCAGCATCGCGACCAGTGCCGCCGCGGCGGACCGCAGTAGAGGTTGTTCGAGACCGGAGGATGCTCGGAAGGCCGACACGACGGCTGTCGCCGATCACCAACCGGTACCCGCACCGTCGAGACGGGGCAAGGAGTTCGGCCCGCGGAACGCCAGATGTCTGGCTGCCGAGGGCAGGAACGACGGCCGGTACCGGGCGGCGAGCCCGGCCGGCGTATACCGGGCGCACGAGCGGTGCCATTCCAGGATGCCGGAGAGCCAGTCCTTGAGCTGGTCGGCGTAGCGGGTCAGCGCGGCCTGGGTCGGCTCGTCCAGCTGGTGGTGCTCGAAGAACGCCGGCAACTCCTCCGCCATGAGGTGTTCGAGCTGCCGCATGCGTTCGTTCATCAGCTTGGCGGCGAGGTCACGAGCGGTGAGCCTGGCGCAGCGCAGGAAGCGCTCCAGGACGAAGACCAAGTTGTGGATCTCGTGCTCGTACTCGATTTCCTTCTGGTAGCTGAACAGGTCGTTGGCCAGGCACGCGTAGTCCTGGGCGGCGTTCGTGAGCTGCCGTATCACCCGCGTGTCGAACAGGTCCGGTGGCACCGGTGTGGCGAGCCGCAGCCGGGCCAAACTCGCCGTCAGGTCCGAACCGAACGTGGCGCGGCGCATCTCGACGTAGTCCACCGGGTCCGGGATGCGGCGGTGCATCTCGTTCGCCATCTCCCACAGCCACGCCGACGCCATGGTCTCCACGGTCGTGCGGAACTGTCCCCTGGCGTCTGCCGACATGTCGCCGGCGGTACGCCGCCACAGGTCGGCGAGGCCGGCCTCCAAGGGCGAGGTGGGTGGCGGCGGTGGCCCTTCCAGCGGCATGAACAGCGACAGTCGCGCGGTCGCCACCCTGGCGCCGGCGAGGTCGCCGGACCGCCCCCATTGGACGGGGTAGAGGTCGTCGCCGTAGGTACCCCAGGCGAGCCAGTCGGCGGCCACGTCGAGCTGCTCGGGCGTGGCATCCGCGGCGATCATCGCGGCGCAGTGGGCGAGGTCGAAGCCGGCGAACAGCTCCGCGTCCCACATCTTGCGGCCGGCGACCGGCTCGAACATCCCCATCGCCGCGGCCCACTCGGCGCCGTGGCGGCGGGCGGCCGTCAGGTGCGGGCTGACCCGGTACCGGAACGGCATGTGCAGCTCGGGCAGCGGCAGGTGCCCGACGTGCCGGTCGGCCAGCACGTGGTCGTGCGCGGCGAGGCGCTGCCCGAGCCCGGACGAGGCGAGCGAGTACGGCACGGCCACCCCCGGGATGAGGACCGGCCGCTCCGTCGTCTTCGTGTACCGGCTGGACCTGGCGTGCCATTCGTGGCCGCCGGCCTGCCAGTCCTGGAGCGCCTGCGCGTACCGGGACACGGCGATCTGCTCGTGCGGCGGCGTACCGCGCTCGGCGAAGAGCAGCGGGACCTCGGCGAGGGCGGTGTGCTCGAACTGCTGCAGCCGGGACGTGAGCAGCTCGCCGACCAGGTCCGCGGCGCGCTGCGGCGGTACGCCGAGGAACCGCTCGAACACCAGCACGGCGTTCGCGTTCTCCCCCTCGCGGGTCACCTCACGCTCGTACGAGAAGAGGTCGTTGCGCAGGTGCACGGCGTCGGCGAACGTGTCGCGTAGCACGCGCAGCGGTCGGGTCGCCGCGAGCGGCGCCGGGACCTCGGCGGCGATCGCCACCTCGACGAGGTTCGCCGACCAGGGTGCCCCACCGACGCGTCGGCGCATCTCGATGTACTCGATCGGGTTCGCGACCCGGTGCCGGGAGATGTTGTCCAGTTCCCACAGTGACTCGACCATCAGGTTGTGGGTGCTGGTGACGAACCGCTGCCGCCAGTCGTCGGACATCGCCGGCACCGTACGTGCCCACAGGTCGGCGAGTCCGGCCTCGGCCGGGTTTTCCGGTGACCGCGTCGGCTGTCCCATGAACTCCCTCAGCCGTGCCAGGTGGCGACGGCCGCCCTCGATGTCCCGTCCCTGTTTGAACAGTTCGAGGAAGTGGTCGTCGAAGAAGAACACCCAGACGTACCAGTCGGTGATCAGGTCGAGGGTCGGCGCGTCGCAGTCCGGGTGCGTGTACGCGCACATCAGCGCGTAGTCGTGCGCGGCGAGGTCGGCCTCGTCCCAGACCAGGTTGCCGGAGGGCGCGCGGCAGTCCAGCATGCCCGTCTGCCGGGCCCAGGCGGTGGAGTGCTCGCGGGCGTGCTGCTCGTGCGGGTTCCGCCGGGCCGGGTGCGGCAGGTAGAAGTCCGGGAGCGTGAACGCGGGCATCGGCTCACCACTCCCGTCGTACCGCGAGCCGGGCGAGCGCCGCGAGGTCCGCCGCCGCCGCGGGCTCGAAGTGGGAGATGCCGGCCAACGCGCTCTCCACCAGCGCGTCGGCCTGCTCCAGCGCGTACGTTCGGCCGCCCGCCGCCGCCACGAGGTCGGCCGCCTGGCGCAGTTCGTCCTCGTCGAGCTCGCGCTCCCGTCGGTACAGCGCGGCGAACCGCCCACCCTCCGGCGTGGCGGCGTTCAGTGCCGCGACGACCGGCAGGGATTTCTTGCGGCTGCGCAGGTCGGAGTGGACCGGCTTGCCGGTGGTCGCCGGGTCCCCCCAGATGCCGAGCAGGTCGTCGACGAACTGGAACGCGAGCCCGAGCTGGCGCCCGTACGCGGCCAGCCGTTCCACGTCCGCCGCCCGGCCGCCGGCGGCCAGGCCACCCATGGCGCATGCGGCGCCGAACAGCGCGCCGGTCTTGGCGAGCGCCATCTCCCGCGCTTCGGCGACCGACACGAATGCCCGCCGCGCCAGGCCGAGATCGGCCGCCTGCCCCTTGAGCAGCTCCTGGGTCGCCGCGGTGAGTACCCGGACGGCGGCGACCTGGGGGGCGAGCAGGTCCAGCGCGAGGGTGAGCAGCGCGTTGCCGGCGAGCAGCGCGGGGTCGGTGCCGAACACGGTCCACGCGGTCGGTCGGTGCCGGCGCGTGACGTCCTTGTCCATCACGTCGTCGTGCAGCAGGGAGAAGTTGTGCACGAGCTCGACGGCGACCGCCGCCGGCAGGGCCGTCTCCGGGTCGGCGCCGACGGCCCGCGCCGCGGCCAGCGCGAGCGCCGGCCGCAGCGCCTTGCCACGGTACGCACCGGTCGGTCGACCCGCGGCATCGAGCCACCCGAAGTGGTAGCCGACGACCGGCCGCATCGCCGCCGGCAGCGTGGCGACGGCCGCCTGCAGCGCGGGAGTCACCAGCGCCCCCGCGTCCGTCCTCCGATCGGTGTCCGCCACGGGTCAGCTCCCGGCCGGCTGCTGCTGCTGGAGGTCGCCGTAGTGGCCGACCTCGACATCCTCCAGCACGCCGAGCGCGTCCGGAACCAGTACTGCCGCCGAGAAGTACGCGGTCACCAGGTAGTTCATCACCGCCTTCTCGTCGATGCTCATGAACCGCACGGACAGGCTCGGCTGGTACTCGTCCGGCAGCCCGGTCTGGTGCAGCCCGATGACGCCCTGGTCCTCCAGCCCGGTCCGCATCGCGATGATCGACGTGGTGAGCGTCGGGCTGACCGGGATCTTGTTGCACGGCAGGATCGGCACCCCCCGCCAGGCCGGTACGGTGTGCCCGCCCAGGTCGGCGCTGGACGGGTAGAGGCCGCGCCGGCTGCACTCCCGTCCGAACGCGGCGATGGCCTTCGGGTGCGCCAGGATGAACCGGGTGCTGCGCCGGCGGGACAGCAGCTCGTCCAGGTCGTCCGGGGTCGGTGGTCCGGTGCGCGTGTGGATGCGCTGTCGCAGGTCCGCGTTGTGCAACAGGCCGAACTCGCGGTTGTTCACCATCTCGTGCTCCTGCCGCTCGCGCAGCGCCTCGACGGTCAACCGGAGTTGCTGTTCGAGCTGGTTCATCGGGTGGTTGTAGAGGTCGGCGACCCGGGTGTGTACCCGTAGCACGGTCTGCACGACGGAGAGCTCGTACTCGCGCGGCGCGGCGTCGTAGTCGACGAACGTGGTGGGCAGCCGGGGCTCACCGGTGTGCCCGGCGGCCAGTTCGATCGCCGCCTCGCCGAGCCGGTTCTGCGGTTTCCCGGTGGCCTCCACGAAGGCGTCGAGGTGCGCGCGCAGCGCCGGCGACCGGTCGACGAGTTCCCGGAACGCGCCGATCGGCAGCTCCAGGACGATGCACTGGGTCGAGGCCCGCGCGCTGACGTCCCAGGTCGCGTCGGTGTTGGTGAGTGCCGCGTCGCCGAGGTAGTCGCCGTCGGCGAGCACGCCCAGCACGGACTGGCCACCGTACTGCCCGGCGCCGAGCTTGGTGACCTTCCCGTGCGCGATGGCGAGCACGCGGTCCGTGGGGTCGCCGGCCTGCACGATGGTGTCGCCGGCCGCGTACTCGCGCTGCACGAACCGGTCGGCGAGCGCGCCGAGCACCTCCTCGTCGGCGAAGCCGCGCAGCGCCGGCAGCTCGCCCAGTTCGCCGGCGACGAGGTGCACCTCCGCGCCGGTGTTGGTGAAGGAGAGCCGCCCGTCGCCGACCACGTAGGAGAGCCGCCGGTTCACCCGGTACGTACCGCCGGTCACCTCGACCCACGGCAGCACCTTGAGCAGCCAGCGGGACGTGATTTCCTGCATCTGGGGGGCGGACTTGGTAGTGGTCGCGAGGGTACGCGCGCCCGCGGTACTCAGGCTGCTCTGTCCGCCGTCGTTCTGCTCGTTGTCCCAGGATCTGTCCGGTTCGGTTACCGACACGTGACACCGCCGTTCTGGGCCGAAGGAGATCTGCGAGCGAATCGTGCGCAGCCGAATAAACGGAGGTCAATTTATTAGCGATTATCTGCCAATGTATTCATGAATCACGTTATTCATCGATACCATCCGGTCTGACGCACCGCAGCAATACGGTCGATATCACCCGCAAGACCCGGCGCCGCCCCGACCGCCCGCATGGCGGGCGAACCCAACGACGTTTGTCAATCACACGGAAGTGTGACCACGGGTTCGGAGTCGAATTCGGGACCGCGCCGGTGCCGCCGACGGCGGATGCGTGACGCTCGGTGTGGGTACGCCCCGCCATCCCGGCGACATTCCGGGCGGCGTCAGGCGAGGCCGGCACGGGCAGCGAGCGCCCATGCGTCGACGCGCACCAGCGCGTCGTCGCGCGAGAGCAGGTCGGTGATGGCCTGCCGGGCCACCCGGTTGACCCGCAACTCCTCGGCGCAGGCCTGCTCGGCCTTGCCGAGGGCGAGCAGGGTTGCCGCCGCGTTCCGGGCGCGGGCGTGCACCCCCGCGAGCGTCAGGTAGCCGCGGCTGCGCCGGGCCCGTGCGGGCACGCTCTCGGGGTCGATGCGGTCGGCCAACTGCAGCGCGTCCGGCAGGTGGCCGAGTCGTAGCGCCACGCGGACCGCCTGCACGGCCACGTCCTGGGCGCCGAACGGGTGCCGTGGGTCGTCGGGGAGCCCCTCCCGGGCGTACGCGGCGGCGCCGCTCAGCCAGCGTCGGGCGGCGTCCGCGGCGTGCCCGGCGCTCGCGACGCGCGCGGCGGCCAGGTGCAGCCGGCCGACCACGGCCGGGCGGGCCGCGCAGGCGCAGTCGTCCGCGGTGGCCAGTGCCGTTCCGCACGCCGCTTCGGCACTGCTCAGTGCGCCGAGGTGGGCGAGGCTGTCCGCGTACGCGCCGATGGCGGCGGCGGCCGTGCACGCGCAGGCACCGCGGCGCGCGGCGGCCATCGCGTGCTGCGCGGCCGCCAACGCCAGGGTCCCGTCACCGGCGCGACCCGCGAGCTGGCACGCGAGCCGGTACGCGTCGGCCGCCGCCTCCCCGGTCGCCGCGCTGACCGCCCGGAGGACGGCCGGCAGTCGGCCGAGGGTACGGGTGTAGGGCTCCGCCGAGCTCTGCCACCCGGCCCACAACCAGGTCACTTCCTCGTCGACGCGGTCCGGCGCGCCGGCCGGCGGATCGGTCGGTAGATCGGCCGGTGAATCGGCGGCCGGCGGATCGAGCGGCGGGTCGGTCCGGCCGGATGCGGCCGCCGGCGGCCCGGCGCGCCGGAGCAGCGTGGCGGGAAGGGTGAACACCGCGTCGCGCAGTGCCGTCATGTCCAGCGGCGCCCGGGGCAGGGTGACCGGGCGGCCCACGGCGCCGTTGACGAACGCCGGCACGTCGGCCACCTGCAGCACGGTGGCGAGCCGGAGCAGGACGGAAAGTCGGTCCACCATCCGGTCGCCGCGCTCGACCTGGCGGATCCACTCGGCGCTGCGGCCGACCAGTTCGCCGAGCGCCCGCCGGGACAGGCCCCGACGCTGCCTCGCGAGCGCGATCCGCCGGCCGAAGGGGAGGTCCGGAAGGCTCATTGACGCGAGGCTATCCAGCTATCCGGTATCCGTATCGCGCACTGACGGATTTACGACGGTCCGGCGAAGGTCGCGAGCATGGCCGTGAACGGCTCGGGTCCGACGGACAGCGCCCGGCTGAACGGAAATTCCAGCTGGTAGATGATGAACAGGGACAGCGCCGTCATGGCCGCGACGGTCGCCATCATCAGACCGTTCGGGAACGTCCGCTCCAGCCCGAACAGGTAGAGAAACCCGATGCCCACCGCGCCGCCGAGGCCGAGCGCCGGCCACAGCAGCGGAAGCATCCCGTCGGCGGCGGCCGCGATCCGGGTACGCCGCGAGTCGGCGGCGCTCTCCAGCCGGTCGCGTAGGTTCTGGGCGGCCTCGTCCTGCCGCCCGCCCTCCGTCGGAATCGCGACCGCGGCGGCGCGCAGCTCGGTGAACAGGGCCTCGGTGGCCGGATCGCCCGTCCGGTCGGCCCGCAGCCGGGGCCATTCCCGCCGCACGACCGACTCGCCGTACGCCACGATGAGCGACCGGACCTTGGCGGCGCTCGTCGGATCGAGCTGACCGGCCCACCAGTACGCCTCCGACAGGTCGCTGGCCTCCTGACGGGTGGACTGGCTCGCGTCGGCGTGCGGTTCCCAGACGGCGATCGCCCCGATCGCGATGAAGATGGCGTACACCATGCCGACGGTCGCGTACATGGCGCTCGCCGCGGCCGAGTCCGCGATCAGCCAGCGCTCGGGCACGTACCGGGACACGAGCAGGAAGCCAGCCGTGCTCAGGACGGCCGCGACCGCCATTACGACAAGACCGGCCAACAGGGTCGACATGCTCTCCTCCGGGGGTGGTGGTCAGTGCCTTCGACGGGCCGCGCGTCCGACGGCGTGCGCCGCGCCCGCCGCGGCCGGTACCACGATCAGGAGCGCGATGGACCAGGTCAGCGGCAATCCCCCGCGACGTGGACGCGCGGGCTCGGCGTGTGTGGCCGGCCTCGCCGGCGCGCTTGACGCTCGACTCGGTTGGCTCGGCGCGGGCGCGGGCGCGGACGTCGACGGGTCGGATCGCGTCGGCGACGGGGTCGGTCCGGCCGGGTTCGTCGACGTCCGGGCCGACCTCGCCGGCGCGGGCCTCGGCGCCGCCTTCGTCGGCGTGGGCACCGGGGCCGCGCTCGGGGGCGGCGGGGCCGGCGTCGTCGGAGCAGCCACGAACGTGACCCGGTAATCCTCGACCTCGCCGCCGACGGCGGCGCCGACCGGCACCGGATGGAGCGGCAGGCCGTGGTACAGGCGCAGCCGCAGCTGACCCGCGCGCGTCCCGGTACCGGCCGGCATTTTCCAGCGCAGCGTCGCCCGCGTCGCGCCGACCGGCACCCGGACCACCGCCCGTTCTCTCGCGCCGAAGCCGTCACCGGACGTGTCCAGCCACCCCGCCAGCAGCGCCGTCGCCCGGGTGTTGTTGCGGACCGTCACGGTTACCCGAGGCGTGCCGGCGGTGAGGCGTACCGGCGTGACCAGGCCGTCGTCGGCGTCCCCGTCGTCGGGCCGGCCGTCCGGGTCCGCCGTGACGGTGGTGCCGAGGGTCAGGGCGCCGGACCTGGCGGCGACCAGGTGGCGCGGTCCGCCCTGCGCCCGCAGGGTCCGGTACCGCAGGGGCGCGTCGCCGTAGTCCCACCCGTGGGTGTGGCCGAGCGTCGCCCCGGCGGCCGGGGACGGCCACGCGGGCAGGAGTACCGCCGCGAACAGCAGCGGGACCGAGAGAAACGTGACGGAGCCGGTACGCCGCGTCATGGGGGCCGATCGTAGGCGTGCTCACGGGGCACGCCGCCCAGCTTCCGTGGTGCCAACAAGAGTTGCGACGCTCAGCCTGAGAGCGAGTTCCGGCGGTCAGCCCTGCGGGAGAGCGACGGCGGTCAGCCTTGGGCGAGAGTGGGGGCGGTCAGCCTTGGGCGCGGGTCCGGGTGGCGACCGACAGCAGCGCGAGGGCGGCGTCCCGCGCGTGTTCGCCCGCCCGGACCGGGTCCTGGTGGTCGGCGACGACGGTCGCTCCTTCGAGGAGGATGAGGAGTTGCCGCCCCAGCAGCGCCGGATCGGCGGCCCCGGCCCGGCTGGCGATGCCGGTCAGCAGGTCGAGGTAGCGCTCCAGGTGGCGCTTGGTGAGGGCACGTACGGCCGCCACGTGGTGCTGCGTCGCGGCGTTCACCATCGCGCAGCCGCGGAAGTCCGGCTCGTCGTACCACTGCTGGAGTGCCGCGAAGACCGCGGTGAGCTGGTCGCGCGGATCGTCGCCGGCGTTCGCGGCGGCCTCGGCCAGCCAGCGGGTCGTCCGCTCGCTGCGGGCCTCCAGGACCGCCTCGACGAGCCCGTCCTTGGTGTCGAAGTGCCGGTAGAGCGTCTCCTTCGAGATGCCGATGCGGGTGCAGAGCTCCGCGACGCCGATGCCGTCGAGCCCGCGCTCGTACAGCACCCGGGTGGCCGCTTGGAGGATGGTGGCGCGGGTGCGGTCCGGGTCGATCGTGGAGCCCTTGGGTACCGGCATACCCCAGATCGTACCGATCGGTTCGCCCCACTGCTAACATCTCAAAGATCGTACCGATCGGTTCGACGTTGAAGGGTGGGCCCGATGACGCAGCTCGCACCGGCCACGGCACGCGGGACGGTGTGGCGGGCGGCCCGGCTCGCGCTCGGTACCGCCTCGGCGCTCGGCCTCGCGCGTTTCGCCTACGGGTTGGTGCTTCCGGCGATGGGCGACGACCTGCACTGGTCCCTGGCCGAGGCCGGGGCGATGAGCACCGCCAACGGGCTGGGCTACCTTCTCGGCGCGCTCGTGACGGCCGCGGTCGTCCGCCGCTGGGGTACGACGGCCGCCTTCCGTACGGGAATGGCCGTCACCGCCGTGTCGTTGGCCGCCACCGCCGCGAGCGCGGACTACGCCGTACTGCTGCTCTGCCGGGCCCTGGCCGGGGTGGCGGGCGCCGTGGTCTTCGTCACCGGCGGCGTGATCGCCTCGCGTCTCGCCGCGCGCGCCGCCTCGGCCGTTCCCGTCAGCGTCTACTTCGCGGGCGCCGGGCTGGGCATCGTCGTGAGCGGGGTGGCCATCCCAGTGTTGGGCACGCACTGGCGCCTGGCCTGGGTGGGATTGGCGGTCGCGGGCGCGATGGCGACGGCGGGAAGCTGGACCGCGGCGGGAACGAACGAGGATCCGCAGCCCGCGCCGGGAGCGAGCGAGAGTACGCGGGCCGCGGTGGGGACGAGCGAGGATCCGCAGGCCACGGCCGGGGCCGTCGAGGGCAGGCGGGTTGCGGCGGCGGGCCGGGCGCGGGTACGCCCGCTCTGGCGGCCCGCGCTGGCCTACCTGCTCTTCGCCACCGGGTACATCACCTACATCACGTTCCTCTCGGCGTATCTCGCTGACCGGCGGGCCCCGCTCTGGCAGGTCGTGCTCACCTGGACCGTGCTGGGCCTGGCGGTCGTGGCGGCGCCGGCGGTCTGGGGTCGCCCCGCCGCGTCGTGGCCCGGCACCCGGCTCCTGGCGACCCTGCTCGCCGTCCTGGCCGGCGGGGCGGCGCTGGCGCTGGTGGCACCCGCGCCACCGGTCATTCTCGCCTCCGCGCTCGTCTACGGGGCGACGTTCATGGGCGTCCCGGCCGCCATCACCGCCCTCATCAAGAGCGTCGTCCCATCCGAACGATGGACGACCACGCTGGCGACCTTCACCACCGTCTTCGCCGCCGGGCAGACCGCCGGGCCATGGATCTCCGGCGCCGTCGCGGACCGTACCTCGACCGCGGCCACCCTGGCCTGGACCGCGATCCTCTGCGCCGCGGCGGCCGTGGTCGTCATCCCGGCGGGCCGGCGCGAGCCGTCGCCCGCCGGCTGACCAGCCAGCCCGGGACCTGCTGAGAATCCTGCTGGAGGTGGCGGCCCGCTGAGTGACCGGAGGCCCGGCCGGCGGTGAAGGCGAGGGCGCGCCGCCGTCCGGTCGCCGCACCGCCCCACCCGTATACCGTGGGCTGGCGCGGCCGACCGGGTGAGGTATCCGGGCGATCCGCACCGGGTACGGCGGGAGGGATCGGAGCCATGCGGCTGCACGTGGGATGCGCGATGTGGACCCACAAGGCATGGCAGGGGCGCATCCTCGCGCATCCGCTCGCCGCCCACGAGCGGCTACGCCACTACGCGAGTTGGTGCAACGCAGTCGAGGGGAACACGACGTTCTACGCGACGCCGAGCCGGGAGACCGTGGCGTCCTGGGCGGAGCAGACCGACCCGGACTTCCGGCTCGTGGTGAAGTTGCCGAAGCCCGTCACGCACGAGCGCCGCCTCACCGACGCCGACGAGCCGCTGCGGGTCTTCCTCGACGCGATCGAGCCGCTCGGTCCGCGGGCGCACGCCCTCTGGATCCAGCTGCCGGGATCGTTCACGCCCGCCGACGTTCCCACGCTCGCCCACTTCCTGCGCCAGCTCCCCGCGTCCCACCGGTACGCCGTGGAGGTCCGCCATCGCGCGTTCTTCGACGACCCGCGCGCGGCGCGCGTTCTCGAAGAGGTGCTCTCCGCCGCGGACGCCGAGTGGATCCCCTTCGACACCACGGCCTTCTTCCAGACCCCGCCGACCAGCGACGCCGAGCGCGACGCGTGGACGAAGAAGCCGCGCATGCCGCTGCGCACCGTCGCGCTGACCGACCGGCCCATCGTCCGGTACCTCGGTCGGGACGACACCGAGCGGACCGTCGAGGGCTGGCAACGCTGGATCGGCATCGTCGCGGCTTGGCTGCGTGAGGGCCGCTCGCCGACCGTCTTCGTCCACACGCCGGACAACGCCGAGGCTCCCGTGCTCGCCCGGCGCTTCCACGACGAGGTACGGGCCCGGGTACCCGAACTGGAGGCGCTGCCCGAGCCGATCCCGGTCGAGCCGCTGACCCTCTTCTGACCGATCGACGCCGCATCTGGCTGTGCTGAAGAGATCGAGGGCCGCGGGCGACAGCCATCTGCCTGAGAGCGCTGCTTGCCTGAACATCGGGCCACAGGCACCGCACCCCGCCCCAAGCTACGCCCGCTCGATCTTCCGCCTACGGTGATGGCCTTGAGCCTGAGCCCGCAGAAGCGAGGACGATTTGCCCACAGACTCACAGCCGAGCCACGAAGCCGCGTTCACGGCGTGGCGGGACTCGCTGCAGAAGCTGACTGCCACAGAAGACTCCGCCAAGCTTTGGCGGCGCAGCCGGTACCGGTTCGCCCACCAACTGGGCGCGGCACTGGTGGACGCGACAGGTGGACAACCTGCACTCCGCGGACCAGTGCTGTATGGCGTCTGGCTGCGCTGGGGTCTGCTCTATGTCGGCCAGACGATGGAAGCCGAACGCCGGCTTCGCGACCTTCCGATCGGCGAGAGCCACCACCTCGCGACTACGTTCCCGCCCGAGATCTGGCACCGCGTCGTGGTTGTCGCCTGGCCACGGCTACCCGAAGCCCAACTACTCGCCGCGGATGCCACGCCCGAGCTTGTTGGCCTAGCGCTCGAACATACCCTCCAGCTTCGACTGAATCCCTTGGCCAACTCGGAGAAGAGGACACCGGACGGCAATTGGCGAGCGGTTGTCTGGGAGGCGAGGAGATCTCGGGGCGCCCGGTACGCGAGCCAGCTTGGCGGACTCGTCGAGGCAGTGCACCAGGTCTGGGACGAAGCGGCCTCTCAAGCGTTGACAGCCAACACCGCTTCCGCCGTGCACCGGGTTGTCTTCCCCGAAACGCTCGTCCTCGCCCCTCCGGCAGTGGCGGATCCATCGCCGCCGCACCTCTCGCATCTCACGCACCGGTGAGTGCTTCACCGGGCCCAGAGGGAATCGAGGTCCGCCGCGACGCTCTTCTGGAGCACCGAGTCTCGAACGCGCTGCTCCTTGAGGCATCCCTTTCAAACCAGCAGGCCGTCAGCCGGTGAGCCGCACTCCTGACGAGTCCGGTGGTGATGATGTCGACAACCGGTGGAGGCAGCGAGGCCGTCGATGTCGGCCGGACAACACGAAAACCCCCACTCAGTCCTCGGACAGCTCGCGGACCAGGCGCTCGCCCTCGGGCCAGGGGCCGTACCCGCTGGCCGAGTCGAGATGCCCGACGTCGCCCGCGTCGTACAGCTCGGCGCCCCAGTCCTCGGCGTACCGCCGGAACTGCGCGAAGGTGGCGTACGGGTCGGTGCGGCTGGCGACCAGGATCGAGCGGAACGGCAGCGGGTCGCGCGGTACCTCGCCGATGAAGACGTCGTCCGCCTCGCCGGGACCGGGTTTCCACTCGGGGTCGATATGCGGCGGCGTGACCAGCAGTGCGGCGCGGACCGGTCCGGCGTACCGGCTGGCCCATAGCGCGACGGTGAGGCAGCCCGCGCTGTGCGCGATCAGGATGGCGGGCTCGTCGGCGACGCTCACCGCCGCCTCCAGCGCGGCGACGCGGTCGTCCGCGACGTACGGCGGTCCGGGTGGCTCGGGCGCCCAACGGTGGTGCGGGTACGCCTCGACCCAGCGCCGTGACCAGTGTCCCGGGAGGGGCCGCCCGCGCCCCGGCACGAGCAGGTACCGCGTCATGGCGTGATCGTATGGTCTGCCGCGCCTAGGCCGCCGCCGGACCGGAACTCGACAGCAAACCCGGCGCGGGGGACTCACATGAAGTTGCGGGTGTGCAGGGCCGACAGGGCGGCGGCCTCGTCGTCGGGGAAGCCGATGTACTCCAGCCGCCGGCGCCGGCCCGCGTCCATCGTCTCCTGCAGGCGCAGCACCTCCCGCCAGCCCCGGGCGATCGCCGCCGGTTCCCAGGAGCCGGCGGCCAGGATCACCAGCGCGTCGAAGACCTGCTTGTTCAGCCCGGCGGTGTCGACCAGCGCCGCGTGCCGCCGCTCCACGGCGGTACGCAGCCGGCCCAGGAAGGTGGGGTCGGCGCGTACCACGTGTGCGGTGTGGGCGACCCCGAACGCGACGTGGCGGGCCTCGTCGCGGGCGGCCAGCCGGGTCACGTCGGCGGTCACGGCGTCCGGCGCATGCTGGTGCAGGAAGTGCAGCAGGTCCAGGAAGCTCCCCTCGCCGAGCACGGAGAGCAGGAACGAGGCGAGGGTGAAGTCCGGCTCGTCCAGCAGCGTCTGCAGGGACGCCCGGCCGCCGGCACCGGAGAGGCCGAGTACGTCCCGGTGCAGCAGCGCCCGGCGGGTGAAGATCTCGACGTGCCGCGCCTCGTCCGCGGCCTGCGCCGCGAGCAGCTGCATCACCTCGCGGAAGTGCGGGTGCAGCCGGGACAGGAGCCGGGCCGGGATCATCAGCGCGGCCTGCTCGTTCTCCACCAGGTAGGTCATCACCTGCACGACGGCGTCCTCGACGTCCTCGGGCACCGTCCCGGCCGCCGACCACCGTACGGCGGTGGCCGGGTCCCACTGGTTCGCCGTCGCCTGGGCGTAGAGCCGGGGCGCGACGTCGGCCCAGACCAGGTCGCGGTCGACCCAGTCCACGGCGAGCGCCGGGCCGCCCGGCTCGACGAGCGCGCCCCGGGCGGCCAGCCCCCAGTGCGGGTCGGCGCGCGCGGCGACGTCGCCGGCGGTCCGCCCGGCCCGCTGCGCCCCCTGCCAGCGCTCCAGGTCCGCCCGGCCCCGGACCACGGTCGGCGGGTCGGCGGTCAGGTCGAACCGGTGCCCCTCGGCCCGGCACCAGGCCGTTAGGTGTACGGCGAGCGCGGGGTGCCGGCCCCGCACCACCAGCCGGTCGCCGGGGGCGAGACCGGCGAGCGCCCGCTCGACCAGGATCTGCCCGCCGGCGTCGAGGCCGAGGTCCTCAAGGTCGATAGTCGCCGGCATGGATCGTCCCGTCGGGGTGGTAGAAACCCGTCTCGGTCACCGCCCGGTCGAGCGCGGCGTACCGGTCCGTCCGGCCGGGCAGCCACTCCTTGAGCCCTTCCAGGTCGAGCAGCGGCCGGGTACGGGCGTCGCCGTACGACATGCTCAGCAGCAGCTTGCCGAATTCGTCCACCCGTTCCGGGTCGGCGTGCGGTCCGGCGGTCATGTTGCAGTGGTCGTACGGCTCGGTCTGGGCGAGCACCCGCACCGACCCGGCCGGCAGGACCCCCTCCCGGCCGAAGAGCAGCAGGTTCCCGTCGATCAGGCAGGCCGCGTCGACCCGGCCGGCGACCAGTTCCTTCGCGGCCTCCCGCTCGCCGCCGATGTGGTCGCCGTGCAGGCCGACCCCGACGTCGAAGCGGCGCACCTCGACGTCGGCGCCCGGGTCGAGGCCGGCCTGCCGCAGCAGCGCCAGCGGCAGCAGGGTCGCCTGGGGCGAGTCGACGGCGCCGGTGGCGACCGTACGGCCGCGCAGCTCGGCGAGGTCGCGCACCGGCGAGTCGGCCCGTACCACGACCACCGAGGTGAGGTCCTGGTCGGTGTCGCGCATCGCGATGGCGCGTACGGTCAGGTCGCGGGCCCGGGCCAGCCGCTCGGCGCGGATCCAGGCCAGCGGCGAGTTCCAGGCCACGTCGATCCGGCCGGCGAGCAGGTCCTCGACCTGCCGCTCGTAGTGGGAGTAGAGCAGGTAGTCGAACTCCAGCCCACGGTCGCGGAACCAGGAGCGGAAACCGTCCCAGATGGTCACCACCTTCGGGTCGTACGCGACCGCGCCGAGCAGCAGCCGGGCGCTCACGCGTCGGCCCCGTCCAGCAGGGGCAGGCCGCAGAGCGCCCGGCCCACGAAGTCCAGCAGCGCGGTGGTGGTGGGCGCCATCACCCGGGCGGCCCGGGAGTCGCGGAACCGCCGTTCGATCCCGAGTTCCTTGCGGAACGCGGCCCCGCCGCACGCCGTCATGGCCAGGTCGGCCACCTCGGCGGCGCTGCCGTCGGCCGCGGCCTTGACCTCCAGTACCAGCAGCTGCGCGTCCTCGCGCCCCTGCTCCAGCGCGGTGAGCGCCGTGTCGACCAGCGCGGCCGTGCGGTCGGTCTCGATCCGCATCCGGGCCAGCGTGGCGCGCGCCTCCGGCTGCTGCGCCAGCGACCGGTCCAGGTGTCGCAGCCGGGTACGGCTCAGGTGCGCGGTCGTCTCGCGCGTCACCGCCTCCATCAGGCCGACGCTGGCGGCGGCGTTGAGCAGCAGGAACCAGGGCAGCACCGCGCCGAGGGCGAGATCGAGGCCCGCGCCGTCCGGGCCGAGCAGGGCCGTGGCGGGCACCCGCAGCCCGTCAGCGGTGACCGGCCGGGAGTCGTTGCCACGCAGGCCCAGGCCGTCGAACTCCGCGCCGACGGTCAGCCCGGGGCCGCCGGGCCGGACCAGCCAGAGCGACATCGGACCCGGCGCCGACAGGGGCCGGCTGGACCAGACGTAGCTGTCGGCCTGGCCGGCCGAGGTGACCCAGCTCTTGTGCGCGTCGAGGCGTACCTCGTCGCCCTCGGCCGTGGCGGTGCCGAGCGGCGCCCAGAAGTGGCTGCGCGACCCGGCCTCGGAGAAGGCCAGCGTGCTCAGGTGCCGACCGGTGGCGATCTCGCGCAGCACGTCGGCCCGGTCGGCGACGGCCAGCGCGGCCACCGCGCTGTAGTGCATCGTCACCACCATCGCGGTCGACCCGCAGGCCGTCGAGATCCGCCGGACCACGTCGGCGGCGGCGCGTGGTCCCTGGCCGGTGCCGCCGTGGGCGGCCGGTACGGTGAGCGCGAGCAGACCCTCGTCGGCCAGCGCGTCGACGGCCTTGCGCGGGAAGCCGCCGGTCCGGTCGACCTCGGCGGCCCCGGGCGCGACGATCTCTTCGATGATGCGGGTCAACGGTTCCTGATCTGCCATGGTTCCTTCCCTCGTCCTGGAGCGGCCCGGATCCGGGCGGCGCGGCGCGGGTGGGCCGGCGGGGTGTCGCCGCCGGTGGTACGGAGATCGATGACTCTGGCTGAGGTAAGTCCAGCCTAAGCGTGGCCGGCGGGAAGACGGAAGAAAAGATCGACATTAGTCCACGTACGCACCGGCGCCTGGAACTTCTCTACGCGACAGCCCACTGTCACCGGAGGTTTCTCGCGGACGCGTACGGCGTTCATCGACGGCGCTCAGGGTACTGGCCATGAAGAGGCTGACCCGTCGAATCTTCGTCCTCGGTGGACTCGCCACCGCGGGCGTGGCGATTTCCCCCTGGCAGAGCGCCCGAGCCGCGGCGCCGTACCCGTTCAAACTCGGTGTGGCGTCCGGTGATCCGGCGCCCGACAGCGTCGTGCTCTGGACCCGGCTGGCGCCCTCGCCGCTCAACGCCGACGGGCAGGGCGGAATGGCCGCCGCCGACGTGACCGTCGAGTGGCAGGTCTCCACCACCGACCGGTTCACCTCGCTGGTGGCGTCCGGAACGGTCACCGCCCGGTACGCCGACGCCCACTCCGTGCACGTGGTGGCGGGCGGGCTCTCCCCCGACGCCGACTACTACTACCGGTTCCGGGCGCAGGACCACATCTCACCGGTCGGGCGTACTCGGACCGCCCCGGCGACCGGTACGTTCGGCCGCGACCTGGTGATGGCCTTCGCCTCCTGCGCGCACTTCGAGTCCGGCTACTACACCGCCTACCGGCGGATGGCCGAGGACAACCCCGGCCTGGTCCTGCACCTGGGCGACTACATCTACGAGGGCGGCGCGGGCAGCGGCGGCGTACGCCAGCACCTCGGCTCCGAGATCGTCACGCTGGCCGACTACCGCCGCCGGTACGCGCAGTACAAGTCGGACCCGGACCTGCAGGCGGCGCACGCGGCGGCGCCGTGGCTCGTGGTACCGGACGACCACGAGGTGGAGAACAACTACGCGAACATGGTCCGGGCCGACAGCAGCCCGGCGCTGACGGCGGCGCAGTGGACCGCGCGGCGCACCGCGGCGTACCGGGCCTACTACGAGAACATGCCGTTGCGGCCCAGCTCCGCGCCGAGCGGCAACAGCATCCCGCTCTACCGCCGGATCCGCTGGGGACAGCTGGCCACGTTCCACCTGCTCGACACCCGGCAGTTCCGCGACGACCAGGCCTGCGGCGACGGGTGGAAGGTCTGCGCGGACGCGGACCTGACCAGCCGCTCGCTCACCGGCGCCGCCCAGGAGGCGTGGCTGCTCGACGGGCTGGCGCAGCACTACGGCACCTGGGACGTCCTGGGGCAGCAGGTCTTCTTCGCCCGCCAGTACGACGCGAGCGGCGCCGCGAGCATGGACGCCTGGGACGGGTACCGCGCCTCCCGGGCCCGGATCCAGCAGGGGTGGCGGGACCGCCAGGTCCGCAACCCGCTCGTGCTCACCGGCGACGTGCACCGGGCCTGGGCCAACAACCTGAAGGCCGACTACGCCAACCCGAACTCGGCGACCATCGGTACGGAGCTGGTCTGCACCTCGATCACCTCCGGTGGCAACGGCTCGGCGAGCACCACGATCCCGAACGGCGCGACCAACCCGCACCTGAGGTTCTCCTCCGACCGGCGCGGCTACGTCCGTACCACGATCTCCCGTACCCAGGTCCGCGCGGACTTCCGGGCGTTGGCCAGCGTGACCGAGCACGACGCGCCGGTCACCACGGCGGGCTCGTTCGTCATCCTCGACGGCCAGCCCGGCCTGCAGGCCGGATAGGAGGGGCCACAGATGTCAGTCATCACCTCGTTGCTGGTCGCGTCGGCGCTCGCGGTACCCGGCTCGGCCGCGCCGGTCAGGCCCGCTGCGGCACCCGGGACGGCTCCGCTGGCCGCACCCGCCGTGGCACCCGGGGCGGCTCCGCTGGCCGCACCCGCCGTGGCACCCGGACCTGGCGCGGTCTCCGCCGCCGCCGTGACCTGGGCGCCGGCCAACAGCGTCGCTACCGGCGACCAGGACGTCCCGGCCATCGCGGCGAACCGCACCGGACAGGTCGCGGTGGTCTGGGAGGACGACCGCGACAGCACCGCTCCCGAGGACGACACGCACAGCGAGATCTACCTGCGGCTCTTCACCAACGGTACGAGCGGCTACGAGGTCAGGCTCTCCGGCGGCGGTACCAGCGGCGTGGCCTGGCGGCACGTCACGCCGGACGTGGGGCTGGACGACCGGGGCAACGCCGTGGTCGTCTGGGCCGCGGACGCCGACGGCAACGGGTACTACAACATCCAGTACCGGGTGGTCTCCCCCGCCGGGGCGGTGCTCGCCTCGGGTCAGGCCAACGCCGACGACGCCGGCCAGCAGGTCTGGCCGAGGGTGGCGGTCGATCCGGACGGCGCG
The DNA here is from genome assembly GCF_040676675.1 of Micromonospora sp. NPDC049559. NCBI lineage: Bacteria > Bacillati > Actinomycetota > Actinomycetes > Micromonosporales > Micromonosporaceae > Micromonospora > Micromonospora sp. NPDC049559. The sequence continues at coordinate 52,733 of NZ_JBFAPK010000017.1, read as the reverse complement.
CCGGGCAGCGCGGCGGTGAGCTTCTCCGTGGTGTGGGAGGACATCCAGGGCACCGGTCCGGCCACGGTCCGGGCCGCGGGCTTCACCGGTCCGACGACCAAGGCGTACGAGGTGGCGGCCAGCCAGTCGACGGGGGCCCACCACCGGCCGGACGTGGCCGTGTCGGCCTCCGGCGACGCGCTCGTCGTCTGGGACGAGGACGCCGACGCGAACGGGTACTACAACATCGGCCTGACCCGGCTCGCCAAGGCCAACGGGGCGGTGAACCTGTCCCGCCGGACCGCCAACTCGCTCGGCGACGGCCAGCAGCGGCACGCCGCCGTCGCCGCCAATTTCACCGGCGACTTCGGCGTGGCCTGGGAGTCCGACCACACCGGCACGCCCGGCGTCTGGACCCGTTCGTTCACCTCCGCCGGCGTGGCCCGGCACACCGAGGTGGAGACCTCCTCGGGCGCGGGAGCCGCCGCGCCGACGGTCGGCATCGACGACCAGGACAACGTGGTGGTCGGGTGGACGGTCCAGGCCGCCACCGCCGACGTCTGGGTACGCGGGCTCAACCCGGACGGTACGGGCACGGGCCGGCTGCCGGGCGCGGCGTTCAGCCAGACGACCGCCGGACGGCAGGAGCAGGTGGCGGTGGCCTCGTCGCCCTGGGGCGAGGTGAGCGTCTGCTACACCGACGACAACGACGGCAACCTCTTCGACCAGGTGATCCTCGGCCTCGGGGCGGTGAACTCGAACTGGAGCGGGATCGGGTCGGCCGGCCGGATGTGACGCCGGGCCGGTGGTGGGGAGCGCGTCCCGGCGGGGCGCCCGGAGGCTTCGGGCGCCCCGCCGTCCACGCCGGACCGCGCTCCGGCCGTACGGTCGCCCGTGCGCATGGATCATGCATTAGGCGCCAACCATGTGGACTCTCGGGCGATTTACCCCAAATTTAAGGGAAGTTTATGCCGTGTCGTGGTTCCCGATACGTGCTCTTGGCCCCACCTAGTCGCATAATGCAACGCAGGTCGCCAGGCATTGGGCCAAAAGCGACATACTAGATATGAGAGGTGAAGGCGTGAAGCTCACCTTTATTCGCAAGACCGTGCTGTCGCAGGTCAACAACTGCCCTTCGCTGTACCGCACCGACCGGGACACGTTCATCGTGCAGGGCTGGCGCGTCTCCGACCCTGAGGCCCTGGCCCAGCTCGACATCCCGGCGCACGAGACGGCGGTCGAGGTTCCCTCCGACGTACTGGCCGAGATCGCCAAGACGCTGTAGCCGGCTTCCGATCGGCTCACGGTTCAGGGGTACGTCCCACCGGTCATCCGCGTACCAGCGCACTGGCCACCGGCCGGCGACCCGGCGTCGCGACGACGTCGCGGACGGACGAGAGGCCATCGTCGCTTCCTGACCGGTGAGCCGGTGGCCATCGAGGGACAACCCTGGTCGCACCGGGTCCACACCCCGACCCGGGACGACCGACGGATGCGGCGGGTCCGGCTCATCGGCGACCCGCCTCTCCGTCCCGGAGACACCCACCCCATTCGGCGAAAACGACTCGCTAGCGCGCGCCCAATCGGCCGCGATGCACCACTGGCCGCCATTCGGGCGGTACGGTGACGCCTACCCTCCGCGTAGCCTAGGAGCAGGCGATGTCGACCAACCAAGGCCACCACAGAGGGGCGCTTGGGGCCAAGTTGCGGGAACTGCGCGCGCGCGAGGGGATGTCCGGGGTGGCGCTCGCCGCGCAGCTGGGGTGGGTCCAGTCCAAGGTGTCGCGGATCGAGACCGGACGGCAGCTTCCGACGGAGGAGGACGTCCACGCCTGGGCGGTCGCCACGAACGCCGGACCGGCGATCGTCGACACGCTGCTCGGGCAGCTGCGCCTCTCGCGTACCGAGCATCTCGCCTGGCGCCGCGGCGCGACGGACGCGGGCCAGGCCGGTACCCAGCGCTCCATGCTGGACCTCGCGGCCGAGGCGACCCTGGTCAAGAACTTCGAGGTCGGCATCGTCCCCGGGCTGCTACAGACCCCCGACTACGCGCGGGTACGGCTGGCCGAGAACGTCGAGTTCCACGGCGCGCCCGGCGACGACCTGGAGGACGCCCTGCTGCTGCGCATCCAGCGGCAACAGGTGCTGTACGACCGCAACAAGCAGTTCCACTTCATCGTCACCGAGTCGGTGCTGCGCGCGCTGCTCTGCCCGGTCGAGGTGATGCGCGGTCAACTCGACCGGCTCAGCGCCCTGATCGGCATGACCAACGTCCGGTTCGGCGTCATCCCGATCGGCGCGTACCTGCCGCTCGCGCCGCTGCACGGCTTCGTCATGTTCGACGACGCGATCACCGTCGAGACCTGGGCCGAGGAGGAGACGCTGCAGACCGCCGCCGACGCGGAACGGTTCAGCCGGATCTTCGAGCAGCTCGACCGGGTGGCCCGGTACGGCGACGAGGCCCGCGAGCTGATCGCCGAGGCGATCAGGCAGCTCCGCTCCCCGGCCGAGAGGTAGGGAGGAACCGGGCGCGCGCGAGTTCACGCGGGGCGCCCACGGCACGGTCACGCGAGTTCGGGGATGTAGTGGGCCTTCGCCGCACCGGCACGCCCCTACATCCCCGCAACAGCACGATCTCGACACCCGTCGGCGCGCCCCGGGCCGTCGCGACATTCGGTCGGCGACGGCCCGGGGCGGATCTCCTGACGAGGCCCGGACCGGCGGGACGGGTGCCGGTCAGCCCACGGAGCGGTGCCGGGGACGCCGGGTCAGCGCGAAGCCGACGACCCCACCGACCGCGGCGAGAATGCCGCCGACGCTGGTCCAGATCCACCGGCTGGAGAAGCCGTCGAACCAGCCGTCGAACCAGCCGCCGTCCTCCTCGCCGGACTGCTCCGCGGTGGCCGTGGCGGCGTCCGCCGCGAGCACCTTGCCCGGCTTCGCGGCCGGTACGAGCGGCGCCTTCAGGTCCCCGTCCTCGGGCGCCGAGCCGCTGTTGCCGTCGCTGCCGATCAGCATCTCCACCTCGGTCGGCAGGCCCCGGTCCTCCTCGGGCAGGGTGGTGACCGAGAGCCGGACGTAGTACGTGCCGGGCAGCGGGTCGCCGGACCACGGCTCGGCCCACGGGCGTACCCGGCGCAGGGTGCAGCCGAGCGTGACGCTGGCGGCGTCGGGGGCGGCCATCGGCGTCTGGGCCCCGGCGGTGCACGCCTGCCGGCGGCGCAGCCCGTCGAAGACCTCCACCGCCCAGACGGAGCCGCCGTGCCGGCTCTTCGCCGGTGGCAGGGTCACCGTGATCGACACGTCGTTGACCTGCCCGGCGGTGGCGTTGAAGGACCAGTACAGGTAGTCGCCGGTCGAGGCGGAGACCCGTACCGGCTGTCCCGGGTTGACGACGGTGGCGGTCAGGAAGGAGGTGCCGGCGGTGGTGACCGTGGTGGCCCCCGGCGACGGGGTCGCGTTGTCGGCGGCGGCGACGCCGGCCGGGAGCAGCGCGGCGCCGAACGCCGCGGCCCCGAGCGCGGCGGCGCGGATGACGTGGTTGCGCATGGTCAGTTCGTCCTCCAGACGGCGACCCACCAGCGGGTCAGCCAACCGACGATCAGCCCGGTGAGCAGCCCGGCGACGGCGAGCACCGCGAGCAGCGCCCAGCCCCGGCCGAGTCCGGGGGCGTTCGGCGCGGGCGAGGCGTCGACCACGTCGATGGTCAGCTCGACCGGCATGCCGGGGCCGCCGGTGGCGGCGGCCGGGGCGAAGGAGTTGCTGACCACCAGGCAGACGGTGGTGACGGCGTCCGCCCCGGCCGGCTCGGTCTCCTCCGGCGTCGGCTCGTCGTCGGGGTCCCCCGCCGACCAGCGCAGGCCGGTGGAGACGACGTCGATGGTGCCGCTGCCGGCGTCGGTACCGCGGACGAGTTCCCGGCCGTCGGTGGCGGTGGCCCGCAGCAGTACGCCGTAGTCGCGGCGCAGCGGCCGGTCGAGCGCGACGCTCACCGAGGCGCGCAGCTCCTGGTTCGAGCGGACCGGGATCCGGTACCAGCGGTGCTCGGAGAACTGCTCGCGGTCGGTGTAGACGCCGGGCGAGAGCAGCGGGGCATTGTTGCACTCACCGGAGCCGGTGACGATCGCCGGTGCCTGGGTGTACGTGTCCTTGGCCCGGTCGACCAGCTGCTTGATCCGGTTGGTCAGCTGCTCCGGGCTCTGGGCCGAGGTGTAGGTACCGCCGGTGGCGCCGGCGATGCAGAGCAGCTGCCGCCGTACCTTCTCGTCCGGGGCCAGGCCGAGGGTGTCGACCACCAGGTGGGTGCCCTGGGCCGCCAGCTCGCGGGCCACCTCGCAGGGGTCGGGGGGCGCGCAGGTGTCCTCGCCGTCGCTGATCAGGACGATCCGGCGGGTCGTCTCGCCGGTACCGAGATCCTGCGCGGCGCCGCGCAGCGCGAGCCCGATCGGCGTGAAGCCGGTGGGGCGAAGGGTCGCGATGGCGCCCTTGGCCTGCTGCTTGTCGACCGGCCCGACCGGCACGATCTGCTGCGAGTCCTTGCAGCCGATGGCCTTGTTGTCGCCGGGGTAGGTGGCGCCCAGCACCCGGATGCCGAGCTGCGTCCCCTCGGGGAGCGCGTCCACCACGTCGTTGAACGCCTGCTGGGCGACGGAGATGCGGCTGCGCCCGCCGATGTCGTTGGCGCGCATCGAACCGCTCACGTCGAGCACCAGCTCCACTTTGGGCGGTTCGCTCGGGGTGGTCTCGTCGGCGCCGGCCGGCGGGGCGCCTAGGGGCGACAGGGCGGCCATGAGTCCCAAGAGGACCGCAGCGGGCCGTCGTATGTTGATCACACGGGGATATTAGTGATGCCGGATCGCCGCGATGCCGGCGCGGCCCCGGCTCCGGAGCGTGCCGGTCGACTGTGGACGCGGGGCCACCGTCCCGGCCACTGTCCCGGACGCCGTCCCGGACGCCCGATCGGGACGGCGCGGATCCGGTCGGTACTTTCCCGGACGGCCGGAGCCGTTGAGCCCCTGGTGAGACAGCGGTTGGCTCGATCCATGAGATCGAGAGGAGTCACCACGATGGACCGACCGCAACGCCGTCCCCTGGCCCTGTTCGTGGCGCTGGCCGGAATCCTCGCCCTGCTCGGCGCGGGCGCCGTCGCCGCACAGGCGGCACGGAAGTCGCCGCCCCGTACCGTCAGGACCAGCGTGGGCTTCGACCAGGTGTACTGGCAGCGGGTGCCCGGCCTGGCCGGCAACACGTGCGTGAAGACCGAGCTGAGGGGCAGGATCGAGTACGAGTACTCCTGGCGGCTCGGGCCGATGCCGCACCCGGGCCGGCCGCAGAAGACCCGGCCGGCGCTGAACAAGCTGGCGGTCGTCGCGCCCCAGGTGGTCGTCTCGGCGTGGACCACCTGCTCCGCGTCGGGCCGCAGGCCGCTGAGGGTCAGCGGCGTGGCGTTCGAGCAGCGCTGGCTGAACGCCGACGGCTGCGGCCTCAACGGGCTCTCGCTGGGCGTGGCCTATCCGCCCTTCGCCGTCCAGGCCGGTACGACGATCAGCTGCGGTGAGACCAGCTACATCGGCCGCAAGAGCAGCTTCTCCAAGGACGACAACGACTACCAGGAGTCCAACAGCAACGTGCGGATCAACATCGCGAACAGCGGACTGAAGTGGACGGAGAACTCCAGGGGGATCTGGGGGTGCGCCCGGGCGGAGGTCGGCGGCCGGGTGGTCAAGTCGAACCGGAACGACACCTTCGGACACGTCTTCTACCCGTGCGTCCACCTACCGGCGGAACGGGTCGCCTGAGGCCGGTCCCCGAGGGCGTAGCCACCGTCGGCCACGCCCTCGGCCCGGTCAACGGGCGAGGTCGGGGTCGGGCTCGGCCGGGGTGGCGGCGCGCTCCGGTTCCGGTCCGAGTACGGCGGCGAGCAGGCCCGGGAACCGGGCCTCCAGGTCCTCGCGGCGCAGGCTCACGTAGCGCTGCCGGCCGTGCGGCACGTTCCGGATGACGCCCGCCTCGCGCAGCGTCTTGAGGTGGTGCGAGCGGGTGGACTTCGGGATCTCCCCGCCGACCGCCTGACAGGAGACCTCCGTGAGGGGGCCCTCCGCGAGTTGGCGGACGATCGCCAGCCGGGGTGGATCGCTCAGCGCGAAGAGCACGTCGGTCAGGACGAGCTCCTCGACCTCGGGATGCGGCAGGTCACGCGACGATCCGGGCATGGTTCGAGAATAGTTGAACAGTTGGCGGAATGCGAGGTAGCCTCCACACCGTTCGAGAATCATGGAACATTCGCGAACGGCGGCGCGCCGCTGCTGGAGGAGCTACCGAGATGACCCAGGCCCGTGACGTCACCCCAACCCGCCCCAGAACGGGAGTCATGTCCCACTCGGGCGGTTTCTGGCTGCTCGGCGCGGCACTGCTGATCCTGATGTCCGCCGCCGGCGCCCCCACCCCCCTCTACGTCGTGTACCAGCAGCGCTGGGGCTTCTCCGCCACCGTGCTGACCTCGGTCTTCGCGATCTACGCGCTCGCCCTGCTGGTGGCCCTCGTCACCGTGGGCGCCCTCTCCGACCATCTCGGCCGGCGCCCCGTACTGGCCGCGGCGCTGGTGGCCGAGGCGGCGAGCATGCTCGTCTTCCTCGACGCCCACGGCGTCGGCTGGCTGCTCGCCGCCCGTACCGTGCAGGGCCTGGCCACCGGCGCGGCGGCCGGGGCGATCAGCGCCGCCCTGGTGGACCTGCAACCGCCCGCGCGTCCCCGTCGGGGCGCGCTCGTGAACAGCATCGCCCCCGCCGTCGGTCTGGCCGTCGGGGCACTCGGCTCCGGCCTGCTGCTCCAGTACGCCTCCGCCCCCACCACGCTGGTCTTCGGCGGGCTCGCCGTCGCCTTCGTCCTGCTGGCGCTCGCGGTCGCGCTGCTGCCGGAGACCGTGTCCCGCCGCCCCGGCGCGCTCGCGTCGCTGCGGCCCCGCATCGCGGTACCGGCGCACGCCCGTCCGCACTTCCTCAGCGCCACCCCGCCCCTGGTCGCCACCTGGGCGATCGGCGGGCTCTACCTCTCGCTCGGCCCGTCGCTGACCGCGAGCAGCCTGCACGTCGGCAGTCACCTGGTCGGCGGGCTGGTGGTGACCACCCTGATGGGCTTCGGCGCGGCGGCGGCCCTGTTCGCCCGCGACCGGGCACCCCGCCGGGTGATGGTGGTCGGCTCGGTCCTGCTCGCGGCCGGTACGGCGGTGAGCCTGCTCGCCCTCGGCCTCGGGTCGGCGCCGCTCTTCTTCGCCGGTACGGCGGTGGCGGGCGTCGGCTTCGGCGCGGCGTTCCTCGGCGCGTTCCGGTCCCTCGCGGCGCTACCCGCTCCGGGCGAGCGGGCCGAACTCTTCGCCTCGATCTACGTGGTCAGCTACCTGGCCTTCAGCGTGCCGGCGGTGGCGGCCGGAATGATCGTGCCCCGGCTGGGCCTGGGTGAGACCGCCACCGGCTACGGGCTGGTCGTCATCGTGCTCGGCCTGCTCGCGGCGCTGCCCCGGTTCGCCCGCGTCGGTCAACGGGTGGCACCGGGCGGCGCGGCGGACTGACCGACCGCCGGGCGCCGAAGTGGTCCGGCCGCGCGCAGCGCGCGGTGCGGGCCCCTGCCGGCGATCCGGCCGCGAGCGGTGACGCGGCGGGAACGGCGATCCGGTGGGAGCGGCGGCCCGGTACGTGGCAGGGTGTCCGGATGACGATCCGCCTTCCGGCCGCCGAAGCCACGTACCTCGACTCGCTCCTGCACCGGCTGCACGGCGCGTTCGGCGACGAGCTGGTGGCGGTCTATCCGACCGGGTCGCTCGCCCTCGACGGCTACGTCCCCGGTCGCAGCGACATCGACCTGATCTGCGTCACGATCCGGCCCCCGAGCGAGCCGGTGCTGCGGGACCTCGCCGCCCGGCTGGACCACCGGGTGCTGCCGTGTCCGGCGGCCGGGCTGGAGTTCGTCCTCTACGGCGAGCCGGTCGTCCGGGCGGGCACGGTCGCGGCGGGCTACGCGCTCAACCTGAACACCGGTCGCGAGCTGACCCCGAAGGTGAGCACGGACCCGTACGACGGGCCCGGCTTCTGGTACGCCATCGACCGCTCGGTCGCGTACCAGTGCGACGTCGCGCTCTTCGGGCCGCGACCTCGGGAGCTGATGCGTCCGGCGCCGTTCGAGAGCCTGCTGCCGGTGGTGATCGAGTCGGTCGAGGAGCACCTCAAGGGTCTCGCGACGCACGGCGACAACGCTGTGCTGAACGGGTGCCGGGCGCTGTGTTTCGCGACCGGGCGGAGCTGGCGCGCGAAGCCGGCCGCCGCCGAGTGGGCCCGGCGGGCAACACCGGAGTTCGCGGAGGTGATCGGCACGGCGATGGCCGGGCACGCCGCCGGGCGGGGTCCGAACCCGGCGCTGGCCGCCACCGACGCCCGCGCCTTCCTGGAGTACGTGCTGGACCGGCTGCACGCCGCCGGCCGGAGGGGTTCGGCGTGAGCGGTTTGACCTGAATCGGGGTTCAGGTCGCAGGATGATCACCACACCGTACGGGAGGAAAGCCGTGATCGATCCGTCCGCGCACGTCCGCCTCGCCCGTCCCGCCCGCGACCTCGCCGCCGCGGAGCGCTTCTACGTGCACGGGCTCGGCCTGCGGGTGCTGTACCGGGCCTCGGCCGAGGGGCCCGGCGAGCACGACCTGCTGATCCTGGGCTGGCCGGCGGCGACCTGGCACCTGGAGCTGGTCGGCGGCGAGAACCTGACCGCGACGCCCAGCCCGTCGGCGGAGGACCTGCTGGTGCTCTACCTGGACGGGCCGGTCGACGAGGAGTTGGTGCGCCGGCTGGAGGAGGCGGGCGGCACCCGGGTCTCGCAGGGGCCGTACTGGGACCGGTGGGGCGTCACGGTCGCGGACCCGGACGGGTACCGGCTGGTCCTCTCCACCCGGTCCTGGTCCAACGCGGACTGACGCCCGGCCCGTCCACCGGAGTGTCCGCCGGCCCGGTTGGACGGACCGGGGGCCCGCCGGACCGCGAGCCGGACGGGGTCGGTCCGACGGGCCGGGCCGAGCCGGGCCGAGCCGAGCCGAGCCGGGCCAGCCGATGGTCAGACCGTCAGGCCGAGGTAGGTCAGCGGGCCGGGGTCGGGGACGTCGATGACGTGGAAGCCGAGCCGGTCGTAGAACGGGCGGGCGGGCCGGTTCGCGGTGACCATGCCGACGTGCAGTGCCCGCACGCCCTTGCGCCGCAGTACCGCCACGAAGGTCTCGACCAGCCGGCGCCCGTGCCCGGCCCGCTGGTAGTCCGGCAGCAGGTCGATGTGCAGGTGAGCGGGGTAGTCGGCCAGCTCGGGCACGAGCATCCGCTCGGGCGTGTGCAACAGGTGGACCATGATCTCGTCCGGCGTGGTCGGGGCGCCGTCGCGGGCCGGATAACGCGCCGACACCAGGGGCAGCCACTCGTCGCGGAAGCGGGCGACGAAGCGGGCGGTGTCGGCGGTACCGAGCACGTAGCCGACCGCGCGGTCGTCGTCGGCGAGGACGAAGGCCAGGTCCGGCTCCAGGTGGGCGTACGGGCCCGCGAAGATCTCCGGCAGCACGTCCGGGTCCCGGTACTGGTCGCGCGCGTCCTGGCCCGCGTCGGCGGTACGGATGCAGATGTCGTACACCGCCGCGCGGTCGTCGGGGCGGTAGGGGCGGATCTCGATCGACATGCGCCCCAGCATGCGTGAGAGCGCTCTCACGGTCAACCGCGCGGGTCGCCGGGACCGCTCGATTGATCCGCAGGGTTGATCATCCGCACAAATTCAGAGAAATAATCCCCTCCGGCGCGTTCGAGGCCACCCTTTCTCTGTATTTGTGCGGATCAACGGCGGTTCGGATCAGCCCAGGTGGTCGCCGAACCAGAGGGCCGCCTCGTCGGCCACCCGCTCCAGCGCCCCGGGCTCCTCGAACAGGTGGGTCGCGCCCGGCACGACGTGCAGCACCGCCTCGCCGCCCAGCGCCCTGCGGGCCACGTCGTTGAGGCCCAGCACCTCCTCGTCCCGCTCCCCGACCAGCAGCAACGTGGCGGCTCGTACCTCCGGCAGGTCCGCCCCGGCCAGGTCCGGCCGCCCGCCCCGGGAAACCACCGCCGGCACGTCGTCCGGCCGGGCGGCCGCCGCCGAGAGCGCCGCCGCCGCGCCGGTACTCGCCCCGAACAGCCCGATCGGCAGTACGGGCAGCTCGGCGCCGGTACGCAGCCAGTCGACGATGCCGACCAGCCGGTTGGAGAGCAGGTCGATGTCGAAGCGCAGTTCGGCGGTACGCTCGTCGATCCGCTCCTCGTCCGGGGTGAGCAGGTCGACCAGCACGGTGGCGAGGGCGTGCTCGTTGAGCGTGCCGGCCACCGCCCGGTTCCGGGGGCTGTAGCGGGAACTGCCGCTGCCGTGGGCGAAGAGCACCACCCCGTCCACGCTCTCGGGAAGCACGATGTCGGCACTGAGCTCGACCTCACCGGCCGGGATCGTCGTCTCGGTCGTCCGCGTTGCCATGTCCCCGCTCCCCTCCCTCGGGTCTGCCAGGCATCGCCATACCCGCTGCCCAACCGCCCACTCCCGGGCCCGTCGACCGGGCGCGGCGCGGGGACTGGGTTTGCCGCTCCGGGTGGTGGGAACGACCCGCGGGACAGGCCGGCGGGACGGCGCGCGACGCCCCGTCCCGGCGGCGGCGGGTAGCGCACGACCGCGAGGAGAGTCATGGGCCGGAAGGCGAAGACCGAGGCAGAGCAGGCGAAGCGGCCCGACGACGAGCGGCCGGAGCAGGAGTCGGCCGAGCGCGGGGAATGGGGCGACGAGGTGGCGCACAAGGCGCGTACCGCCGACGATCCGCTGGCGATGGCGCCGCACGACCGCGCCGGCCGCCCGTCCCAGGGCAGACCGATCTGACCGACCTGGGCGCGCCGATCTAGGGCAAATCCTTGTGATTAGAGATCATCTCACGCGGATTTGCCCTAGATCGCGGGGGGAGCCGAGGAGCATTTTCCCAGCTCAAAGCGGGTCATTCCGGCCCGGCTGGGTGGTGCGTTCGGTAGGCTCGCACCGGTCCCGCCCGGCGGAGACCGTACGGTACGGCGGCACACCCGCCGGCCGGCCACCGGGCGGCCGACGGGAGGTACGCCCATGCCGGCTTCCGCGCGCCGGTGGTCCCGACCGGCGCTGCACGCCGCGGCGAGTCTGCTCGCCGTGGCCGTCGCGGCCCCACCGGGAGGTCTGCCCGGCGGTGCCCTGCCCGCCGCGGCCGCTCCCGGCGCGGTGGCATCGCCGACCGACCCGCTGCCCGACGGCGAGGGCGGCACCCCGATCCTGCGGGACGTGCTGGAGGCGACCGGTCGCGAGTACCTCGCGGCGCGCGCCGCGCTGGAGAACTCCCAGCGACGGCAGGCGCGGCTCGTCGCCGAACTCGACCGCCTCGACCGCCGGATCGGCGAGTTGGTACCGCAGGTCGGCGCGATCGCCACCCACGCGTACCGGATCGGCCGGGTCGGGCCGGCCCTGCTCCTGCTGCGCAGCTCCTCCCCGGACACACTGCTCGAACGGGCGACCGGCCTCGACCAGATCTCGGTCTGGAACGACGGGCGGCTGCGCGAGCTGGACGAGTCCCGCCGGCGCGCCGCACGGGCGAAGGCCGCGATCGACGCGACCGTGGTCGAGCAGCGCCGGCAGCTGGCGGTGATGACCCGGCGCAAGCAGGAGGCGGAACGCGCGCTCGCCCTGGTCGGCGGTGTGAGCACCGGCGGTTTCGTCTCCGTCACCTCGCCGGTCGCCACCCCGGCGCCCCGCAATCCCGACGGTTCCTGGGCGAAGCAGTCCTGCGACCAGGACGACCCGACCACCAAGGGGTGCATCACCCCCCGGCTGGCGCACGCGCTCGCGGAGACCTGGCGGGCCGGCTTCACCCGCTTCGTCTCGTGTTACCGCCCGGGCGGGCCGTACGAGCACCCCAAGGGCCGGGCCTGCGACTTCTCGGCGCAGCGGCGCGGCTTCGGGGGCGACGCCGCGGGCGACGACAAGGTCTACGGCAACAACCTCGCCGCGTTCCTGGTGCGCAACGCCGATCAGCTGGGCGTGCTGTACGTCATCTGGTACCGGCAGATCTGGTTCCCCGCCACGGGCTGGAAGTCGTACGGCGACGGGCACGGCGACCCGTCCAGCGACCACACCAACCACGTGCACCTGTCGGTGTTGTGAACCGACTTCGGATCACTTCGGTCCGATCTCGTCCTCCAGGGTGCGGCGTACCGGCGCCCGGCCGGCCGGCTGCGCGGGCGGGGGTCCGACCGGCGCCGGCGGCGGGTTCGGCACGGTGGCCGAGTCGCCGCACGCGACCCGGATCAGCTCGCCGTGGTGGCGTAGCTCCAGTCCGCCGCCGCCGGAACCCTCGCGCAGCGCGTACGTCGTCTCGTCCCTCCGCACGTCCACCCGCAGCCGCATCCCGCGCCAGAGCAGCGAGAACTCCAACCGGTTGATCCGGCTCGGCAGCCGCGGCGCGAAGGCGGGGATCGACTCGTGGTCGCGCAGCCCTCCGAAACCGGCGACCAGCGCTATCCAGGCCCCGGCGAGCGAGGCGACGTGCACGCCGTCCCGGGTGTTCTGGTTCAGGTCGTGCAGGTCCATCAGCGCGGCCTCGCCCAGGTAGTCGTGGGCCAGTTCGAGCTGGCCCACCTCGGCGGCCAGCACCGCCTGCGTGCAGGCCGACAGGGACGAGTCCCGGACGGTACGGCGCTCGTAGTAGGCGAAGTTGCGAGCCTTCTCCTCGGGCGTGAAGGCGTCCCCGCGCCAGTGCATGGCCAGCACCAGGTCCGCCTGCTTGACCACCTGCTTGCGGTAGAGGTCGAAGTAGGGGTAGTTGAGCAGCAGCGGGTAGTTGTCCGGCGGCGTGCCCGCGAAGTCCCACTCCTGCAACCGGGTGAAGCCCTCCACCTGCGGATGGACGCCGAGCTCCGGGTCGTACGGGATGTGCATGTCGCCGGCGGCGTCCCGCCAGCTCGCCGTCTCCTCGTCGTCGACGCCGAGCCGCCAGGCCCGGTCGGTGTGCCGGCCGGCCGCCTCGGCCGCGGCCAGCAGGTTCCGCTGCGCCATCAGGTTCGTGTAGACGTTGTCGTTCTTGACCGCCGTGTACTCGTCCGGGCCGGTCACCCCGTCGAGGTGGAACCGGCCGGCGCGGTCGTGGTGGCCCAGCGAGCGCCACAGCCGGGCGGTCTCCACCAGCAGTTCCAGCCCCACCTCGCGCTCGAAGTTGTCGTCGCCGGTGGCCTGCACGTAGCGCCGCACCGCGTCGGCGATGTCCGCGGCGATGTGGAACGCGCCGGTGCCGGCCGGCCAGTAGGCCGAGCACTCCTGCCCCCGGATCGTCCGCCACGGGAACGCCGCGCCGTGCAGCCCGAGCGTGCGGGCCCGTTCCTGGGCGAGGTCGAGGGTGGAGTGCCGCCAGCGCAGCGCGTCCGCCACGGCGGCCGGCTGGGTGTACGTGAGCACCGGCAGGACGAAGGTCTCGGTGTCCCAGAAGGTGTGGCCGTCGTACCCGGGGCCGGTGAGGCCCTTCGCCGCGATCGGCCGTACCTCGGCCCGGGCGCCGGCCTGGAGGACGTGGAACAGTCCGAACCGGACCGCCTGCTGCACCTCCGGATCCCCCTCGACCACCACGTCCGAGGCGTCCCAGAAGGTGTCGAGGAAGTCCCGCTGCTCCGCGAGCAGCCCGTCCCAGCCCGAGAACTTGGCGCCCGCCTGGGCGGCGGCGACCTGGTCCCGCAGGCCCGGCAGCGACCGCCGGCTGGACCAGCCGTACGTCAGCAGCTTCACCACGCTCAGCCGCTCGCCCGGCTGGAGCACGCAGGTCACCGTGGTACGCGCCCAGTCCTCGAACGCCTCGGTGTCGACGCTGGTCCGGGCCGGCCCGTCGATCTGGTGGCTCATCGCGGCGGCCACCCGCAGGCCGCTCGCCTTGGTCCGGTGGATCAACAGCCCGCCGGTCTCCTGCACCAGCCGCTCCTCGGCCTGCAACGGCTGCTCCAGTACGGCCGCGACGCGCGGGTCCTTGCTCTGCTTCGGCAGCTCCTCGTTGGCCACCAGTTCGGACTGGATGATCAACCGCAGCGGCTCGTCGACGGGCTCGACCTCGTAGTGGATGGCCGCGACCGAGCGCTGGGTGAAGGAGACCAGCCGGGTGCTGCGTACCCGGACGCCGCGTCCGGCCGGGGAGCGCCACTCCAGCGACCGGTGCAGCGTCCCGGCCCGCAGGTCCAGCACCCGCTCGTGGGAGACCAGTTCGCCGTACCGCACGTCGAGCGGTTCGTCGTCCACGAGCAGCCGGATCGGCTTGCCGTTGGTGACGTTCACGACGGTCTGGCCGGACTCCGGGAAGCCGTAGCCGGCCTCGGCGTACGGCAGCGGCCGCAGCTCGTAGAACGAGTTGAGGTAGGTGCCGGGCAGCCCGTGCGGCTCGCCCTCGTCGAGGTTGCCCCGCAGGCCCACGTGCCCGTTCGCCAGCGCGAAGACCGACTCCGACTGGGCCAGCACGTCCAGGTCGAGCCGGGTCTCCCGGACGTGCCAGGGCTCGACCGGATAGGCCCGCTCCCGGATCATTTCGCCTCCTCGTCCAGCAGCTCGGCCAGATCGCGTACCACCACGTCGGCGCCGTTGGCGCGCAGTTCGTCGGCGTGGTCCACCCGATCAACGCCGATCACATGGCCGAAGTCACCGGCCCGGCCGGCCGCCACGCCGGCGACCGCGTCCTCGAAGACGGCGGCCTGCTCCGGCCGTACGCCGAGCAGCTTCGCGGCGGCCAGAAACGTGTCCGGGTGCGGCTTGCCGCGCAGCCCCTGCTCGCGGGCGACCACCCCGTCCACCCGCGCCTCGATCAGGTCGGTCATACCGGCGGCGTCGAGTACCTCGCGGGTGTTGGCGCTGGCCGAGACGACGGCCCGGCGCAGCCCGGCCCGCGCGGCGGCGCGCAGGTACGCGACCGAACCCTCGTAGACCTGCACCCCGTCGCTGCGCAGGCGCCGCAGCAGGATCTCGTTCTTGCGGTTGCCGATGCCGTTGACGGTGTCGGCGCTCGGCGGGTCGTCCGGGTCGCCCTCGGGCAGGGTGATGCCGCGCGAGGCGAGGAAGGTACGCACCCCGTCGGCCCGGGGCCGGCCGTCGACGTAGTGGTTGTAGTCGTCGTCCGGGTCGAACGGCCGGAACTCCTCCCCGGTGGCGGCGGCCCGCCGGCGCAGGAAGTCGTCGAAGGTCTCGGTCCAGGCGGCGTTGTGCACGAGGGCGGTCTGCGTCAGCACACCGTCCAGATCGAAGAGGCAGGCGGTCACGTGAGCGGGTAGACCCAGCACTCGTTCAACTTATCCGCGCCGTCTGCTGATCAAACAGCTTTCCCGCCCGGCCGGAGGCCCTCGTCACGCCGCGGTGGCGGCCCCGGCCACCGCCCGCACCGGCTACTTGACGCGCAGTGTCCAGACCACCGTCATCTCGGCGGTCGTCGTACCGTCCTCGGTGGCGATCTCGACCGGTACCGGGAACTCCGGCCGGGTGCCGGACTCGAACTCGGCGAGCACCTCGTCGATCGGTCGGCCGAGTCGCGCGGTCGCCCGTACCGGGCCCAGGGCGAGGCGCCGGTAGGCGATGTCGGCCCGTACCGCCAGCGGCACCGCCCGGTCGAGCAGGTGCCCGAAGGCGGCGAGGACGACCGCACCCGAGGCGGTCTCGCCGAGCGTGAACATGGCCCCGGCGTGCGGGCCGCCGACGTGGTTGTGGGTGGCGGCGGAGTCGGGTAGGCGGACCACCGCCCGTACGCCGCCGGCCGCCTCGGGCGCGATCTCCACGAATTCGAACCCGAGGGTACGGGCGAACGGCACCGCTTCGAGCATGCCGGCCGCGACCTGGCGTGAGTCGATGGACATGGCCGCACGTTACTCTCAGGTAACTTGTGCGGCAAGGGCGGCGCCGGGGCTGTTCCCGGCGCCGCCGCCCGACACCGTCAGAACAGGTCGCCGATGGTCAGGAAGATCTGGGTGTAGAAGTTCCCCTCGATCGAGCGGAACAGCGCGAACTCCTGGCCCGGGCTGCCGAAGAACGGGCGCAGCGTCCAGGCCAGCTGGGTACCGACGAAGCCGAAGAGCAGGATCCAGATGTAGAGCAGCGTCATGCTCGCCGGCCGCTGACCGTCGGGGCCGACCCGGTCGCCCGGCCGGGCCGGATACCCGGGGTACGGGGCGTGCGCGCCGGGCGGGAACGTCCGGTACGCCGATCCGGCGCCGACGAGCGCGGGCATCCCCGGCTGCGCGGCCGGCACGGTCGCCGGTACCGCCGGCTGCGGGGCGGTCGCGACCGCCGTGGCGACCGTCGCGGGGACCTCGCCGTTCGCGGCGCCGGCCGGGACCGCCACCTGCTCGGCCGGTTCCCCGGCGGCCGGGGCGGCGGCCACCGCGGCCGGGACCTGAGCGGCCGGGATGGCGGCCGGCTCGACCGGGGCCGGAGCGGCGACGGCGGCCGGGGCCGGGGCCGGCCCGAGCAGGCCGTGCGCGTTGAGCACCTGCATGCCGCCGGTGAGGAAACGCAGCCCGACCAGCGCCGACAGGGTCAGGATCGCGACGTTGAGCAGCTTGAAGAAGGCGTAGTCCGGGGCGGTGATCAGGAAGAAGAGGCTGATCGGCGCGAACGCGACCGCGAGCATCGCGGTGACCGTGATCGCGACCATCACCAGCGCGAGCGCCTGGCGTACCGAGAGCCGGGCCCCGAAGACCAGGTTGAACAGGTACAACGTGGGCAGGCAGATGGCCAGCGTGATCAGGAAGAGCAGCGGCAGCTTGACCGCGGAGGTGACCGCCATCAGGAAGCTGTTGAAGGCGCCGAGCACCGCGCCGTAGCAGGCCAGCGCGATGGCGGAGCTGGCGAGCATCCGTACGGTCAGCGCGTTGAGGTCCCGCTCCTCGACGATCTGCCGCCAGATGCTCTGCCGATCCCGCAGGATGCGCTCGATCACGAGCAGCCCGGGCCCGTTCGCAGACACGACAGGTTCCTCCTCAATGGACGGCCGCCGGCTCGGCGGGCACCCGACCCGTAGGAAACTAGGCGCCGCACGGCGCCGGCGCGCCGGGAGAAGCTGACGCTAGAGCACCCCCGCCGATTACCGCCACCCCACGTCTATGCGATCACCGCGCTCGTCGAAGAAGTGCAGGGCGTCCATCCGCACCGAGATGGCCAGCGGGTGACCGGCCGAGACGGCCGGGTACGGCGCGAGCCGCACCGCGAGTTCCGCCGGGCGGCGGTGATGCCGGCCCGGGTCGTTGAGCACGCTGATCCGGGACGAGCCCGGCCGCTCCTCGGGTGGGCCGCCCGCCGCGTCCTGGCCGCGTCCGGTGATCCGCTGCATCACCCGGCCGAACCGGCGCAGCCGGCCACCGCCGGCCGACGGGCCGGACAGCGCCCCGCTCAGCTCGTCGACGACGATCGCGGTCGCACCGATGTCGAGGAACGCCAGCGACTCGTGACCGTGGTGCTCCAGGTAGCGGATCCGCCCCTGGAGCACGTCGCCCGCCGCGTCCGGGGCGACCGGGGTCAACGCCTCGGCGCGCATGCCGACGACGATGCGCTCCCCGTGGTACCGGGCCACGGCCCGGGAGCGGATGTCGTCCCAGGGCAGGTAGAGCGACTGTTCGCCGAGGTTGAGCGCGATGTAGCGGTCGAGGTGGACGTAGACCGACGCCTCGAGCAGGTTCATCCGGGGGCTGCCGAGGAAGGCGGCGACGTAGAGGGTCGCCGGCCGGCCGTACACCTGGGTGGGGGTGCCGACGTCCTGGAGGACGCCCTTGCGCATGATCGCCACCCGGTCCGCCATGGTGAGCGCCTCGGCCTGGTCGTGGGTCACGTAGATGGTGCTGACGCCGAGTTCGCGTACCAGCCCCGAGATCTCCGCGCGCAGCTCGGCCCGCAGTCCGCTGTCCAGATTGCTCAGCGGCTCGTCCATCAGGAACAGCCCCGGGCGGCGGACGATGGCCCGTCCCATCGCGACCCGCTGCCGCTGACCGCCGGAGAGCTGGTTGGGCTTGCGAGCCAGCACGTCGCCGATGCCGAGCGCGCTCGCCACGTCGGTCACCCGCTCGGACCGCCGCCCGGGCTCCACCCCGGAGAGCCGCAGCGGGAAGGCGATGTTGTCGCCCACGGTCATGTGCGGATAGAGGGCGAAGTCCTGGAACACCATCGCGATGCCCCGGTCCCGGGGCGGCAGGTCGTTGGCGAGTTCGCCGTCGAGCAGTACCGCGCCGCTGCTCGGATCCTCCAGCCCCGCGACCATCCGGAGCACCGTCGACTTGCCGCAGCCGGACGGGCCGAGCAGCACCATGAACTCGCCGTCGTTGACGTCGAGGTTGATGTTGTCGACCGCCACCGTCCCGTCCGGAAATACCTTGGTGACGTCCTTCAGTGCGACGGTGGTCACCGATCCTCCCCGCAGTGGTTGCCGGCCCCGGCAATGACTGTGACCAGGATCATCGTCGCCGCCCATCGGGTAAACGTGCCATGTTCACCGTGTGACAGGACGGTAACCCGATTGTCCGCAACGTGTGGTACTGAGTGGAGAGTCAGGGTCGCGGTGCAGGTGGGACCGAGTTCGGGGTAGCTCGATGCGAGATCGGCGCGGGGCGTTGAATCGTATTTGTCCCGGCCGGCGCGGCGCGCCGGTCAGGAAACGCGTTCCCGTCCGGTCGTACCGAACTCGTCATTGACCGGCATGCCGTGCCACTGCTGCCCCGAACGGCGCAGGAAGTAGTCGAGCCCGGCGTCCCAGGTGTGCCCGCCGGCCCGCCGTTCGTAGATGTAGCCGAGCGGGTGGGTCCGGTAGATCAGGCCGCCGGCCCGCAGCACCCGGTCCATCAGGCCCCGGTCCACCGAGCGCGGCACCGGCCGCCAGCCGCCGACGTCCTCCAGGTCGCCGCGGCTCATCAGCATCGTGCCGCCCGCCACCGGCGGCCCGTACGTCTCCGGCGGCACCGCCCGGCGGCGTACCGTCACGCCGAGGGTCTGCAGGTAGACGAACTCGGCCGCCTTGCCGACCAGGGTGGCGCCGGAGAACTCCCGGGCCAGCACGAGGTCCCAGACGTGCTCGGGCCCGTAGACGTCGTCGTCGTCGAACTTGGTCACCAGGCTGCCGCGCGCCCGGGCGGTGGCCGCGCCCATCACCTCGCCGAAGCTCAGCGTCGGCGGCGCCGTGAAGATCTCCAGTGGCCGGCCGCAGTCGGCCAGCTTCGCCCGCAGCTCGTCGTCGGCCTCGATGCCGTGCAGGCAGAGCACGATCTCCAGCTCCGGGTAGGTCTGCCCGGCGATGTAGCGCACCGCGTCCGGAACGTACTCCGGCCGGCGGGTGACCAGGATGGCGCTGACCGAGGGCGGGGCGGCCAGCCCCGTGAAGGTGCCGGCGACGACCTCGCCGAGGGCGAAGGCCCCGCCGTGCCCGCGCAGCGCGGCGCGGAGCTGACGGGCCGCCCGGATCTCCCAGTCCAGCGGGTCCGCCCCCACGCCGGGCAGCGGTTCGGCCAGGACCTCGCGCAGCGGCGCGGCGAGGCGCCCGGCCACCGCGGGCGGCAGCTCCGGCACCTCCAGCACCACCCCGGTCGCGGCGAGCTGCGCCAGCAGGGCCGCCTCGGCGTCCGGCGCCCGGCCGGCGAGCCCGGCACAGCGCAGCTTACCGATCTTGGCGACCGCGCGGAGCTGGTCGGCGCGCAGCGGCACGTCGGCCAGCGGGCCACGGGCCAGCACCCGGTCCCCGGCGCCGACCAGCCGCCAGCCGGCCCGGGTCGAGTCCGCGTCCAGCAGAAGCGCGGCGCCCGGCGCCGTGGCGGTGGTGGAGATGTCGCGCCCGATCGGGTTCGCCACCGCCGGATCGATCAACACGGCGGGCGTACGGTCGTCCACCCGTGCCCCGGTGCGGTCCGCGGCGACCACGGCGGCGGCCAGCAGCGGATCGCTCGGCACCCCGCCCGGGTCGGCCGCCAGCACGAGATCGTGCGCGCGGATCTCCTCGTTCGGCGGCAGCGGGCCGGACCAGGCGACGTGGTTGGCCGACGGCGCCAGCCAGGGCGGTGCCGCGCCGAGCGCGATGACGTCGGCGCTCGCCGGGCGGGGCAGGGGTCGGATCGGCGCCAGCGCCGCCAGCACCGCCACCAGCACGTCGTGCAGCGCCACCGCGGCCTTCAGCTCGACGGAGACGCAGGCAGTACCGCTGCGGCGGGGCAGCGTCACCTGCTGCCGGTACGCCCCGGGCAGCGGGCCGAGCCGTCCGGCCCACTCCGGGCGCGGTGGCCGCCAGTCGCGGACCTGCACGGTGACCTGCCGGACCCGGGTGGCACCCGCCGGCTCGGCCAGGAAGCGGCGCAGCCAGGAGATCGAGTCGGCGGTCACCAGGACGTGCCCGATCTCGCCTCCGGCGCCGACCGGCGGGGTCACCGGCGTCGCCGCGGCCCACCTGGTCGTCCGCCCCAGCCGGGACCGCAGCCGCGTCGAGCCGCCCAGGTCCACGCGCCAGGTACGCCGCGAACCGCCCGCCTTACCAGTCGCTTCGCCCACCGGTCCCCCAGCCACGCACCGGGCGCGTCCTCGGGCCGCCCGCGTTCACACGGAAGGCTACCGCCCGCGCTCCGGTACGCTACGGGCGTGTCCAACCGTGGCGCCATTTCCGCCGATTCGATCAGACGCAACGACTGGGGGTCCTTCGATCCTCCGGTGCTCGGCGGCTGGATCCCGTCACTGGACGTAACCGTCGTCATCGCCGACGAGACCGAGCAGGACCGGTTGGAGCACACCCTCGCCTCGCTGGCCCACCAGACGTACCCGGCCGACCTCTTCGAGGTGGTGGTGGTCGACGCGGAGGCGCGCGACCGGTTCGAGCTGCCGAAGCTGCGGCCCGAGCGGTGCCTGCTCGTGGACGCCGCGGGTCGGGCACCCTTCCCCACCGCCGTCGCCGCCTCGTCGTCCAAGGTCATCATCCGGCTGCCGGCCGGCGCCGTGGTCGCCCCGGAACTCGTGGCGGCGCTGGTCCGCTGGCAGCACGTGACCCCGGAGGCGGTCAGCATCGCCACGCTCGCCGAGATCGCCAGCGACTGGTCCAGCGCCGAGGAGATCTCCGACCGGGCCGCGGACGGGACGCTGGCGAGCGCCGCCCCGGCCGCCGGGGCCACCCCGTCGGCCGAGCTGACCAAGCTGCTCGCCGGCACCCACGACCTGCGTACCGCCGACCATCTCGCGTTCCTCGCGGTCGCCGGGATGCCGTTCGCCTTCGCGCGGGACCGGTACGAGCCGGGCACCGACCCGTACGAGGGGGCGGACATCGAGGTGGGCTACCGGCTCGCCCAGGCCGGCGCCGTCTTCCTGCCCGAGCCGCACGCCCGCGCCTGGGCGGTCGGCGCGGACCGCGCCGCGCTGGCCCGCCGGCAGCGGGCCCGGCTGGCGAACCTGCTGCCGTACCCGCGCGGCAACCGGGGCGCGGGCGGCCGGACCTGGGCGGTACCGCTGGTCACCGCCGTGGTCCCGGCCGACGGCCCGTACGAGACCGTCCGGTCCTGCGTCGACCGGCTGCTCGGCGGCCAGGAGGGCGACCTGCGGGTGCTCCTGGTCGGCGACTGGGAGAACCTGCCGGCCGGCTCGGGCGAGGACTCCGACCTGGGGCTGCTCGCCGCCGAGTACCGGGCCGAGCCGCGGGTGCGGCTGGTCACCAGCGAGCCGACCAACGGCTTCCCCTCGCCGTACCTGCTGCGGGTGCCGAGCCGGCTCGGCGTCGGCCCGGCGACGGTCCGCTCGCTGATCACCAGCGCCGACCGGTGGCAGGCCGGGCTGGTACGGGTGCTGCCGGCCGCGGCCTCCTCGGCCGCCCAGGCGCTGGAGCTGTGGCGTACCGCGGCGCTGAGCCGGGCCCTGCGCGTCGGCGCGCCGGTGGGCAAGCTGCCGGCGGTGGTGGGCCGGACCCACGGCGAGCGCTGGGAGACCGGCAGCGAGTACGACGTTGTCGACCTCACCTCGCCGAAGGCGGCCCGGGCCGCGGCGGCGGCCGGCCGGGGCGCCGGGCGGCCGACCGAGACGATCGCGGTCGGCGGCGCCCGGTCGCTCGCGAAGGCGACGACGTTCGTGGCCCGTCGCTACGCCCGCGCCGCCAAGCGCCGTATCGTCCGCCGCTGACCCACGCACGCCCGCCGCGCCCCGCCGCGAGCGGGCGGGGGCGGGGCGGGGCCGGTCAGAGGCTGCGGCGCAGCTCGGTGGCGAGCTGGTCGCTGACGACCGCCGGGGCGATGCCCCGCGAGTGCGTCCGGACCGCGTCGCGGGCGGCGGCGGAGACCTCGGCCGGCGGCTCGGCCAGCAGCCGGGCGGTCTTCTCCGGGTCGTCCAGGTCGAAGCGGACCACCGCCTCGGGCGGCATCAGGTCGCTGAGGCTGGTGCCCGTCGAGGCGTACACCGGCAGGTCGAAGCCGGCGGTGAGCGCGACCGCGCCGGAGTTCAGCGACGACCGGTACGGGAAGACCGCCGCGTCGGCCGCGCGCAGGTAGAACTGGACGTCCGCCTCGGGTACGAAGCCCGGGTAGAAGAGGACCGCCGGGTGCTCGGCGGCCCGCCGCATGAACTCCCGGCCGCCCGGCTCGTCGCGGACCTTGCCGGCGACCAGCCAGCGCAGCCTCGGTTCCAGGCGCACGGCGCGGTCGAACGCGTCGAAGAACGCCGTGTGTCCCTTGTACGGCCGGATCTGGCCGAACGTGACCAGCACCCGCGCGGTACGCGGGACGCCGAGGTGGGCACGGGCCGCCGCCGCGTCCACGTGGTCCGGGTACGCCCCGACGTACGACGGGTGGGAGACGACGGCGGCGGCCTTCGGGGCGACGCCGAAGGTGCTCTCCAGCAGCTCCAGGTGGCTGTCGTGCATCACGTGCACCAGGTCCGAGTTCTCCAGCATGAACCGGCGCAGCCGCTTCTCGACCTCCGGGTAGACGGTCTCGTGCGGCAGTACGTTGTGGACCGTCCAGAGCAGGCGCACGCCCCGGCCGCGCAGGCGTCGGATCTCCCCCTCGAACCGGGTGACCCGCGCCAGCGCGTCCCCCTGACTGCCGCTGCCGGCGGTCACCTCGTAGAGCCAGTGCACGTGCAGCACCCGGGGCAGGTCCTCGGGGAGCGCGTCGAGCAGCGAGTCGAACCTGCCGAACTCCCGCAGCCGGATCGGCACCAGGTTGTGCCGCGGGAAGCCGCTGTAGATCAGTGCCTGGTAGGGGTTGGCCAGGTCGACCGGCCAGTACGCGCAGGCCACCGGGGGCTCGGCGGCGGTCCAGTCGGCCGCCGTCAGGGCCGAGAGCGCGTCGTCGAGGAAGTGGGCGGCGGCGGTACCGCGACGCCAGGGAATGATCACGGGATCAGCTCCGAAGTCGGGGCGGACGGGCGACCGGCGTCCCGTACCGCGCGGGTGACCGCCTCGGCCAGCGGGGCGCTGGACGGGTCGTCCGCCCGTACGGTGGTGACGCCGTTGCGCACGGCGACGCGGGTGAGCAGGCCGATGGCGAGTTCGTCGGCGAGCGAGCGGGGCAGCTCGCGCCACCCGGTACGCCAGACGGCGACGGTGCCGGAGCGGCCGGACCCCGCGTCGGCGGGTACGCCGGCCGCCGGGTCGACCAGGGTGGCCTGGAGCGGGGCGTCCGCCCGGTCCCGCCAGATCAGCAACTGGGGCGAACCGGCCGACGACCCGGCCTCGACCGGGCGCCCGGCCGACGACCCGGACCCGACTCCGGCCGAGGGTTCCGGCGCGGTCGACGGACGCGGCTGCCGGCCCGGGGCGCCCGCGCCCCGCTCGTCGGCGAGGCGGCGCAGCAGGCGCTGCTCCTCCGCGCTGGCCTTGCCGAGCCGGACGAGCTCCAGCAGGGCCCGTTCGGCCAGGTCAGGTTGATCACGTGCCAGGGCGGTACGGGCGACCCAGCGGATATCCTGAAAAGCGACTCCGCGGGTGTTCAGTAGCGCCCCGAGGTCTCCCAGTCGCGCACGGGCACGACGAGCGCCGCTGCGGACCGGTCTGAGTGACCGACGTAGTCTTCGCATAGAGTTCAGCACACCTGAGAATTTAGAGTCGGCAGCGAATACGCCCTCGGACGACCCCAGTATCCACTTACGTGAGGTGATCATGTCAGGCCCATGGGCGAGTGTCGTCGTCCCGGTGTACAACACCGAAAAGTGGCTACCTGAGGCACTGGAGTCCATCGATCGGCAGGGCTGTCGGGACCGGCTCGAGGTTCTCGTGATCGACGACGGTTCGCCCGACGACTCCGGGCGGATCGCGCAGGAGTACGCGGCCAAGGCCCCCGGCGTGCGCTACGTCCGGCAGGCCAACGCCGGTCTCGGCGCCGCCCGCAACCACGGCGTACGGCTCGCCACGGGGCGTTACCTGGCATTTCTCGATTCCGACGACATTTACCCCGCCGACGGTCTGCACGATCTGCTCCGCCTCGCGGACGAACACGACGCACAGATCGCGGTCGGCGACATGCACGGTCTGCCGCCGCGCCCGAGCCCTCGGTGGCGGCGCGAGTTGATGAGCGGCACCCGGCTCATCAAACACCTCTCCGAAGCGCCGGACATCGTGGGCAACCCGTCGGCGTGCAACAAGGTATTCCGCCGCGATTTCGTACTCTCGACCGGCGTGGAATTCACCGAGGGCACAGCTTTCGAAGACGTATTGTTCACCTTGCCGTTAATGATGCAGGCGGACCGTACCGTCCTCACTCCCCGGCTCGCGTACCTGTACCGGCTGCGCGGCGACGGCACCTCGATCATGGACGCGCGCAGCCAGCCGAAAAAGATCTTCCAGCACCTCGGCATCGTGGAGCGGCTCGCCGGCGAGCTGGACGGGGTCACCGACGAGGGCACCCGGCACGCGGTGTACCGCTGGATCGCGTACATGCAGCTGCACTACGCCAAGCTGGCCGCCGAGTCGCTCGACGACGCCCAGCTCACCGAGTTCGCCGGCCGGATGGCCGCGCTCTTCGAGGACATCCCGGTGGAGACGTCCAGCGAGTTCGCCAGCGCCTCGCACGTCGGGATGCGCGCGGTCGGCGTCTACGAGCAGGACCCCGCCACCATCCGGCAGCCCCGCTCCGGCGCGCCGTTGCGCGTGCGGCACGGCCAGCTCTACCTCGGCCACGCGGAGTTCGACCGGTACCAGCACCTTCTGCGGATCAACCAGGCCACGGCGACCTTCAGCAAGATCAAGCCGGGCGAGCCGCCGGTGATCGAGGGGAACGCCCACCTGCCCGGCATCAGCGCCACCCCGGGCGAGGTCCGCGAGGACCTGCTCCTGGAGGTCGGCGACACCCTGGTACGCCGTCCGATCGTGGTGCGCGCGCTGACCGAGCACGGGCTCCGCTGGAGCTGCGCGATCCCGCTCGACGAGGTCGGTACCGGCACCCACCGGCTCCAGCTCCTCGTCCGCGACCAGGGCCGCGAGTTCCCCCTCAGCCCGGGCGGCGACACCTGGGGCACCGGAGCGATCTCGCTCCCCGACGGGCGTACGGCCCGCATCCGCCACGGCATCCGGGCGCCCCGCCTCGTGATCACCGGCACCCGGCTGGCCGCCGCCCTGCACAGTCCCGCCGTCGCCGCCGTGTACGTGGGCCGGCGCGGGCAGGCGTCGCTGAAGTACCGCGGCAAGCAGGTGCTGCGCCGGGTGGTGCCCTCGCTGCGGCAGCGGAAGACCCGCTGATCTCCGGGCACCGAGTATCGCCCCCTCCGACCAGGGCCGGAGATGCCCGATAACTGAGTATCGTGGTGGAATGCCAGCAAACCGGCGTTTCCCGCTCCCACCGGCGCCGACGGACCGCGCCGTCGGCCGCCGGTGAGATGGACTGGGCCGGATGGGCGCTGTTCGGGGTGGTGGCCACGACCGCCCTCACCGCCACGATGATCACCGCGCAGTTGGCCGGTCTCACCCGCCTCGACTTCGCCCTGGTCCTCGGGACGCTGGTCACCGAGGACCCCGACCGGGCCCGGGTCGCCGGGTTCTTCCTGCACCTCTGCGCCGGTCAGGGCTTCGCCCTCGGCTACGCCGCCACCTTCGCCCTGCTGCACCGCGCGACCTGGTGGCTCGGGGCACTGCTCGGACTGCTCCACGTCACCGTCGCGCTGACGGTGATCCTGCCGCTGCTACCCGGCGTCCACCCGCGCATGGCCACCCACCGGGCCGGGCCGGCCAGCACCGCCGTGCTGGAGCCGCCCGGTCTGCTCGCCCTCAACTACGGCATCCCGACCCCCGCGGTCGTCGTCGCCGTACACATCGCCTACGGGGTCGTTCTTGGACTGCTTCTCGGCGCCCGCTGACCGCACGACCGACAGGGCCGCTCCGGTGACCGCACGACCGACGGGGCCGCTCCGGTGACCGCACGACCGACGGGGCCGGGCCGGTGACCGGGCCGGCCGTCGAGACGCATTCCCGCAGGCCACCGCCGATAGCCGACTACGGCCTGCTCAGCGACACCCGTACCGCCGCACTCGTCGCCGCCGACGGGGCGATGGACTGGCTCTGCGTACCCCGCTTCGACGGCGAGCCCGTCTTCGGCCGCCTGGTCGGCGGGGCGGCGGCCGGCACCTTCCGTACCGGGCCGGCGCGGCCCGCGGCGGTCGTCCGGCGGCGGTACCGGCCGGACACCGCCACGCTGGAGACCACCTGGGCGGTGGGGGACGCCCGGCTCACCCTGACCGAGGCGATGGTGGCGGAGGTCGGCGGCCGGCTGTTGCCGACGAACCTCGTCGTGCGACGGCTCTCGGCCGAGCGGGGAGCGGTCGAGGCGCTCGTCGAGTTCGACCCCCGGCTCGGGGTACGGCACCGCCCGCCCCGGGTCCGCCGCCGGCGCGACCTTCTCGTCTGCGAGTGGGGGGCGCTCGCGATCTCCCTGCGCTGCGCGCCCGCGCTCACCGTCGAACCCGGCGGGCGGCCCACCCCGGTCACGGTCGTACCGGGGCACCCGGTCACCCTCGTGCTGACCGTGGCGCAGCGGGAACCCCTCGTCGACGTCGCACCGGCCGCGGCCTGGGAGTTCGTCGCCGAGGACGAGCACCGCTGGCGGCTCTGGGCCGCCGGGATCGACCAGTCGCTGCCGTTCCGGGAGCACGTCGTACGCAGCCTGCTCACGCTGCGGCTGCTCACCTACTCCCCCTCGCAGGCCCCGGTGGCCGCGCCGACCACCTCGCTGCCCGAGGACCCGGGCGGGGTACGCAACTGGGACTACCGCTACGTCTGGCCTCGCGACGCCAGCATCGGGGTCAACGCCTTCCTCAGCGTCGGCCTGCTCGACGAGGCACACGGCTTCCTCGCCTGGTTGCTGCACGCCAGCCGGTTGCAGCGGCCACGCCTGCCGGCGCTGCTCACCCTGGACGGCCGGCGCGTACCGCCGGAGCGGCAACTGCCCGGCTGGGCCGGCTACCTCGGCAGCGCGCCGGTACGGGTCGGCAACGCCGCCGCCGGCCAGCACCAGCTGGACGCGTACGGCTGGGTGGTCGACGCGGCCTGGGCGTTCGTCCGGGCCGGACGCCCGCTGTCGAGCGAGACCTGGCGGGCCGTGCGCGGCTTCGCCGACGTGGTCGCCCGGCGCTGGTGCGAGCCGGACGCCGGCATCTGGGAGCTGCGCGAGCCCGGGCAGCACGTGCACTCGAAGCTGATGGGCTGGCTCGCCCTGGACCGGGCGCTGCGCATCGGCGAGACCCACGGGCTGCGCCAGCGCCGGCGCCGGCGGTGGCAGGCCGCCCGGGACGCCATCGCCGGCGAGGTCCGGACCCGGGGCTTCGACCCGGGTACCGGCAGCTACGTCGGCCGGTACGGCTCGGCGGACCTGGACGCGGCGCTGCTGGTGCTGCCGCTGCTCGACCTGGACGACGCCGGTTCCCCCCGCGTGCGCGGCACCGTCGACGCCGTCCGCGAGCGGCTCTCGGCCGGCGGGACGCTGCTCTACCGGTACCCGCCCGGCACCGACGGCCTCCCCGGCGCGGAGGGCGCCTTCCTGCCCTGCTCGTTCTGGCTGGTCCAGGCCCTCGCCCACACGGGCCGCCGGCGGGAGGCGGTGGAGCTGTTCCAGCGGTTGGTCGAGCACGCCGGCCCGCTCGGGCTCTACCCGGAGGAGGTGGATCCGGTCAGCGGCGCCTACCTCGGCAACTACCCGCAGACGCTGACCCACGCCGCGCTGGTCCAGGCCGTCCTGGCGATCCGCGACGCGGCGTAGCGCGCCCGGCCGCGACCCGGAACCGGCCGCACGGCCCGGCCGCGACCCGAACCGGCGACGCGGCCCGGTCGCTCAGTGGGAGAGGGAGCTCGGGGCGTCGACGCCGGCGTTGGAGCTCACGCTGATGCCCAGCCGCTCGACCAGTTCCCCGCCGAGCCAGGCCGTGACGCCGGAGAGCACGATGGCGACGAAGCCGAGGATCAACGCGGCGGCGGAGGGTTCCCAGTTCTCCGCGTTGAGCCGCAGCAGCCAGCTCACGCCGAAGAGCAGCACCACGATGACGTTGCCGAGCCCGTGGACGGTACCGACCCGCTTGGCCCGGGTCCCGGACGGGATGGCCCGCAGGTCGATCGCGCCGAACAGGGCGGCGACCAGGCCGCCGATCACCCCGGCCGCGATGGTGTACGCGGCGGAGACCTGGAAACCCGTCCGGTCCGTGATGAGGTACAGGATGTCGAAGATCACCGCCGTGGCCAGCAAGCCGAGCGGAAACACGATCAACATGGGGTGTATGGCATGGCCCATGGCCCTGGCTCGGCTCTCCACCGCGTATCCCCCTCGCCGCTGGAACAGCAATGCGCGGGGGATACCCGCTCAGCGCCGGTTCACGCGCCCCGACCGGTGACGGTGCCCAGCCGCAGCACCTCGCGCTCGCGGTCCGGCAGCACCTCCAGCCGCCGGTTGCCCACCCGCACGTCGCGCGGCAGCCGGCGCCGGGCCGCCACGTCGAACGGCAGGTCGATCGGGCCCGCGTCGCCGTCGCGCTGGTAGAGCGGCAGCCAGTCGCCGTCCCCCGGCGCGCCCTCGCCGCCGAGCGGGACGCGCACCGTCCAGGCGGCGCCCGCGACCTCGACGGGGAGGATGACGTCCGGCTCCGGCAGCTCGGTCGGGCCGGCACCCTCCCGGCGCCGCAGCACCATCCGCAGCTCGCCCCGGCCGCCGCCCGCCCCGGCGCCGGGCCCGGCGGGCAGCTCGCCGCTGAGCGAGAGCACCCCGTCGGTCAGCTCGGCGGCCCGGACCATCGGCCCGGGTGGCAGCGCCCGCAGCCAGAGCACCTCGTCGTCGGCGGGCCGGGCGAGCAGCTCCACCTCGCCGACGGTGTGCCGCAGCCCGGCGAAGTCGGTCGGTACCGGCAGCTCGCGCGCCTCGCCGTCGCCGTCCGCGAAGGCGACCCGCCAGGCCGCGCCCGCCTCGCCGACCAGCACCGGGCGGTCCGTCAGGGCGCTGCCGCCCACCAGGTCGGCCAGCGGTATCCGGGCGGACCAGCTCGTCCCCTCGTCGGGCAGCTGCACCGGGTACGACCGCCAGATCACCCCGTTCACCCGGGTGAGCCGCAGCACGGCCGTGGCCGCGCGGTCGAGCCCGTCGCCCTCGACGACCAGGGCGTCGCCGTCGATCCGGGTACCGGTGACCCAGTTGCGCGGGCGCTCGACCCGCAGCCGCAGCCGCCCCTGTTGGACGTACGGGACCAGCCGCACGCCGTCGGCGACCCAGCTGGCCGGCAGCGCCGGCCGCGACTCGCCGATGCCGAGCGCCCGCTTGCGCAGCCCGTCCACCCCGAGGGTGGCGACGTTGAAGGCCCAGTCGCCGGGCTCCCAGCCCTGCTTGCCGGCGAGCCGGCGCGGGTCGATGCTGGCCGAGAAGCCCGCCCAGCCGTACGGCACCGAACTCGGGGCCTCGGCGATGCGGGTGGTACGGGTCGCCAGCGGTACGAAGCGCCGCCGGTCGCCCGCCTCGCGCAGCCAGAGCATCCGGGTGGAGCCCCACGGGTTGCCCGCCCCGCGCAGCACGTCGTACGCGAGCCCGCGTACGTGCAGTCGACCGTCGGCCCAGCGCACCTCGTGCACCTCGGTGCGGATGCCCTCCGGGGCGAGGAAGAGTCTCCGGGGCGCGGCCGGGTGCTGGTCGTCCAGGAGCGGGAGCTGCACGTAGTAGCCGCGCCCCCGGCGGACCACCTTCGGCGGGGCGGTGCCGGGCCGGCTCGCCGCGACGACGGCGACCAGTTCCGACAGGGCCCGCTCCTTCGCCAGCCGCCAGGCCACCCGCAGCCGGGGCGCCAGCCGGTCGACCACCCGGTCGTCGACCTGGGCGAGGTAGTGGCCGGTCAGGTCCAGGAAGCGCAGCCGGTACGCCTGGTCCACGTCGGGCAGCAGGTCCAGGAACATGCGCAGGTCGCTCTGGAGCGCGGTCTCGTCGTACCAGTCCTTGAGCTTCGTCTCGCCGAGCGCGGCCAGGGAGCGGCTCGCGCTCTCGACCGCGGCGAAGCGGTCCACGACGTTGCGGACCTCGCCCTGCCGCTGGCTGATCGACTGGTCGGTACCGGCCTCGCGCTGGCGCCAGTAGTAGACCGGCAGGTCGATCACGTCGACCGCCTCGGCCATGGCGTACGCCGGCACGGTCACCGGGATGTCCTCGTACCGCACGCCCTCGGGGAACTTCAGCCCGCGCTGCTCCCAGAACGAGCGGCGGAACACCTTGTTGCAGGCGAGCCGGTCGTAGACCAGGTTCGGCTGGGTGGCCAGGCTGGAGCGCAGCCGGGTGACCCGGTGGGTGCCCCGGTGCAGCGGCGACTGCCGCAGCCCCCGCGAGGTGAAGAGCGCGACGTTGCCGGAGGCGAAGTCCGAGCCGGTCTGCTCCAGGGCGCCGACCAGCACCTCCAGCGCGTACGGCGGCAGCACGTCGTCGCTGTCGACGAAGGTCAGGTAGTCGCCCATGCCGAAGTCGATGCCGACGTTGCGGGCCGCGCCGAGGCCGCGGTTCGGCTGGCGGACCAGGCGGAACCGGGGGTCGGCCGCGACGTGCCGCTGCGCCACCTCGGCGCTGCCGTCGGTCGAGCCGTCGTCCACCAGCACGATGTCCAGGTCCGGGTAGGTCTGCCCGGCCAGCGAACGCAGGCACTCGGCCAGGTAGCGCTCTACGTTGTAGATCGGTACGACGACCGTCAGTACGGACCCCATCTCGCGCCCCTGTCTGCCTGTCCGCCCGTTCTGTTCCAGCTCGACCAACTTCCGGCCCGGCGCACCCACCCCGGTCCGGTCAGGCCTGGTTCAGCAGTACCCGCCGGACTACCCGCTCGGCGGCCCGCCCGTCCTCCAGCGCGCAGAACCTGCGCCGGAACTGACCGCGCGCCTTCACCGCCGCGTCGTTGTCGACGGCGCCGGTGCGGAACAGGTCGAGCAGGTCCGCGAACGTGGTCGCGACCGCACCCGGCGGCTCGGCGGTGATGTCGAAGTAGACGCCCCGCACCAGCCGATACGCCTGCCAGTCAGGAGCGTAGACGACAATCGGCCGGTCCAGGATCGCGTAGTCGAACATCAGCGAGGAGTAGTCGGTGACCAACACGTCCGAGGCCAGGTAGAGCTCCTCCACCGACGGGTACGCCGAGACGTCCCGGACCCGTTCCGCCTGCCGGGCGGTGCCCGGGGCGTGCGCCCGGTCGTGGAAGTAGTGGCTGCGCATCAGCAGCTGAGCGTCCGGGCCGAGCGCCTCCACCAACTCCGCCGGGTCGAACGGCGGGTGGTAGCCGGGGTGGTGCTCCCGGTGGGTGGGCGCGTAGAGCACCACCCGCTGCCCGGGCGCGATGCCGAGCTTGGCCCGGGCCGCCTCGACGTCGGCCGCCGTGGCGTTGGCGAGCCGGTCGTTGCGGGGGTAGCCGGTCTCCAACGTCTCGTACCGGCACGGGTAGGCCCGCTCCCACATCTGGGTGGTGAAGGCGTTGGCGGTGACGCTGAAGTCCCAGCGGTCCGCCCGGCGCATCTGGCCGGCGAAGTCCGGGTCCTGCACGCCGCCCGGGTAGTCCTGCTGGTCCAGCCCCATCACCTTCAGCGGGGTGCCGTGGTGGGTCATCACGTGCACCGAGCCGGGGCGCTTGACCACGTTGTTCGGCCAGTTCACGTTGTTGATCAGGTACTTGGCCCGGGCCAGCGCCCGGTAGTAGGCGCGGGAACCGGCCACCACGTACGCCACCCCCGGCGGCAGGGTGCTGACCTTGTCCCGCCGGACCACCCAGACCCCGCGTACGCCCGGGGCCAGCTCGCGCGCCTTCTCGTAGATCGCGGCCGGGTTGCAGGCGTAGCCGCGGTACCAGTAGGCGGCGTAGAGGGCGAGCGACGGGTCGATCGAGCGGCGCCGCTGGAGCGCGTAGTAGCTCCGGTTGGCCGCCTCGCGCCCGGCGCGCACCACCGCCCGCGCGGCGCGTACGCCCCGGCGGGCCACCGCCTCGCCGGCGGTACGGGCGGCGCCGGTGGCCCGGAAGGCGAGCCGCAGCGCCTGGAAGGTGCCGTGCCGGCCGCCCGCCACGAGCCGGTGCTTGAGCCCCTCGCCCCCACCCGGCACCGGGTACCCGCCGGGCGGCAGGTAGCGCCGGTAGTGCGCGGTCATCTCGGTGAAGAACCGCTTCCGCAGCTGCTTGGGGAGCCGGTCCTCGTTGCCCCGGACCATCAGGAAGTGCCAGATCATCCGGCGGAAGAGCAGGCCGCGCAGCTGGGCGGCGCCGGGGCGGGAGTCGTCGAGGGTGTCGAAGACCTGCGCCCAGTTGGGGAAGATCGCGAAGTGCCCGTCGCCGACGGTACGGGTAGCCGCGCCGGCCCGCCGCTGCCGGTAGTAGACGCAGACCCGGTCCAGCAGGGTGATCCGCTCCGCCGTGCCGAGCAGCCCGTACGTGAACGGCACGTCCTCGTACCAGCCGGAGCGGAACTGGAAGCCGAGCCGGTCCAGCAGGTCCCGGCGGATCACCTTGTTCCACGGCACGTGCAGGATGTCGATCGCCTCGGGCCAGTCGCGCAGCGCGAAGACCTGCGGCGCCAGGTGGAAGCGGCGTCCCTGCACGCTGGAGTCGGTCTGGTTGTCCCAGTAGACCCGGGCGTGGTCGACGATCAGCACCTCGGCGTCGGTCTCCCGGAGCCGGTCCACCACCGCCCGCAGCGCCCCGTCGGCGAGCCAGTCGTCGCTGTCGAGGAACCAGACGTACTCGCCGGTCGCGGCGGCGACACCGCGGTTGCGGGCGGGCCCCTGACCCTCGTTGCGCTCCAGCGTGATGACGCGGAGCCGGGCGTCGCGGGCCGCGTACTCGGCGAGGATCTCCCCGCTGTGGTCGGGCGAGCAGTCGTCGATGGCGACGACCTCGATGTCGGTGAACGACTGGTTCAGGATCGAGTCGAGACACTGCCGCAGGTAGCCCTGCACCTGGTAGACCGGCACGACAAAACTGATCAGAGTCATCGGTCCCGTTCCTCGGTGGTCGCGGTGGTGGCCGCCGCCGCCCACCGGGTCGTCTCCTCCGGCCGATCTATCCTTTTCCAACCCGAATCGACACTAGCGCCGCGGGCCCGGCGCTCGCGGACGGCCATCACCCAGCCGGCGGTCGCGCTCACCATGAAGACCACGAAGAGGTACCCGGCGAGCACGGCGATCCCGATCGACGCCACCCCGGCGAGGACCGCGAGGGTCAACAGGATCAGCCGGCCGTCCCAGCCCAGCCCGAAGTTGCGCAGCAGCGGCGCCCGCTCGTGCTTCTCCAGCCGCGAGGTCAGGTTGTAGTGGTGCAGCGCCAGCACGAAGAGCAGGGCGAAGGTCACCGGCCCCGGCACGTCGGCGGCGACGTCGATGGCGATCACGAAAACGTACTCGGCGGCCCGCAGCGCGGCCGGCACCAGCCAGTCCAGCGCCCCGTTGTGCGGCACCGCCGCCCGCAGCCCGGCGGTCAGGGCCACCAGCAGGGCGGCGACCACCGTCACGCGCAGCCCGACCCCGCGTACGCCGGTCAGGGCCACGCCGAGCAGGGCGGCGCTGCCGGCCAGGCCGACCACCCCGGAGAGCAGCGGTCCCGGCTGGCGCAGCCGGCGCCCGACGTCCCCGAGCCGGCGGGCGACGAACCCGTCGTCCCGGTAGAGCGCCGTGTCGACGCCGGAGAGCACCGCCACCCGCATCGAGTGCGCCCGCACCGTGCGCAGCAGCAGCGTGTACGCGGCCGCGAGACCGCCCCAGACCAGCACCGCCACCAGGCTGACCAGCGGGTTGAACAGCGCGGCGGTCAGCGCGATCAGGGCCCACCGCTCCCCGATCGGGAAGACCACGGTGCGCTTGAGCCAGTAGCTGACCGAGCCGGTGTCGGCCTGCACCCGGGTGGAGGCGCGGCTGAGCCGGTCGCCCAGCCCGCCGGCGGGCGCCGTGCCGGCTGGCTTCGCCCGGCGGGCCGCCTCGTCGTGCAGCACCCCGTACCAGGTGTCGGTCATGTGCCGGGCGGTCTGGAGGGTCATCGCGGCGATCGCGAGGGTCCAGCCGTTGCCCAGGCCGGCCCGGTCGACCCCGATCGCGAGCCCGGCGTAGACCAGGTACTCCTTCGCCCGGTCGGCCATCGTGTCGAGCCAGCCGCCCCACGGGCTGAACTCCCGCGTGTACCGGGCCAGCTGCCCGTCGACGCAGTCCAGCACGAAGCCGAGGTAGAGCAGGACCGCGCCGGCGACCAGCGCGGGCCGGCCCCCGTACCCGAAGAGCGCGGCGGCGGCGACGGCGAAGAGCACCGAGATCGCGGTGACCCCGGTCGGTCCGAGACCGATCCGGGCGGCCAGCCGTGTGACGTGCGGCGACCAGCTGCTGACCGCGAACGTGGTGAAGAAGTCGTCCCGCTCCTTGACCGAGAGGCGCAGCTCGGCGGCGTCCGAGTCGACCGCCGCCACCTCGGCCTCGGCCGCGGCGACCGCGCGCTGGCCGGTGGCACGCCGGGCCACGAGCAGCCGGACCCGGTGGGCGGAGATCGTGGTGCCGCGGGCCAGCGCGGTGAGCACGCGGTCCAGCACCGGCCCGTGGCCGGCCTCCCCGGCGGCGGCGCGGGCGGCGTTCACCAGCGCCGGCAGGTCGGCGGTGCCGACCTTCAGGGCGCCGCCGAAGGTACCGGTGGCCGCGTCGCCCAGTTCGCCGGGCGAGCCGGCGATCACGACCTGGCCGCGGTCCTCGGCGACGGCGGCCTGGCCGGGGCCCGCCTCGGCGGCCGGGAGCACCAGCGCCACGGTCGGGCCGACCGGACTCGTGGCGAGATGCCGCAGTACCGCCGTGTGCGCGACGAGGTCGTCGCCGCAGAGCAGGACCGGCTCGCGCGCCGTCGCGACCAGCTCGGCCAGGCCGGCCGCGGTCGTGACGGTGGCCACGTCCCGGGCGCCGGCCTGGCGGAGCTGGGCTTCGAGGTGCTGGGTGAGCGGTTCGCCGGTGGCCAGCGTGACCGGCTCGGCGGCGGGTGTCGAGCGGAGCAGCAGCGCCAGCGTCACGTCCGGACCACGTTGTTGTACGCGTCGAGCGCGTCGCGCACCGTACCGTCGATCTTCAGTTCGCCCCGGTCGAAGTAGAGGCCGCGGGTGCAGAACCGGGTCAGGTCGCCCTCGTTGTGCGAAACCAGCACCAGCGTGCGCCCCTCGGCGAGCAGCCGCTCGATGGTGTCGTAGCACTTCTTCCGGAACTCGGCGTCGCCGACCGCCATCACCTCGTCCATCAGCAGGATGGGGTGGGTCAGGTGCGAGATCACCGCGAAGCCGAGGCGGACCTTCATACCGGACGAGTAGTGCCGTACCGGCGTGTCGACCGCCTTGCTGACCTGCTCACCGGCGAACTCGACGATCTCGTCGAAGTGCCGCTTCAGGTAGTTCGGGCTCAGACCGTGCAGCGAGCCGACGAGGTGGACGTTCTCCCGGCCGGTGAGGTCGTTGGAGAAGCCGGCGGAGAGTTCGAGCAGGGGCGCGACCTCCCCGCGTACCTTGATCCGGCCCTCGTCCTGGATCAGCACGCCGGCGATCAGCCGGAGCAGCGTGCTCTTGCCGGTGCCGTTCTTGCCGATGATGCCGACCGCGTCGCCCGACTGGATCTGGAACGACACGTTCCGCAACGGCCAGAACTCGTTGGCGTGGGGCTGGCGCCCACCCCGGTGGATGAACATCTCGCGGATCCGCAGCTGCCGGCGGCGGTTGCGGACGAAGCGGATGCCGAGGTTCTCGGCCTCGATGATCGGCTCGCTCACTAAAGCTCCTTGAGCACGGCGGGCTCGAGTGCCCTGAATACCCACCAACCGCCGAAGAAGAGCACCACACTGCCGATTACGGAGATGGCGAGCAGGCCGTTACTGGGGAATTCCGAGGGGTACCAGACCGCGTGGAACAACTGGTAGATGCCGACCAGCGGGTTGAGTTCGTAGAGCGTCTTCAGCCACTCCGGCATGCCCGACTTCTGCACCAGGGCCAGCGGGTACGTGATCGGGGTGGCGTAGAAGAGCAGCCGGGTGATCAGCCGCATCATCCGGTCGACGTCCGCGAGCAGCACGTTGAGCGAGGAGAGCAGCATCGCCACGCCGGTCAGCAGCACCATCAGCAGGAGCACGCCGAGCGGCAGGGCCAGCAGGTTCATCCCGAGGCGGAACTCGCCGAAGTACACGGCGAGGGCGATCAGCACCGGCAGGCCGGCGACGTACTCGGCGAAGCGCCCGATCACCCGGCCGAGCGGGAAGACCTCGCGCGGCACCCGCATGGTGGTGATCAGACGGGCCTGCCCGGTCAGCGCGGAGGTCGCCTCGCTGATGGCGGAGTTCGTCCACATCCAGGCGAAGATGCCGGTGATGAGGAACAGTGGGTACGAATCCTTGGCCGGCCCCAGGTGCTGTCCGGTGCCGTAGAGGACGCCGAAGACGAACCAGTAGATAATGCCCATGGCCAGTGGCTCGATCAACGACCACAGGTAGCCGAGCACGGACTGCTGGTACTTGACCGCGAGGTCCCTACGCACCAGCAGACGGAGTGCGTTGCGGTGCGACCAGACCCCCATCACGCTCGCCGTCACGCCTGCCTCCCGGCACGGGGGAACGACGGCTGGAGGCCGGTTCGCCGGAGAATTCCGCCGACCCGCCCTGATCGGATCACGTACCGACCTCTCCCTCTGGCCGTCACGCGCGGCCATCCTGGAAACCATTGTGCTCGCGTGTCTGGGCCGGGTCCGACGGACACGGCGTACCCCGCGGCGGCGAGCCCGCTCCGGCGGGCCGCTTGACGCGCCATAGGTTAGCAGTAAGGAATCCAGGGAAGTAAGCGGACAAGGCCGCTACGCTCAGCACTCGATCACGTTCACCGCGAGGCCCCCGCGCGCGGTCTCCTTGTACTTGACCTTCATATCGGCACCGGTCTCCCGCATTGTCTTGATTACCTTGTCGAGCGAGACCGCGTGCACACCGTCACCGCGCAACGCCAATCGGGCGGCGGTGATCGCTTTGATGCTCGCCACCGCGTTGCGCTCGATGCACGGAATCTGCACCAGTCCGCCCACCGGGTCGCAGGTGAGCCCGAGATTGTGCTCCATGCCGATCTCGGCCGCGTTCTCCACCTGCTCCGGCGTGCCGCCGAGCGCCTCCGCCAGGCCCGCCGCCGCCATCGAGCAGGCCGAACCCACCTCGCCCTGGCAGCCGACCTCCGCCCCGGAGATCGAGGCGTTCTCCTTGAAGAGCACGCCGATCGCCGCCGCGGCGAGCAGGAACCGGATGATCCCCTCGGGCGAGGCGGACGGGACGAACCGGTCGTAGTAGTGCAGTACCGCCGGGATGATCCCGGCCGCGCCGTTGGTGGGCGCGGTCACCACCCGGCCGCCGGCCGCGTTCTCCTCGTTGACCGCCAGCGCGAAGAGCGTGACCCAGTCCATCACCCGCAACGGGTCGCCCGGCCCGCCGGCACCCGTCGCCCGGGCGCCGCCCGGCCCGGCGTCGCCGTACGAGTGGCCGGCGTCGTCGGCCTCCAGACCCCGGCGCAGCTCCGCGGCGCGGCGGCGTACCCGCAGCCCGCCCGGGAGCACGCCGTCGGTGTGGCAGCCGCGCTCGACGCACTCCCGCATCACCCGCCAGATCTCCAGCAGGCCGGCCCGGATGTCGGCCTCGCTGCGCCAGGCCCGCTCGTTGGCGAGCATCACGTCGCTGATCGACAGCCCCGCCTCGGCCGCCATCTCCAGCAGCTCCACCCCGGTCGTGAACGGGTACGGCACCACCGTCGGGTCCGGCTTGATCCGGTCCGCGCCAGCCGCCGCCTCGTCCACCACGAAGCCGCCACCGACGGAGTAGTACGTGCGGGCCCGCAGCACCGCGCCGCTCCGGTCGTACGCCGTGAAGATCATCCCGTTCGGGTGGTACGGCAGCGAGCGGCGCCGGTGCAGCACCAGGTCCCGGTCGTGGTCGAAGTCGATCTCGTGCGCGCCCAGCACGTCGAGCCGCCCGGTCGCCCGGATGGCGGCGATCCGTTCCGGCACCCCGTCGGTCTCCACCGTCTCCGGCAGCTCGCCGGCGAGCCCGAGCAGCACCGCCCGGTCGCTGCCGTGCCCGTGCCCGGTCGCGCCGAGCGAACCGAACAGCTCCGCCTGGATGCGCGCCGCCTCGACCAGCAGCCCGTCCGCCTTGAGCCCGGCGGCGAAGGTGCGCGCCGCTCGCATCGGCCCGACGGTGTGCGAGCTGGACGGCCCGATCCCCACCGTGAACAGATCAAAGACGCTGATCATCGCTACCCCCATCGCCAACTGCGCCGACCGGCGGCGAGCCTACCCCGATCCTGCGCCCCGGCTTCCCGGCCGGCCAGCCGGGGTACAGCACCTACGGGTGCCGGTCCCGCGAATCCGCCTCCGGTCGGAGGCCGGCGTGGCCGGCGGTTCATACCGTGGATGGCAGGTGCGGCGCAACCGCCGCGGAGTTGGAGAAGAAGAGACGATGAGTCGCAAGCTGGTCCGCCCCCGTGACAACCGAATGATCGCCGGCGTCTGCGCCGGGCTCGCCCGCCGGTTCGGGCTCTCCACCGGCCTCGTGCGCCTGCTCTTCGTGCTCTCGCTGCTCCTGCCCGGCACGCAGGTGATCATCTATCTGGCCCTGTGGATCATCATGCCGAACGAGGACCGCTACCTCGCCAACGCCGCCCACTGACCGACCCGAACACGCACCGGCCCGGTCCACCAGTTGCGGACCGGGCCGGACGCGAAGGACCGCCACGGTGCACGAGCGCCGGGCGCCGATCCGGCTCGACCAAGCGAACCGGGTCGGTGCAGGAGCCATCCGCCGAGGGCGCGACGTGCCGGAACTCGGCCCGCTCCACCCGGACGCGGCGCCCGAGCGGACCGGCGAAGAGCGACCAGGTCAGGGGTGGGGGCCGCCGTGCCCCGCGAAGACATCAAGCGTGACGGGCTGAGCGGGGCCTGGCGGCCCCACCCCTCCACCCGCCCCACGACGCACCGCGAGCAACGAACGGTCCTCACAACCCCGACCACGACGCACCGCCACCAACAAGATCAGCGCCGGATCGCCACCACGATCTCCTCCGGCAGCCCGTCCACGATCGTCCAGTACTGCGGCGAGAACTGTGTCGGCTGGAACGCCTGCTCGTCCTGCCAGTTCCAGGTCCCCGCCTCCTTGTGGAGCACGAAGACGTCGATCGGCCCGAACGGGGTGTCCCCGCTGCGCTCCGCGAACTGGCGCGGGTCGCTGATGCCGGCGAGGGTACGGATCTCCGCCCGCCGGTCGTCCCAGCGCGACAGCGTGCTCCCCGCGGTCCGGTCGTTGTCCAGGTAACCGGGCCAGGGCAGGTACGAGAAGAGCCGGTCGTCGGTGGAGAGCGTCACCGGGTCCGGCTTCGGGCCGAGCACCCGCTCGACCGCCTGCTGGACCTGGTCCACCGGGAACCACGGCCGGCGCCCCTTGCTCGGCGCGTACTTCGGGTAGCCGCCGCCGGGCAGCGGTTCGGCGAAGGCCGCGGCCGCGTACCCGCTGGTCTCGGCGTAGCTGCCGCCCGGGAAGCTCTTGCCGCTCTCCGGCATCCACCGCATGGTGAACGTGATCGCGGAGGCCGCGAGCGCGACCGCGAGCAGCGCCGCGGTGGCCATCCGGGGCGGTGCCGGGCGCAGCCGCCGGAGGATGATCGGCGCGACGTGCGCCAGCACCAGGATCCCGGCGATGGTGAAGATGACGCCGTAGAGCCGGGCCGTGTAGTGCAGGAAGCCGGTGTGCTGGGTGAGGCCGTAGCGGAGCATCGAGAGCAGCCGGTACCCGTAGACCCCGATGACGATCAGGCCCAGCGGCCGGGCCCACCAGGCCGACCGCCAGAGCCAGACCAGGCCCACCAGGCCGACGAACTGCAGGAGCCCGATCGGCGACCCGTCCAGGAACGGGAAGATCCCCATGTTGATGCCGCGCGACACGTAGAGGTCGGAGATCGACTGGCCGCCCTTGGTGAGCGAGGCCCAGACGAACGGGACCACGTACCAGGACGAGGCGACGAAGGCGACCGCGACGATCAGCCCGAGCCGGCGCAGGTAGGACCAGCGGGTGGCGCGGTCCCGCCAGGCGATCACGACGAGGGCGAGCACCCCGATCGCCGAGTAGACCATCCACGCCTGGTAGGTCACCACGATGAGGCCGCCGATCAGGCCCGCCGGCAGCCAGTGCATCCGGCGCGGCGTCCGCGCGAAGACCTCC
Source organism: Micromonospora sp. NPDC049559 (assembly GCF_040676675.1). NCBI lineage: Bacteria > Bacillati > Actinomycetota > Actinomycetes > Micromonosporales > Micromonosporaceae > Micromonospora > Micromonospora sp. NPDC049559. The sequence goes on along the minus strand of NZ_JBFAPK010000017.1, from coordinate 12,038 downwards.
AGCACCCACGGTACGAAGATCGCGAGGGTGAGCACCTCGAACGCCTTGCGCGGGTCGGACCAGGTGACCAGCCCGATCGCGGCGATGGCGAGCGCGATCCAGGGCGACACCAGCCGGCGCCACATCAGGAACGCGCCGAGCACGGCGGCGGAGGTGAAGAGGACCTCGGCGTCGGCGACGAGCCGCCACGCGGGCTCGTGCAGCAGCACCGAGGCCCGCCCGACGAGCCAGGCGTAGAACGGCGGGTACTCCGAGGGCAGCGACGGGATCAGCGTGTCGGTGCTCGCCAGCGTGGTGGTGTACCGGGTGGCCGAGGCGGACATCCGCCCCATGTCGCCGAAGAGCCCGCCGAAGCCGAACGGCGTCCCGTAGAGCGCCGAGCGCAGCATCAGCACGATCCAGGCGGAGCCGAGCCCGGCGGCCAGGCCGGCGACGAGTTGCCCGGACCGGCGGGTCGCGAGCAGGAAGACCGCGACGATCAGGCAGAGCGCCCCGGCGATCGGTACGGTCGTGGCGCCGGCGGAGAAGGGGTCCCGGCTGACCACGCTCGGGATCACGAAGGCGACCGGGGTGGCGATCAGCCAGGTGAGCACCGCGACGGTACCGCCGTTGAGTAGCCCTCCGAGGGCACCGCGTCGCGGCGCTGGCGCCGGCGCGGCTGCCGGCTCGGTCGCGTCCGGCTCGGCCGGATCCGCGGATCCGGCCTGGTCGCCGGCCCGATCGGGTTCCGGTACCGGCGCGAGCACGGGGTCAACGGTAGCGGGGGCGGCGGCGCTGCCCGCGCCGGACGTCCCCGGCGTGGCCGGGTCCGGCGCCGCCGCCGGAGCGGCGGCGCCGGACGGGACCAGTTCGCTCGTCGGCTCCGGATTCACCGGTTCCGGCTCGCTCGACCGCGTCCTCAACGTCATGGCGGAGGTCAGCTACCGGTACGGGCGAGGTCCGCGTCCGCGGCCTCGACCGACTCGACCTGCGGCTGCTTGGTCCCCGTCCGCGACTCGATCGGGCGGAGGCTGAGCAGGCTGGCGAAGAGCCCGGCGAAGAGCACGGTCACGCCGAGCCCGATCGCGGTCGAGGAGGGCAGGACCACGCGCAGCGTCTCGGCCAGGTCCTGGTCGCCGAAGCCGCTGGCGCCCCAGGCGGAGACCGCGAGGATCGAACCGGCCAGACCGAGCAGAATCAGGATCAAACCACCGGCGGTGCAGGTCTCGAACCGGACGAGCCGGGCCCACCAGGCCACCTGCTTCTGGTTCGTGATGCCCTCGGTGTGCCCGTAGATCAGAGCGAAGACGCCGAAGAGCAGCAGTTGCGCCCCGACCAGCATCGCCAGGCAGGTGTAGACCATGGTGCTGATGTCGAAGCCGACGCTGCCGATCCGGATCGGGCCGAAGGAGAGGGCCGCGGTGCCGAGCAGGCCGAGCACGAAGAAGATCAGCCCAGGGTTGATCAGGGTCTTGCGCGGCGCGAAGACGAGCAGGAAGCGCAGGTGGCGCCAGCCGTCCCGCCAGGTACGCAGGTGCGGGGCGCGGCTGCGGCCGTCGGGCTGGAGGGTGGTGGGGACCTCGACGATGTCGTACTTGTTCAGGGCGGCGCGCACCACCAGCTCGGAGGCGAACTCCATGCCCGGCATGCAGAGGTGCAGGTCGCGGATGCGGTCCCGGTTGAAGCCGCGCAGGCCGCAGTGGAAGTCGCCGACGTTGCGCAGGCCGAAGAGCCGCCGGCCGAGCCAGGAGAGGACCGGGTTGCCCAGGTATCGGTGCAGGGGCGGCATGGCGCCCGGGGCGATGCCACCCCGGAAGCGGTTGCCCATTACGACGTCGTGCCCGGCGCGCAGCTCGCGGATGAACGGCTCAAGGTTCGACAGGTCGTACGAGTCGTCCGCGTCACCCATGATCACGTACTTGCCACGGGCCTGGTCGATGCCGTTGAGCAGCGCCCCGCCGTAGCCACGGATCGGCGCGTGCACCACGCGGGCACCGGCGCGGGTCGCGATCTCCTGGGACCCGTCGGTCGAGCCGTTGTCACTCACCAGGACCTCGCCGACGACGCCGAGTTCGTTCAGCGCCCGAATGGCCTTGGTTACGCAGACCTCTAGTGTCTCAGCCTCGTTGAGGCACGGCAGGAGGACGGTGACCTCGACTTCGTCCTTGGCAGCAGGGAGTGCCACAGGCGTTCTCCAAGATTGGGTTCGGACTGGGTGGCACGGCGACGCCGGGCCATGTCACGGCCAGTCGGTGGCCGTCGATGCTGTACCGCGCTGGACGATACCGCGACGCCTACGCTCCGACCGGGTCCGCCCAAGACCCGTAGGAGAATACCTGGTGTCCCCGGGACGAAGTGCCCCAGTCCATCGCCTCTCGACCCGGCCGTCCGTTCCGCCGTCGAATCCCGGACGACCCGCACCGCCGACCGGCTCACCGGTCGGCGGTGTCCGGCCGGAACGGGCCGGCCGGGCAGAGGCTAGGCCGCCACGTAGCTGATGGTGACCTTCTCGTAGCCCAGCGACCGGAGCAGCCCTTCCAGCATCTTCCGGGTGTTCTCCTGGGCCCGGTCCGGCAGCCCGCTGTCCCGGGCCGAGGCCGCGATCCGCTCCTCGGCCAGCTGGTAGACCTCACGCTGCCGGTTCGGGTCGCCGCCGAACACCTCGCCCAGGCGGTTGAGCAGACCCCGGTCCTCGGCGAAGACGTAGCTGTGCTCCAGGTCGAGGTTGGTCTCACCGAGCTGCGGCGCGGGCAGTTTGATCTCCACCGACTTCCGGTCGGCCGACTCGGTGATCGCCCCCTCCGCGATCTTGGAGAAGTCGACGTAGCACTCGACGCTGCCGGCGCCCACGAAGAGCGTCCGGTCGTTGAGCAGGAAGTCCGGCACGTACTTGCGGTCCTTCTGCAGGTCGATCACGACCTGGAAGTTCCCCTCGGCGGCCACGTAGCGGCTGAGGTCCTGGATCGACTTGAGCAGCGGCGGCTGGCTGCGGTCGGTGGTCTCCTGGGCGAACGGGTTGCGCCAGCTGGGCCAGAGCCCGGCCGCCTGCACGCCGAGCACCAGCACGACCGCGAGGCCGACGATCCCGGCCAGCCAGAACAGCCCGCGCCCGCGACCGCGGGTGGGGGCGTCGACCAGTTCGGGGTTCGACGGCGCCGGCTCGCCGACCGAGCCGAGGGCGTCGTCGCCGGTCGACGGTGCAGTGCCCGGCTTCGCGGGCAGCGTGGCCTGACCCTTCGCGTACTCCGGAAACTCGCGGGTGGGCTGGTTGATCTCGCCGTTGCCGGACATCACCCTCACCGTCCTCATCAGACAACTGCCTAACGCAAACGGTACGGCCAGGGTGCGACAGTCGCGACCGCAGGAGCGGGTGACGGCGTACCCGGCGGCGCGCCGCCCGACGCCGGGCGGCCCGCGGCGGGCGCCGGGCCCCGCGCGGCGGGCGTCAGGCGAAGGCGGAGAGGCCGGTCAGCCGCTGTCCGATTACCAGTTGGTGGATCTCCGCGGTCCCCTCGTAGGTCAGCACGCTCTCCAGGTTGTTGGCGTGCCGCAGCACCGGGTACTCGCCGCTGACGCCGTTCGCGCCGAGGATGGTCCGGCACTGGCGGGCGATCGCGAGCGCCTCGCGTACGTTGTTCAGCTTGCCGACGCTGACCTGCTCGGGCCGCAGCCGTCCCGCGTCGGCCAACCGGCCCAGGTGCAGCGCGAGCAGGTAGCCCTTCTGCAGCTCGACGGCCATGTCGGCGAGCTTGGCCTGGGTGAGCTGGAAGCCGGCGATGGGGCGGCCGAACTGCTCCCGGCCGACCGCGTAGTCGAGCGCCACGTGCAGGCACTCGCGGGCGGCGCCGAGCGCGCCCCAGACGATGCCGAACCGCGCCTCGGTGAGGCAGCTCAGCGGCGCCCGCAGCCCGGTCCCCTCGGGCAGGGCCGCCTCCGCCGGCAGCCGCACCTCGTCCAGCACCAGCTCGCCGGTGGCCGAGGCGCGCAGCGAGAGCTTCTGCCGGATCTCCCGGGCGGCCACGCCGGGGCTTCCCATCGGTACGACGAAGCCCTGGATCCCCGCCTCGGTGCGCGCCCAGACCACCGCCACGTCCGCGACCGGCGCGTTGGTGATCCACATCTTGGTGCCGCTGAGGACCCAGTCGGTACCGTCCCGGCGGGCGCGGGTCGTCATCGACGCCGGGTCGGAGCCGTGGTCCGGCTCGGTGAGGCCGAAACAGCCGATCGCCTCGCCGGCCGCCATCGACGGCAGCCAGCGCTGCTTCTGCTCCTCGCTGCCGTAGCGCCAGATCGCGTACATGGCGAGCGAACCCTGAACCGAGACCAGGGAGCGGACGCCCGAGTCGCCCGCCTCCAGCTCCAGGCAGGCGAGCCCGTACGCGACCGCGGAGGCGCCGGCGCAGCCGTACCCACTCAGGTGCATGCCGAGCAGGCCGAGCCTGCCGAATTCGAGGGCGAGTTCACGTACCGGCGCCTGGCCCCGTTCGTACCAGCCGGCGACGTGCGGGCGTACCCGGTCGTCGACCACCTGGCGCACGACGGCGCGGATCTGGCGCTCCTCGTCGGTGAGCGAGTCGTCGAGGTCGAGCAGATCGAGCGGGAGGACCCGGGCCATGGGAGTCACCTTAACGAGTGATCAGCGCCGGCGCCGCACGGCGGCCCGGCCGGGGCCCGGCCGGGCGGGTCACTGCGCCGGCAGCACCAGCACCCGGGCGTGGATCTGGTTGCGCTGCTGCAGCGCGGCGCGCAGCGCCCGGTGCAGGCCGTCCTCCAGGTAGAGTCCGCCGTTCCACTGCACGACGTGCGGGAAGAGGTCACCGTAGAAGGTCGAGTCCTCGGCGAGGAGCTTGTCGAGCGCCAACTCCCGCTTGGTCGTGATCAACTGGTCGAGCCGCAACGGGCGCGGCGGGATCTCCGCCCACTGCTTCAGCGTGAGCCCGTGGTCGGCGTAAGGACGTCCGTCCCGAACCGCTTTGAAGATCACGACGGCACGCTCCCCTCCCCATGACCGAGCTGACTTTCCCGCGTCGCCGGCGCGCGACACACCGCGACGCGCCGTACCGACGACCCGTGCCAGCCTAGCGACCACGGGCGACATCGCGGTTTGTTCCAGGATGTCAGCTTCGTTACTGCCGTTGCCTGCAACCGGGCCGCCCCGGGGCGCGGGAGAACCGGACCCGGCGCGGCTGGATCAGCTCCATTGTCCGCGATGTACGACCTCCTCGACCGGTCGCCGACCGCGCCGGAGCGACGGTGACCGGTGGTCGGCGGCGCGGTAACCGATGGTGATGGCGCCGATCGGCGTGAATTCGGGCGGTACGCCGAACTCCTCCCGGTACGTCGCCTCCCGCTCCGGGGGAATGCCGAAGAAGCAGGCGCCGAGCCCCTCGTCCACGGCGGTCAGCAGCATCAGCAGCGCCGCGAAGCCGGCGTCGATGTGCCAGTACGGCACCGGCCAGCGCCGCTCGTCCCGGTCGGTCCAGCCCTTGTCCGGTTCGGCGTACCGGTCCAGGTAGGCGCCCCGGTTCGAGTGCGGTACGACGATCAGCGGCGCCCGCCGCATCCCGGTCAGCCACCGCCCCGGGCCCGCCGTCTCGGGCGTGGTCGCCGCCCAGAAGCGCGCCCGGTCCTCGGCGGACTCCAGCACCAGGAAGCCCCAGCCCTGGGAGAACCCGGCCGACGGGGCCCGTACGGCGTGCGCGAGCAGCCGCTCGACCACCTCGGGCGGCACCGGCCGGTCCGGGTCGTAGTTGCGCACCATCCGGCGCCGCCGTACCACCTCGGCGAACTCCACCCGCGCTCCTCTCGCACTTCCCTCGCACTTCCCTCGCCGATCTAGGGCATATCGTCGTGATTGGCGATCGACTAACGCGGATTTGCCCTAGATCGACGGGGTGGGGGGCGTCGACGAGGCGGGCGTCGTGACGGTGATGCCCCAGCCGCCCCGCCAGGTCTCGCCCGGCGCGAGGACGATCAGGTCTCGGCCGGAGCGGAACGCGTCCGGCGGGCAGGTCATCGGCTCCACCGCCACCGAGCGTCGGTACCGCTCGCCGGTCAGGGTGTCCCCGGTGAAGACCTGCCACCAGCCGAAGGACGCGTCGGCGTCGACGCGTACCACGGTCGAGCCGTCCGGACTGGCCAGGCTCGCGGCGAAGGTGCCGTCCGATTCCGGCTCCGGGTCGCCGAACGGGGTGTCGAGCACCAGGTCGCCGATCCGGCGCGGCTCGGTGAAGTCGTACTCGCTTCCGGCCACCTTCGCCTCGCCGATCGGGAGCAGCCGCCCGTCGACCAGCAGTCGGCTGCGGCCCGGTACGCGCAGCAGCAGGTCGTCCACGGCCACCCCGGGCACCCGCAGGTACGGGTGCACGGCCAGCCCGAACGGGCAGGGCTCGGCGCTCGTGTTCGTCGCCTCGTGGCTGACCCGCAGCCCCTCCGCCCCCACCCGGGCGCGGGTACGCAGGCTCAGCGACCAGGGGTAGCCGGGCTGTGGGGGCAGCTCGCAGCCGATGGTGACCTCGTCGTCGGCCTGCTCGACCAGGTGCCAGGGCATCCAGTTGACCAGCCCGTGCACGGCGTTCTGCCGGGCCGGTTCGGTCAGCGCGAGCTGGAGGTTCCGCCCCTGGAAGGCGTACCGGCCGTCGCGGATCCGGTTGGGCCAGGGCGCGAGCACCTGCCCGGCCGAGCCCACGCAGAGCTCGTCCTCCCCGTACCCGTCGAGGTACGGCACGCCGTCGACCTGGTAGCTCCGCAGCCCGCCGCCGACCTCGACCACGACGGCTTCCTGGCCGCCCGAGGCGATCGTCCACTGTGTACCGGAAGGGCGGCGCGGGCCCGACTCGACGTTTCCCATGCTGGGACGATATCCGGTACCGCCGGGTCGCGCCCGGACGGCGGCGCGCACCGCGCCCCGGAGCCGGCGAGGGCGGCGTCGCGTCCCGCGCGGGCCCAGCCGGTCCGGGCGGCCACGCGGCGCAGGCTCAGCCAGTCGCGTCCCGCGCGGGCTCAGCCGGTCCGGCGGCGATCACGGCGGCGATCACGGCACCGCCGGGCCCTGCCGGTCCGAGCCTCGCGCGGGGTCAGCTGGTCGCGCGGTAACGCAGCAGCGCCGGGAAGGTGACGGCCAACACACCGGCGAGCACGGCCGCCGCGATGCCACCGCCCACCCAGGCGGTACCGACGCCGAACGCCGCGGCCGTCGCGCCGGCCCGCAGGTCACCCAGGCGCGGACCGCCCGAGACGACCACGATGTTCACCCCCTGCAACCGGCCCTGCAGCCGGTCCGGGGCGTAAACCTGGAGCAGTGTCTGCCGGGAGACCGCGCTCACCAGGTCGGCCGCGCCGGCCAGCGCGAGCAGGCCGATCACCAGCCAGAACTGCCGGGCCAGCCCGGCCAGCGCGATCGTCACCCCCCAGGCGACCACCGCGGCGACCAGGGCCACGCCCTGCCGCCGTAGCCGGCTGAGCCAGCCGGAGGTGAGCCCGCCCAGGACGGAGCCGATGGCGATGGCGCTGTAGAGCCAGCCGATGGCCGCCCCGCCGCCGAAGCGCTCCTGGGCCACCTCCGGAAAGAGGGCGCGCGGCATGGCCAGCACCATCGCGATGATGTCGACGGCGAAGGAGAGCAGCAGCACCCGGGTGGTCGCCAGGTAGCGGAACCCGTCCGCGATGCTGCGCAGCCCGGCCCGGCGCGGGGCGCCGCCGTCGGGGTCCGGCTCGGGCGGCATCGACGGCAGGCGGAGCGTCGCCCAGACGGAGACGGTGAAGAGCAGCGCGTCGACGGCGTAGGCGATCGGGATGGCCACCGTGCCCGACCAGGCCGCGAAGATCAGGCCGGCGGTGAGCGGGCCGAGCACCTCGCCCGCCGTGGAGGTGGTGAAGCCGAGCGTGTTCGCGGCCGGCACCAGCTCCGGCGGAACCAGCCTCGGGATGATCGCCTGCCGGGTCGGCGAGCTGATCGCGAAGGCGGTGGACTGCACGGCCACCAGCACCAGCAGCAGCACCGGGCTGCCGACCCGCAGCAGCGCCTGGAGCAGCAGGCCGAAGGTGGAACACCAGAGCAGCGCCGAGCCGGCCAGCAGCAGCCGGCGCCGGTCGACCACGTCCGCCACCGCGCCGCCCCAGAGGCCGAAGATCAGCAGCGGTACCAGCCCCGCGATGCCGATCAGGCCGACCCAGAGCGAGTCCCGGGTGAGGGTGAACATCTCCACCGGTACGGCGACCGCCGTGAACTGGAAGCCGTAGCTCGACACGCCCGAGCCGAGCCAGAGCCGCCGGTACGCGGGCACGCGCAACGGCCGTACGTCGATCGCCCAGCGGGCGGAGCGCCAACGGCTGGTCGTACCCGCCGGGTTCCCTCGCCGGTCCTTACTGTCCTTACTACTGACACTGGTCAAGGCGCTAGCCGCTCGATGATCCACTCTCCCTCATCGGTGCGACGGTAGCGCAGTCGATCGTGCAGCCGCCCGGTCCTCCCCTGCCAGAACTCCACCGTCTCCGGCACCACCCGCAGCCCGCCCCAGTGCGGCGGGGGCGGCACGGGCTCGCCGTCGGGAAAGCGGGCGGCAGCGGCCGCGAGGCCCGCCTCCAGCGCCGACCGGTCCGGCACGACCCGGGACTGTGGGCTGGCCCACGCGCCGAGCTGCGAACCGCGCGGCCGGCTGGCGAAGTACGCCTCGGTCTCGGCGCGCTCGACCGGGACCACCCCGCCGCAGACCACCACCTGCCGGTGCAGGGGAAACCAGGGGAAGACGAGGCTGGCATGGGGGTTCGCCAGCGCCTCGGTGCCCTTGCGCGACTCGTAGTTCGTGTAGAAGACCAGCCCGCGCGCGTCGTACCCCTTCAGCAGGACGGTACGGCCGCTGGGCCGGCCGGCGCCGTCGGCCGTGGCGACCACCATGGCGTTCGGCTCGGGCAGCCCGGCCGCGACGGCCTCGGCGAACCAGCGGCCGAACTGGGTCGGCCAGTCGGGTGCGAGTTCGGCCGGGGAGAGTCCCCGTTCCTCGGCGTAGTCAATCCGCATCGCCGCCGGTTCCACTGTGTCCCCCATCACGCACCATCCCTGGTCACACCCGCTCTGACCTGCATGAATCGCATACTGGCCAGCGAATTTACCGGCGCCGACCCTACGCGCGCCCGGCCCGCGCGGGGATGTCGGACTTAGCACAGCCGCGCAGGGTCGCAAAGTCAGTTACCCAACAGGCAAGATGGCACGAATACATCCCTGAGGATCGCCTAAGTAGCTCCACCGGGCCGCCCGGACGAGCCCCCGGGGTGCGCGGAGAACCCGAGCCAGGAGAGCAGAATGTCCGACTTCAAACCGGGGTTGGAAGGTGTCATCGCCTTCGAGACCGAGATCGCCGAACCCGACAAAGAGGGCGGCGCGCTGCGCTATCGGGGCGTCGACATCGAGGACCTGATCGGACAGGTCTCGTTCGGCAACGTCTGGGCGCTGCTCGTCGACGGGCGGTTCGGCCCCGGGCTGCCGCCCGCGGAGCCGTTCCCGGTACCGGTGCACTCCGGCGACATCCGGGTCGACGTGCAGTCGGCGGTGGCGATGCTCGCCCCGTACTGGGGGCTCAACCAGCTGCTGGACATCACCGACGAGCAGACCCGGGAGGACCTGGCCCGGGTCTCGGTCACCGCGCTCTCCTTCGTCGCGCAGTCAGCCCGCGGGCTGGGGCTGCCGGCCGTACCGCAGAAGGAGATCGACAAGGCGCAGACGATCGTCGAGCGCTTCATGAAGCGCTGGCGGGGTGAGCCCGACCCGCGGCACGTCAAGGCCGTCGACGCCTACTTCATCTCCGCGGCCGAGCACGGCATGAACGCCTCCACCTTCACCGCGCGGATCGTCGCCTCCACCGGCGCCGACGCCGCCGCCTGCATCTCCTCCGGCATCGGCGCGCTCTCCGGCCCGCTGCACGGCGGCGCGCCCTCCCGGGTGCTGCACATGATCGAGGCGGTCGAGCGCAGCGGCGACGCGGAGGGGTACGTCAAGGGCGTGCTCGACCGCGGCGAGCGGCTGATGGGCTTCGGGCACCGCATCTACCGGGCCGAGGACCCCCGGGCGCGCGTGCTGCGGCGTACCGCCAAGGAGCTCGGCGCGCCGCGGTTCGAGATCGCCGAGGCGCTGGAGAAGGCCGCGCTGGAGGAGCTGCACGCCCGCAAGCCCGACCGGGTGCTCGCCACCAACGTCGAGTTCTGGTCGGCCGTGGTGCTCGACTTCGCCGAGGTGCCGGCGCACATGTTCACCTCGATGTTCACCTGTGCCCGGGTGGCCGGCTGGTCGGCGCACATCCTCGAACAGAAGCGCCTGGGCCGGCTGGTCCGCCCCTCCGCCCGGTACGTGGGCAGCGGCCCGCGCAAGCCCACCGAGGTCGAGGGCTGGGACGCCATCCCGCACGGCGTCTGAGCCGACGAGCGCCCGAGCCGACCGACACCGAGTCACGCGCACCAGAGCCGGCCGGCGCCCGAGCCGACCGGCGCCCGAGCGGCGCGGAAGGGCCCCTTTCAGGATGGGAAGGGGCCCTTCCGCATACCTCGGGGCAGATGTGTCGTACGCCTCAGCCGCGTCCGTGGGACCACGGCGTCCACCGGCCGGGACAGGTGCGAGGATGGGTGCTCGGCAGCGTCGCCGGACCACCTGCTCGGACCGGGTCCGCCGGCCGGCGGGGGTGCCTCGCAAGCACCGAGATCCACGAGGCAGTCCCGGACGCCGCGGAGCCGGATACCGCGCCCGCCAGCTCACCGGGCCGCAGGCCCACCCGGAAGGATCTTCGATAACCGTGGCTGACGTATCGTCCATTCGGATCCCCGACGAGATCAAGCCCGCCGACGGCCGCTTCGGCTGCGGGCCGTCCAAGGTCCGCCCGGCGGCGGTATCCGCGCTCGCGGACGTCGCGACGACGTACCTCGGCACCTCCCACCGGCAGAAGACGGTCCGCGACCAGGTGGCCCGGCTGCGCCGCGGCCTCGCCGAGTTCTTCTCCCTCCCGGAGGGGTACGAGGTGGTCCTCGGCAACGGCGGGACCACCGCCTTCTGGGAGGTCGCCACCTTCGGGCTGGTCCGGGACCGGGCGCAGTTCGCCAGCTTCGGGGAGTTCGGCGCGAAGTTCGCCAAGTCGGTGAAGGACGCGCCGTTCCTGGGCGAGCCGACGGTGCGCAAGTCCGACCCGGGCACGGCGCCGGCGCTGGTCGCCGAGGCGGGCGTGGACGTCTACGCCACCCCGCACAACGAGACCTCCACCGGCGTGGCCGTGCCGATCAGGCGCGTCGCCGACGCCGACCCGGAGGCGCTGCTGCTGGTCGACGCCACCTCCGGTGCCGGCGGCCTGGAGGTCGACGTGCGCGAGACGGACGTCTACTACTTCGCGCCGCAGAAGTGCTTCGGCTCGGACGGCGGCATCTGGATCGCGCTCATGTCCCCGGCCGCCCTGGCGCGCGCCACCGAAATCAAGGAGTCCGGCCGGTACATCCCGGCCTTCCTGGACCTGGTCACGGCGATCGACAACTCTCGCCTGGAGCAGACGTACAACACCCCGGCGCTGGCGACCATCTTCCTGGCCGCCGAGCAGACCGACTGGATGAACGCCCAGGGCGGGCTGGCCTGGGCGACCAAGCGCACGGCCGAGAGCGCCGGCATCGTGTACGGCTGGGCCGAGCGCTCGTCCGTCGCCACGCCCTTCGTGACCGACCCGGCGCTGCGCTCCAACGTCGTCGCCACCGTCGACTTCGCCGACGGGGTGGACGCCTCCGCCATCGCCAAGGCGCTGCGCGCGAACGGCATCGTGGACACCGAGCCGTACCGCAAGCTCGGCCGCAACCAGCTGCGGATCGCCCTCTTCCCGGCGGTGGAGCCCGCCGACGTGGAGGCCCTGACCGCCTCGATCGACTACGTGGTCGAGCGGCTCTGACCGACCGCCAACGGGGGTAGTGGCGACACCCTCGTCCCCCGGGCCGAGGCAGCGAGTCGGCGGTCTGCTCCCAGTCGTCCAGCGGGATCGAGAGGTAGACGGGTCCGGTCGGTGGTTGGCTGGCGACGGCGTACGCCCGCATCAGGGCCG
>NZ_JBFAPK010000016.1:131816-167269 GCF_040676675.1 Micromonospora sp. NPDC049559 | reverse complement strand
GTCCGCGTACGTCCTCCTCGTCGAGCGGCTGCTCGATCAGGAGCAGGTCGAACGGGTCGAGGCGGGCGAGGTGGCGGGTGATCTCCGATCACCACGATTTGCCCTAGATCGGCGAGGAGGGGTGGCGCGGGACGGGCGGGCGGGGCGTCAGCCGGCGGTGGCGGCGACGCCCGGGCCGCCGTAGACCTTCGGCTCGTGGATCAGCGCGGCGGCGCCGACCAGCCCCGCCGACGAACCCAGGCTCGCCGGCTCGACCCGCAGGTCCCGCAGGAAGCCGAGCTTGGCGTGCTCGGCCACCGCCTCCCGAAGGGGCGGGAAGAGCAGGTCCTCGGCGGCGGCCACGCCGCCGCCGATCACCACCCGGCGCAGGTCGGCCATGGCCGCCGCGGAGACGATGCCGGCGGCCACCGCGCGCGCCGAGCGCCGGAAGGCCCGCTGGGCGTACGCGTCGCCGGCCCGGGCCGCGACCGCGAGGTCCACCCCGGTCGGCTCCGGTACCGGGGGCCGCCAGCCGGCGCGCAGCGCCCAGGTCACCATGTTGGGGCCGCTGGCCAGCGCCTCCACGCAGCCCCGGCCGCCGCACGCGCAGGGCTCGCCGTCGACCTCGACGACCATGTGGCCCACGTGCCCGGCGTTGCCGGTCGGGCCGGCGGCCAGCCGGCCGCCCTGCACCACCCCGCCGCCGACCCCGGTGGAGACGACCAGCACCAGCAGGTCGTCGACGCCGCGCCCGGCGCCCTGCCAGTGCTCGCCCGCGGCGGCGCAGACGCCGTCACCGGCCAGCCGGACCGGCACCCCGGGCACCGCCTCGGCCAGCCGGTCCAGCATCGGGAACTCCCGCCAGGCGTGGATGTTGACCGGACTGATCGTGCCGGCCGGCAGGTGGATCGGGCCGGCCGTACCGACGCCCACGCCGACGATCGGATCCCCGCCGGCCGCCGCCCGGACCTCGGCCACCAGTTCGGCGAGCGGGCGCCAGACCGCCTCGGGGTCCGCGCTGGCGGCGGCGGTGGGGCGTACCCGCCGCTCCCGCACGGTGCCGTCGGACGCGACGAGGGCGGCGGCGAGCTTGGTTCCGCCGATGTCGACGGCGAGGGCGAGATCGGGCACAGCGGCTCCCGGGAAGAGGCGAAACAACGTTGTCAAGGGTAGCGGTAGGTCAACCGGTATGGTTTTGCGCGTGACGAGCGACGTCAACAGAACGAAACGACCCACGATGGTGGATGTGGCGCGGCGCGCGGGGGTCAGCCTGAAAACCGTCTCCCGGGTCGTGAACAACGCGCCGCACGTCCAGCAGGAGCTGGTGGACCGGGTGCTCGCCGCCGTCGCGGAGCTGGGCTTCCGCCGCAACCACCTGGCCAGTTCGCTGCGCTCGGGCCGGGCCACCGCCACGATCGGCCTGCTGATCGAGGAGATCGCGAACCCGTTCTACGCCGCCATCGCCGGGGTCGCCGCCGAGATCGCCCGTGCCAACGACACCATGCTGATCATCGCGAGCTCGGAGGAGAGCCCCGACCGGGAGCGGCAGCTGCTGCGGGAACTCTGCTCGCGGCGGGTCGACGGGCTGCTGGTGGTACCGGCGGGGCACGACCACTCGTTCCTGCGCCCCGAGGTCGAGCTCGGCGTACCGGCGGTCTTCGTGGACCGGCCGGCCGGCGGGCTGCTGGTCGACACCGTGCTGCTGGACAACCGGGGCGGCGCCCGGGCGGGCGTACGGCGGCTGCTCGACGAGGGGCACCGGCGGATCGGCATCCTGCTCGACTCGATCGGCGTCTACACGATGCGCGAACGGCTCGACGGCGCCCAGGACGCGCTCGCCGAGGCCGGCGTGGCGTACGACGAGGGGCTGGTCCGGGACGGCATCCGCGACCCGGCGGCGGCGGCCCGGGCGGTGGCGGAGATGCTCGACCAGCCGGACCCGCCGACCGCCTTCTTCGGCCTGAACAACCGGATCACGCTCGGCGCGGTGGAGGAGTTGCAGCGGCGCGGCAGCGACGCCGCGCTGGTGGGCTTCGACGACTTCGAGTCGGCGCACCTGATGCCCCGGCCGCTGACCGTGGTCGCCTCGGACACCCGGGCCCTGGGGCGGATCGCCGCGGAGCTGCTCTTCGCCCGGATCGGGGGCGACCGGTCGCTGCCCCGCACGATAGTGCTGCCGACCGAGCTGGTACGCCGCGGCCTGCCCCGGCCGAGGGCGTAGGCACCCGCGCGGCCGGCGGCGGGATCGCCCGGCCGTGGGCCCGCGAAGATCCAGGGCATGTCGTCGGCGAACCGCCACGGCATGCCCTGGATCACCCGCGTCGGGTGGGCGGTCAGCCGCCCCGGTTGGACGGGGCCGTCACCGGCGCGCCGCCGGAGGCCGGCGGGTTGCTCGAGCCCGGTACGGCGCTCGGGGCGGGCTTGAGATCGGCCGGGACCGGCAGGGCGCTGCCCTTCACGAACTCGTCCCAGCTCATGTCCCAGGCCGTCCAGCCGTTGCCCGGATCGAGCTTGACCTCGGTGCCCTTCACGGTCACCAGGTCACCGACATGGGTGATGTCCATCAGCCAGGACGCCGCCTCGTCGGAGACGTTGGTGCAGCCGTGCGAGACGTTGCTGTAGCCCTGGTCGCCGACGGACCACGGTGCCGCGTGGATGAACTCGCCGCCCCAGGTCAGCCGCTGGGCGTTGGCGACCTGCACCACGTACCCGCCGTTGGGGTCGCCCCGGGTGTCGAAGATGGTCGAGGCGAACTTCTCCATGATCACCATCTTGCCGCTGGAGGTGGGCGTGCTCGGCTTGCCGAGGCTCACCGGGATCTTGCGGTCGAGCTTGTCGTCGCGGAAGACCGACATCTGCTTGGTCGCGTTATCGATCTCCAGGGTCACCTTGTTGCCGACCTTGGCGCTGGCGGTCCGGTCCACGTCGCCGTAGAAGCCCTTGCCGACCGGCAGCCCCTCCAGCGCGGCCCGTACGCTGATCTTGGTGTTGGGGCGCCAGAAGTCCGGCGCGCGGTAGTAGACCTGGGTGCCGTCCGCGATCCAGTGCCAGGCCCCCGGCTGCGGCGGATCGGTGTGCACGAACAGCCGCTTCTGGACGTCCGCCCGTGCCTCCTTCGGAATGCCCGGCTCGAAGGCGAGCGTCACCGGCATCGCCACCCCGTACGTCCGACCGTTCTCGAAGTACAGATTGCTGGTTATCCGCTTCTCCGGCTTTGCCATCGTGGTGAAGGTCGTGGTTTGCGTCGTACTCTTGCCCTTGTCGCTGGTGGCCGTCACCTTGGCGGTGTAGGTCTGTTTGTTCTTCAACGCCCGGTCCGGCAGCCACGACGAACCGTCGGGCCGCAGCGCCCCCTGAACCGTCCCGCCCTTGTCGTCGGCGACCGACACCGACGTGATCTTCCCGCCGGTCACCTTCGTCCCGATCTCGGCGCTCGTCGGCACGTCCTTGGCGTTGGCGTTCGGCGTGATGACCAGCGACGGCGGCGCCGGCTTGCCGACCTTCCGCAGCCCGTCGCTGGTACAGCCCCCGACCAGGACGAGCGGCGCGGTGGCGACGAGCGTCGCCCACCCCGCGGCTCGACGCTTCAATTCCATGACCCCCACCCCATTCCGTCTCCTCTTCGCCACATCTTGTAATGCCTCCAGCGGTCGCAGAGCGCATTCCCGGAACTAGGGAGCGCATTCGCGAATGGTGACCGCAGACGGTGCGGTACTTCGGCATTACCGGGACGGGGGCGAATCGGCGGAACGGTGGGCGGAAAGGGCCGCCTGGGAATTGCGGTGAACGCGGCGGTCGCTGTGACACGAGTGTCGGTCCCGCCGGACCCGGGCATTCACTTCAGCCGCCGGCTCCCCAACCGGAGCAGCGGGCCCGCCCGCCACGGCCGCCGCGCCAGCCGCGAACCGCTGTGCCGGCCCCGGCGGCGCACGCCACGCCAACGGCCGCCGCCGTGCCGACGCCGAGCGCCCGACCCGGTCCGGCCCGCGGGTCCGCGCCGCGGGCCGAGCGGCATGATTGACCGCATGGCGAACCCCGCAATCCTGACCGTCGACGACGACCCGGCCGTCTCCCGCGCGGTGGCGCGCGACGTGCGGCGGCGCTACGGCGACCGCTACCGCGTGGTACGGGCCAGCTCGGGCGAGGACGCGCTCGCCACGCTGCGCGAGATCAAGCTCCGCGGCGAGCAGGTGGCGGTGATGCTCGCCGACTACCGGATGCCGGAGATGAACGGCATCCAGTTCCTGGAGGCCGCGATGGACCTCTTCCCCCTCGCCCGGCGTGTGCTGCTGACCGCGTACGCCGACACGGACGCGGCGATCGACGCGATCAACGTCGTCGACCTCGACCACTACCTGCTGAAGCCGTGGCATCCGCCGGAGGAGAAGCTCTATCCGGTGGTCGACTCGCTGCTCGAGTCGTGGCTGGCCGCCCCCGACCCGGCCAGCACCGAGACCCGCGTGGTCGGCCACCGCTGGTCGGCGCCGTCGTTCGCGGTACGCGACTTCCTGGCCCGCAACCTGGTGCCGTTCCGCTGGCTGCTCGCCGACGAGCCCGAGGGGGCCCAACTGCTCGCCGCCGCGGAGCTGACCAGCGCCGACGTGCCGCTGGTGGTCACGCCCGACGGTACGTCGCTGGTCCGGCCGACCGAGGCCGACCTCGCCGCGCACGTCGGGCTCAGCACCACCCCGGCCTCGGACTTCTACGACCTCGTGGTGGTCGGCGGCGGCCCGGCCGGGCTGGGCGCGGCCGTGTACGGCGCGTCCGAGGGGCTGCGTACCGTCCTGGTCGAGCGGCGCGCCACCGGCGGACAGGCCGGGCAGAGCAGCCGGATCGAGAACTACCTCGGCTTCCCGGACGGGGTCTCCGGGGCGCAGCTGACCGACCGGGCCCGGCGCCAGGCGCTGAAGTTCGGGGCGGAGCTGCTCAGCACCCGCGAGGTGGTCGCGCTGGAGGCCGCCGGCTCGGCCCGGCTGCTGCGCTTCGGCGACGGCACCTCGATCGCGACGCACACCGTCGTGCTCGCCACCGGCGTCTCGTACCGGATGCTCGACGCGCCCGGCCTGGCCGAGCTGACCGGCGCCGGGGTCTTCTACGGCTCGGCCGCGACCGAGGCGCCGAGCTGCTCCGGCGAGGAGGTCTACATCGTCGGCGGGGCGAACTCGGCGGGCCAGGCGGCGATCCACTTCTCCCGGTACGCCAAGCGGGTGCACCTGCTGATCCGCGCGGGCGACCTGCGACGCTCGATGTCGCAGTACCTGATCGACCAGATCGGGCAGCTGCCGAACATCGAGGTGCACCCGCACACCGAGGTCGCCGCCGGCGAGGGCACCGAGCACCTGGAGCGGTTGACCCTGCGCGACGCCCGCTCGGGCGAGACCCGCACGGTCGACACCTCCTGGCTGTTCATCTTCATCGGCGCCGAGCCGCGCACCGAGTGGCTGGACGGCGTGGTCGCCCGCGACGGGTTCGGCTTCGTCCTGACCGGGCCGGACCTGCTCTCCGGCGGTGGCCGGCCACCGGGCTGGTCGCTGCCGCGCGACCCGTACCACCTGGAGGCCAGCCTGCCCGGCGTCTTCGCGGCCGGGGACGTCCGGGCCGAGTCGGTCAAGCGCGTCGCCTCCGCCGTCGGCGAGGGCGCGATGGCCGTCTCGCTGGTGCACCGTTACCTGGCGGCGCAGTGAGTACCCCGGTCGAGCGGCTCGGCGTCGACGAGCTGCGTACCCTCTTCCTCTTCGAATCGCTCGACGCCGACAAGCTCGACTTCCTGGCCGAGCGGGGGCGGGTGGAGCGGCAACCGGCGGGCACCCCGATCTACACCGAGGGCGAGCCGGCGACCTGCTTCTACGTGCTGCTCAGCGGCACGGTCGCGATGAGCCGGCGGGTGCACGGCGACGACCTCGACGTGATCCGTACCGAGCAGCGCGGGGTCTACGCCGGCGCGACCCAGGCGTACCTCGGCGAGCAGGTGGACCAGGTCTACGTGAACTCGCTGCGCGCCATCTCCGACGTGGAGCTGTTCGTGCTGCCCGCGGAGACCTTCGCGCAGGCGATGCGGGGCTGGTTCCCGATGGCGATGCACCTGCTGGAGGGGCTCTTCTTCGGCATGCGCAACATCCAGACCATCGTCGGCGAGCGGGAGCGGCTGGTCGCGCTGGGGGCCCTGTCGGCGGGGCTGACCCACGAGCTGAACAACCCGGCGGCCGCCGCGGTACGCGCCACCGCCGCGCTGCGCGACCGGGTCGCCGGGATGCGCCACAAGCTCGCGATGATCGCCGACGGTCGGCTCGACGGCGCGCAGCTGCACGACCTGGTGAAGTTTCAGGACGACGCGGTACGCCGGGCCGCCGCCGCGCCGGTCCTCTCCGCGCTCGCCGCCGCCGACGCGGAGGACCTGGTCAGCGACTGGCTGGACGAGCACGGGGTGCGCGGCGGCTGGGAACTGGCCCCGGCGCTGGTCGCCGGGGGCCTCGACGTGGCCTGGCTGGAGGAGCTGGCCGGCACGGTGGCCGACCGCGACCTGGAGACGGCGCTGCGGTGGCTGACCTACACGGTCGACACCGAGCAGCTGATGCGGGAGATCGACGACACGGTGACCCGGATCTCCGGGCTGGTCCACGCGGCCAAGCAGTACTCCCAGCTCGACCGCAGCCCGCACCGGATCGTGGACGTGCACGAACTGCTCGACGCCACGCTGACGATGCTCCAGGGCAAGATCCCACCCGGCGTACGGGTGGTGAAGGAGTACGACCGGACGCTGCCGGCGATCCCCGCGTACGCCGCCGAGCTGAACCAGGTCTGGACCAACCTCATCGACAACGCGCTGGGGGCGATGGCGGGGACCGGCACGCTGACCCTGCGTACCAGCGGCGACGGCGAACGCGTCGTGGTGGAGGTGGCCGACACGGGGCCCGGAATCGCACCCGAGATCCGCCCACGGATCTTCGAGCCCTTTTTCACCACGAAGCCGGTCGGCGAGGGCACCGGCCTCGGCCTGGACATCTCCTACCGCATCGTGGTCAACAAGCACCGGGGCGATATCCGGGTGGAGTCCCGACCGGGCGATACCCGCTTCCAGGTGCTGCTGCCGCTCCGGGACAGTTAGGCGCCCGTTTCATAGGGCCAAGGGCTATGCCGCCGCCGGTACGCCGGCCCTGCGGGGTGCGGGCGTACCGGCGGAAGCGGAACTGCGGCGTGACACGCTTCCCGAGCAATGGCGGATATGTTGCAAAATTGCCTTCCCATGCGTCAAACTCAACGGGGTATCTTTTGTGCACAAGGAGTGACGATCCATGGCCAGAAAAGTAATCACCCTCTTGACGGACGACATCGACGGCACCGAGGCGGACCGCACCGTCGAGTTCGGGATCGACGGGGTCAACTACACGATTGACCTTTCCGAGAAAAACGCCGGTAAGCTCCGCAAGGCCCTCGACGTCTACATCGCCGCGGGCAGCCGGATCGGCCGCAATGTCACCGAGAGCCGCCGGGCGGGCCGTCGGGCCGGTGGCGGCGGGACGACCCGCAGCGACCGCGACCAGAACCGGGCGATCCGCGAATGGGCCGCCAAGAACGGTTACGAGGTTTCGGAGCGGGGTCGCATACCGGCCGCCGTGGTAGAGGCGTACAACGCGCACTGACCGGCGCCGGCAGGCGGCATCGCAAAACGTTTTACCAGCACGGCGAAGCGAACACAACGAGATCAACTGGGGCTGGCGACCCGTCGGCGGGCAATTGCCGCCGCCGGCCCGGCGCCAGGGCGGGCGACCACCGCACCGGCGGTGGCAACTCGCCGTTTCGCCCGGGGGGCGCCGGTCGTCGACCAGCGAGCAATCGCGGTCGGCCGGCGCCAGTTCGGTTCCGGCTGGCCGACCATTAGCGCATTACCCGCTCGCGGCGTTCCGCGCGTTTTCGAATGGGCGCGCGTCGCACCCGGAAGCCGGGCGACCCGGCACCGCACCAACCGACACCACCGATCCTCGTCCGCCCGGTCGCGCGACGGCACGATCCCGCCGCGCGATCCCTCACGGCGCCTCGATCCCGCCATCGGGTCGGCGTACCGTCGCCGCCCACCGCTCGAACAGGTGCGTGGTCGGTGGGAACCTGGCCGCGGCGACCTCGTCCAGCTCGATCCCCCAGCCGGGCACGTCGTGCGGGTAGAGGTAACCGTCGCGGGGCACCAGCGTGCCGGGAAAGACCTCCCGCGTCGCCTCGTGGTAGACGTGTCCCTCCTGGATGGCGAAGGCCGGGGTCGTCACGTCGAGGGCCACGTTCGCGGCGGCGCCCACCGGCGACACGTCGGCCGGCGCGTGCCAGGCGGTACCCACGCCGGAGAGTTCGCAGAGCGCGACCAGCTTCCGGACCGGGGTGAGCCCGCCCACCGCCGAGACGTGCAGCCGCAGCAGGTCGACGCCGCCGCCGGTGACCAGCCGGGCGGCGTCGGCGACCGAGGCCACCTGCTCTCCCACCGCGATCGGCATCGGCGCCGCCGCCCGCACCTCCGGGAGCCGGTCGTAGAGCTCCAGCGGGATCGGGTCCTCCAGGAAGAAGAGCCGGTACGGCTCCAGCGCGCGGACCAGCCCGACGGCCTGCTTGACGGTGAGCCGGTGGTGCACGTCGTGCAGCAGGCCCACCTCCTCGCCCAGCTCGGCGCGCGCCCGGGCCAGCAGCTCCGGCGTGGTACGCAGGTACTCGCGCACGTCCCAACCGTCCGGGTTGGGATGGCCGGGGTAGCCGCCGCCGAATCCGGGCGCGCCGTAGCTGCCCAGCCCGGCCTGGCCCACCTGCACCCGGACGTGCCGGAACCCGGCCGCGCGGATCTCCCGGGCCCGGTCCAGGGTCTCCGGGATGGAGGCGCCGGCGGCGTGCAGGTAGAGCTCCGCCGCCGCGCGCACCCGGCCGCCGAGCAGCTCGTAGACCGGCATGCCGGCCCGCTTGCCGGCGATGTCCCAGAGCGCCTGGTCCACGCCGGACAGGGCGCTGTTGAGCACCGGGCCGCCGCGCCAGTACGACGACAGGTGCACCATCCGGGTGATGTCCTCGATGTCGGCCGGGTGCCGCCCGAGCAGCATCGGCGCGACGTGCCGCTCGACGGCGGCGACGACGGCGTGGAACCGCTGGGTGAAGGTGGCGCAGCCGAGGCCGTACAGTCCCGGCTCGTTGGTCTCCACCCGTACCACGACCAGCGGCACCCCCTCGGGCGCGGTGACCACCGGGCGCACGCCGGTGATCCGCAGCCCGTCCCGCGCCGGCCAGGGGGCCTGGGTCTGCGGCATCACGCCGCCGGGATCCGGTCCGGTCATGCCCGCATCCTGCCAGAGGCCCGTGCCGGCCGGCGCGAGGTGGCCGTGCCGGCCGGCCGCGTCCGGGCCCACTCGGCCGGATATGGTCGGGTGTCCCGCCCCCAGTTCCGCGCGTGCCGCCGGGCGCGCCCCGAGGAGTCCGTCCCATGCTCGTCCTGCTCCCGCCCTCCGAGGGCAAGGCCGCCGCCGGTTCCGGCGCCGCGCTGGACCTGGCCCGGCTGTCGCTGCCGGAGCTGACCCCGGCCCGGGAGCGGGTACTGGAGTCGCTGGTCGGCCTCTGCGCCGAGCCGGACGGGGAACGGGCCCGCGAGCTGCTCGGGCTCAGCCCGGGCCAGGGCGAGGAGGTCGCGCGCAACGCCCGGCTGACCCGGGCGCCGGCGCTGCCCGCCGGCCGGCTCTACACCGGGGTCCTCTACGACGCGCTCGACCTGCCCACGCTCGCCCCGGCGGCCCGCCGCGCCGCGCAGCGGGCCGTCCTCGTCTTCTCCGGGCTCTGGGGCGCGGTCCGGCTCACCGACCGCATCCCCCCGTACCGCTGCCCGGTCGGGGCGCGCCTGCCGGGGCTGGGCGGGCTGGCCGCGTACTGGCGCCGGGCGATGACCGGGCCGCTGGCCGAGGCGGCCGGTCGGGGACTCGTGCTGGACCTGCGCTCCGGCGCGTACGGGGCGATGTGGCAGCCCAGCGGCCCGCTCGCCGAGCGCACCGCGGCGGTACGGGTGCTGCACGAGCGCGAGGTCGACGGGGTGCCCACCCGCTCGGTGGTGAGCCACTTCAACAAGGCGACCAAGGGGCGGCTGCTGCGTGACCTGCTCGCCGCCGGGGCACGCCCGCGCGACCCGGAGCAGCTCGTGGCGGCGCTTCGGGACCTCAAGTACACGGTCGAGGCGGAGGAACCCGCCCCGGGCCGGCCGCGCCGGCTCGACGTGGTGGTCACCGAACTCTGAGGACAGCGTGGAGCAGCGTAGGCGCTCAGCCGAGCAGGGCGAGCAGCTCGCGCTCCCGGGCCGCGCTCAGCCCGGCGCGGCGGTCGCGGTCGAGGCCCTGCTCCCGCTCCCAGGCGAGAATGTCGGCGATCAGCTCCTCCCGGGGACGGTGCCGCAGCCCGGCCGCCACCGCCGCCGCGCCGCTGCGGGCGCAGAACGCCTGCCAGCCCTCCTCGACGATCCACATCGCCAGCGACTCCGGACCCATGAACGCGGCCACGCCCTGCGCGACCAGCCACTCGGGCGGGGCCGTGACGACCGGTCCGGTATGCCCACCGATCGCGCGGGAGAGCGCGATCCACTCCCCGAGCGGCATGACCGGGCCGACCGTGTCGTAGGCGCCGGTGGTCCCGGCGACGGCCGAGTCGAGCAGCCAGGCGGCGAGGTCCCGCACGTCCACGACCTGGGTGGCGACGTCGAGCGGCTCGGGCAGCAGCATGGGCGCGTGCGGGTCCCGCGCGGCGCGGGCCACCCAGTAGCCGGCCCGGTCGCTGGGGTCGCCGGGTCCTCCGATCAACCCGGAGCGGGCGATCAGCAGGCGGTCACCCACCGCCGCCAGCGACGCCCGCTCGCAGGCCGACTTCGCCTCGCCGTACTGCTCCCCGTCGACCACGTCGCACTCGGTCGGCGGCAGGGTCGGCGCCGACTCGTCCGCCCCGAAGGTCGCGTGCGAGGCGTAGACATTGCCCGATGAGACGTAGCTCCAGTGCCGGGCCCGCTCCCCGAGCGCACGCAGCGCCCCTTTGACGAAACCCGGCTGCCAGGAGAGCTCGACGACCGCGTCCCAGTCCCGGTCGCGCAGGCCGTCGTAGGCCGCCGGATCGGTGCGGTCGGCCCTGACGAGCCGCGCGCCGTCGGCCACCCCGCCGCTCTCACCCCGGGCGAGGCAGGTCACCGCGTACCCCCGCTCGACCGCCTGCCGCGCCACCTCGCGGCCCAACCACGCCGTACCGCCCAAGACCAGAATCTCCATGCCGAACACTGAAGCACGTCGGCGGCGCGTACCCCGGCCCGGTTCGCCAGTGGCAGAACGGCTACGCCGAACGCGAACAGCCCCGGGCCGGCGCCCCGCGCGGGTCGAGCGGCGCCCGCGGCGGTTTCGGTAGTCTGGACGAGACGGTCGATCCGGTCCGCGGCACCGGGTACGGGCACTCGCTCGGCGCCCTCGGCCGGGACGTGCCTGATACGCCGGTCCCGACCGACCGGATCCCGGACGGGGTCGCACGCGTCGACGACCGCACGGTCGACGACGAGGCGCCGGCGCCGTTCGAGAGCGCCGGTGCCCCGACACCGGGCCGTGGTACGACGGCCGATGTGGAGGCGTTCACGGAGAGCCGGTGGCTGACCTCGCGGGGCGGCGTCGCGCCGGGTACGTGGTAGCGGAGGGCCGGCCACTATGTGATCTTGTATAACGGGGACCCGCTAGACACTCTCGTCCAAGCGAAGGAGACAACCGTGGCCGGCGGTACGCGTGATCCCGGATCGTCCGTGTCGTCGCGGCTGCTCGCCATCCTCGGGGCCTTCGACAGCGAGCACCCGACCCTGACGCTCAGCGAGATCTCCCGGCGCACCGGGCTGCCGCTGGCGACCGCGCACCGGCTCACCGGTGAGCTGGTCGAGTGGCGGGCGCTGCAACGCGGCCCCGACGGCAGCTACCGGGTGGGCGTACGCCTCTGGGAGGTCGGCACGCTCTCGCCGCTGCACACCCGGCTGCGCGAGGTGGCCACACCGTTCCTGCACGACCTGTACGAGGCGACCCGCGAGAACGTCCACCTCGGGGTGCGGGACGGCAGCGAGGTGCTCTACGTGGAGAAGTTCACCGGGCACCGGGCGGTACCGATCATCTCCCGGGTCGGCGGGCGGCTGCCGCTGCACGCCACCGGGGTCGGCAAGGCCCTGCTCGCCTTCGCCGGTCCCGCCGTCATCACCCGGTACGTGGAGGCGCCGCTGAGCCGCTACACGCCGTACACCATCACCGAGCCGGGGCGGCTGAGTCGGGAGTTGGACGAGATCCGGCGCCGCGGCTGGGCGCACACCCGCGAGGAGATGTCGCTCGGCTCCTGCTCGGTGGCGGTACCGGTACTGGACGCGGAGCGGGGCGCGCTGGCCTCGCTCGGCATCATCGTGCACGGTCTGCGGCCCAACCTGGACCGGCTGGTGCCGGCGCTGCGTACCGCCGCCGACCAGGTCTCGGCGCGGCTGGCCGCCACCCGCGACGACCCGTACCCGAGCCTGCGGCACGACGTCTCCCCGCGCCGCCCGGGCCAGCCCCCGGCGAGCGCGTAGCGACCCGGTAGTCGCGGCCGAGGGTCAGAGGGTGATGGCGATGCCGATCCGGCGGTCGCGTCGTCCGAGGAGCAGATCGAACCAGAACACCAGCCGGGCGACGGGGTAGCGGCGCGACATGAGCCGGCGTACCCGGGCCGTCCCGGCCCGGGCCAGCAGCCGGCGGGCCATCACGTACGCGGGAAAGCCGGGCGAGCCCTTCGCCGCACCCGTGAGGTAGGCCGCGCCCTCGCCGAAATCGGGGCCGGTGGCCGCCGGCGGCGTGGGCGCACTACGCGGACACGGGGGACGCCCCGGCCGCCGCGTCGGCGCCGGCCGGTCGCTCCGGCGGGGGCGGCAGCCGGCCGTCCGACCAGAGCGGCGCGGTACGGTCGACGGTCAGCGGGAAGGTCCGCGCGTTGTCGACGACGCCGATCAGCCGGTGCGCCAGCCGCAGCACCGGCCGGCCCAGCCACGGGTCGCCGATCCACCGGGCGCAGAGGAGCAACCCCAGCTCGGCCCCCTCCCGAGCGGTCGGCCACGCCCGCCGCCGCCCGCTCGCGCGGGCCGCCCGTACCGCGTCGAGCAGCCGGCGCCGCTCGACCGCCACCTCGTCGGCCACCCCGGCCAACACCCGCACCGACCACCACCAGGTCTCGGCGAGGCGGGCCAGGTCGGCGGTACGGGGCGAGACGCCGGTGCGGGTCAGCTCGTGGCGGCCGATCGCCAGGGCCCGTGCTGGCCGGCCGGCCAGCAGCGCCGCGCGGGTCAGCAGCGCCGCAGCCACCGGTACCGAGTGCTCCCGCTCCGCGCCGTCATCGCGGTCCGCGTGCGCCGCCGGGTCCACGCGGTCCGCACGGTCCTCGTGCGCCGGGCGGTCCACGTGGTCGTCGCGGTCCGTGCGGTCCGCGCCGTCCGTGCGGTTGGTTCGGCCGAGCAGCTCCTCGAACTGCGCCCGCGCACCGGCCAGGTCTCCCCCGACGTAGCGGAGCACGGCGCGGAACTCCAGCGACGAGGGCTCCGCCCCACCGGCCCGGGTCTCCGCGGCGATCAGGGCGTCGCAGGCGGCCAGCAGCCGCTCGGGCGGCGCGTCCTGGCGTACCAGTTCGGAGATCTCCGCGCGCCGGGCCGCCACCGCCGGATCGCGCGGCCGCTCGGGTGCCGGGTACGAGGCCAGGACCGCCAGCAGCCGCTGCTCGGTACGCCACCACCGGCCGGCGGCGGCGCCGGCGAAGACGCCCTTGCGCAACCCCGCCGCGAGCAGTTCGTCGGAACCCGCGACGCCGGCCCGGTCGGCGAGCAGCCGGCCGAAGAAGCTCGACGCCTCGTCCCAGTACCCGGCGCGGGCCAGCCCGGTCGCGAACTCCTCCTCCCACCGGGCCGCCCGGGGCCACCCTCCGGGCAGCGCGAGCCGGTCCCGCAGGCGCTCGTGCCGGAACCGGTACGAGCCGCCGAGGTTGCGCAGCAGGCCGACCGCCTCCACCGAGGCCAGGAACTCCAGCAGGCGGTGCGGGAGCATGCCGGTCAGCGCCAACGCGAACCGGGCCAGGCCGAACCGGACCCAGGCGCTGCCGGCGCTGCCCAGGAGCCAGGCGCCGAGGCCGAGTCCGAGCCCCGCGGCGACGACCTGCGAGGGCGGCAGGCGGACCGGGCCGAGGGCTTCCGAGACGCGCAGGACACCGGCCACGATCGCGGCCCGGAGCAGCCAGCGCGCCGCCGCGGGCAGTGCGGACAGCACGGTCGCGGCCCGGTCGGCGGCGAGCACCCGCAGCGGGTCGGTCACCGCGAGCTGGTCCGCGGGCGCGGCGAAGTCGACCCGCAGCACCTCGCGCACCAGCGTGTAGACCAGGCACACCAGCCCCAGGGTCACGGCCACCCGGGCCTGGGGCGACCAGGACCCGACCGGGACCGCGTAGGGCTCCAGGAACTCCACCACCGGCCACACCGGCTCGTACAGGTATCCGCCGGCGTAGAGCACCGCGCCCCACAGGAGGCCCGCGAACAGCCCCGGGAGCAGCGCGGGGGCGAACGCGCCGGGGCCGCCCCGGAACACCATCCGGACCGGCGGTACCCCCTGCCGGCTGGCCCGGCCGCGCCGTACCGACCAGGCCGCGCCGGCCAGCCCGACGCCGACGGTCAGCGCCCCGGCGTGCGTGCCGACCGCCACCAGCAGCTCCCGGGCGGTGGGGGTGCCGGTGGTGGCGGCCACCGAGCGCAGCGCGTCGCCGGTCAGCGCGAGCGCGACCCAGGCGGCCAGCGACGCGCGCAGGCCGTCGAAGAGGACCCAGAGGGCACCGGGTACCACCATCGGCAGCCGCCACCAGACGAACTCGCGCAGCCCGTACGTTTCGAGCTGACCGGCGAGGAAGGCGAGGTACCCGCGGGCGGCCGCCGGCGGCCAGCGGGTCGACCGCCAGCTTCCCTGGGAGAGCCGGACGGCCGACTCCACCGCGCCGTCCAGGAGCCGGTCCTCGACCTCCTGGCGACCGCCCCGACGGGCGAGTTCGATCAGGACGGCGGGGTCGTCGTCCCGGTCGCCGGCCAGCGACCCGATCTCCCCCGCGTCGAAGGCCGTCCGCGCCATCGCCACCATCAGCGGCGTGGAGAGCGCGGCGGTCAGCTCGGGCTGCTCGTCGCCGGCGACCGCCCGGGTCACCGGCCGCCACCGGTGCAGCTGCCGGGCCGGGGCGGCGTCGGCGAGGTAGTCGGCGACCCGCCGCGGTCGCAGCGGCTCGATCGTCACGACCGCCGCCCCGCGCAGCTTCTCGCCGCGCCGCAGGTACCGCTGGTAGAAGCCGGTACGGCAGGTGAGGACCAGCCGCTGCCCCGGCAGCCGGTTGAGCCGGTCGAGGCAGTGCGCGGCCCGCTCCTCGCCGGCCTCGTCGAGCCCGTCCAGCACGGGCAGCACCAGGTTCGCGTCGAGCAGGTCCCGCAGCGCCTGCGCCCAGCGTGGGTGCGCCGTCGACAACTGCGGGTACCGGTTGGCGAGCTGGGAGACCACCCAGTGGTCGAACGGGACGGTGTCGGGATCCCAGGCGGCGACGTTG
Source organism: Micromonospora sp. NPDC049559 (assembly GCF_040676675.1). NCBI lineage: Bacteria > Bacillati > Actinomycetota > Actinomycetes > Micromonosporales > Micromonosporaceae > Micromonospora > Micromonospora sp. NPDC049559. Next base: position 151,693 of record NZ_JBFAPK010000016.1, on the reverse strand, counting down.
AGCAGCACCGGGATCGGGTCCTCGGGTGCCCGCCCGGTGACCAGCCGCTGGGCCAGGCGCAGTGCCAGGACGGACTTTCCCGAGCCGGCCGGGCCGAGGACCAGCATCCGTCCGGACGGGATCCGCAGGTAGCGGTCGGCCACCTCGTCGTCCCGCCCGGCCAGGTCCAGCGGCACCCCGTCGCTGGAGCGGCAGATCGTACGCCAGGACGGCTGGTACTCCTCGGCGGCGTTGACCCAGGTCACCGGCAGCGGGTACGGCTCCTCAAGGCTCCTGAGCAGCGCCTCGTCGACCGGGTTGCGCCGGACGAGGTCGGCCAGTTCCTCGGCCACGGCCCGCATCCGGGCCGCCGGCGCGCCCCGGCCCGCGTCCCGGTCCCTGACCACCTGGTAGACGACGACGAAGGCACCGAAGGCACCGCCGACGACGCCCCAGGCCCAGCTCACCTTCTCGAAGTCGTACCGCACCCAGATCAGCGCGCTCAGCGCCGCCGCCACGGCCAGGACCGCCATGGCGAGAAGTCTTCGCAGCGACCGGCGGGGCATCCGACGATTGTGGTGACCGTCGACGGCGGCGGCGCGGCGGGGTGCCTACTCCCCCGCCGGACCGGACCGGGCGGCGTCCGCGCGCGCGTCGGCGCCACCGGGTCGGGGGCCGGCGGGATCCGGCCCGGCATCTCCGTCGGCGGAACCCGCCCCGGGCCGGGAGGCGGCGGGACCGGTCGCGGGGCGCGCGGCGCGACCGCGGTAGTTGCCCAACGCCAGAAGACAGAAGATCAGCCCACCGAGCGTGGCGGTGTCCGCGAGCGTGTGCCAGAGCCCGTAGAGGTGCAGCTCGCGGGTCTGCGAGTAGGCCGCGGCGGACGGGTACAGCAGCAGCCGCAGGGAGCGGCTCGCCACGGTGACCACGGTGAGCCAGCGGAACGGGTACATGACCGGCAGCAGCCGCACCGACCAGACGCCGAGGCCGAAGATGACCAGCATGCCGATCGGTACGCCCAGCATGATGCCGAGGTCCTCGCGAAGCGCGACGGCGCGGCTCTGCGGGTCGTCCAGCGGCGCCACCGGGGCCAGCCGCGCCACGACGGCGGCGAGGACCTCCTCGGTGAGCAGGATCAGCAGCATCAGCGCGGCGGCGCGCAGCACCAGCCGACCGGCGCTGAGCCGGCCCGGCGCCCGCCAGTCCAGCGGGCGGCGGGCGTACCGCCACAGCGCCACCGCGACGAGCGTGCCGAGCAGCGGCGTGCAGACGGCGGCGTCGACCCGGTCCACACCCAGCGCGACCAGTCCGAGGTAGCACGGCGGGATCGCGAGCGCCACGGCCGGGCCCACGTACGTCGACCGGTCGAGGGCCATGGCGCCGTCCCTCCTTTGTCGACTGTCCCCACGCAACCGCACGCATGGACGGTAGAGCGTGGTTCGACGCCGACCGTCGGCGGGATCGGGTGGCGGATCTCCGCCGAGGTGGGCCCGGACGACGGAGGGGCGGGACGCGCCCGGCGGAGGGGCAACACGTGCCCGACGGAGGGGGGACACGCGCCTGGTGGAGCCCCGGCTGTCGCCGACCGGCCCCGTGCCCGGCCGGCGACAGCCGAAGCCGTCCCGGGCCTGTGTCGACATCCCGCCGCGGCGCCGACCGGGGCCGGCGTCGACGTCGCGCCGGTGGCGCCGACACGGGCCTCGAACTAGGCCAGCAGCGCGAGCTGCTCGGCGCGCACCGCGCCGAGCAGGGGCTCACCGGCGACGAAGCGCTCCACCTCGGCGACCGCGTACGCCCCGAGCCGGCGTACCTCGCTGCCCTGTACGCCGGCGAGGTGCGGCGTGATCCAGACGTTGGGGAGCGCGAAGAGCGGATGCCCGGCCGGCAGCGGCTCGGGGTCGGTGACGTCCAGGCAGGCGTCGATCCGGCCGGTGGCGCAGGCGCGGGCGAGCGCCTCGGAGTCGACCAGCGAGCCGCGGGCGGTGTTGACCAGGATGGCGCCGTCGGGCAGCAGCGCCAGCCGCCGCTCGTCGATCAGGTGCCGGGTCTCGGGCAGCTGCGGCGCGTGCAGGGTGACCACGTCGCAGCGCCGGCACAGCTCGTCCAGCTCGGTCAGCTCGGCACCGAGCCCGGCCGCGTCGACCGGGTCGAGGTGCGGATCGGCGACGAGTACCCGGTGGCCGGCGGCGACGAACCGGGCGATGACCCGGCGGCCGATCCGGGACGCGCCCACCACGCCGATCACCCGGCCGTCGTTGCCGGTGCGCTGCCCGAACTCCGCGTACCGTCCGGCCGCGTAGCCCCGGGCCATCCCGAACGCCCGCTTCCCGGCGAGGGTCACCAGGGCCACGGTGAAGTCGACGACCGGTTCGGCGTTGGCGTCGGCGGCCGAGGAGACCACGATGCCCCGGGCGAAGACCTCCGGGCCCACGTGTGCCTTGACCGAGCCGGCGGCGTGCACGACCGCCCGCAGCCGGGGCGCGGCGTCGAGGACCCGCTCGGTGAGCGGCGGGCAGGACCAGCCGGTCACCAGGATCTCGACCTCGGCGAGGCGGACGGGCGAGACGTCGTCGTCGAAGCTCTCCACCGCCTCGTCCTGGACCAGCCGAACCGTCTCGCCGAGCCGGAACAGCAGGTCGGGCGGGAGTACGGCCGGTGCCACCGACCGGGACATCGCGATCATTCCGGCGGGACGGGCGGCCTGCGGCACGAGCGAACTCCGATCTAGAAAACGTTCCCTACGCGAGATCCGGACGTTAGTCGCCCAGACAGGCCCGGTCAACAAGGGCGACGAGCGTGCGAACGTGTCGAGATTGGGTACGGGTCTTGACGACCACGTAGAAAAGCTTTTAGGTTCGGTCACCACCCAGTGACCTGAACCACTTCACCTGGGGACGAACCACCCACGCGCCGGCCCGCGCCCGCGGACCGGCTCCGCCCCGACGAGGAGGTGACCGTGTCCGTGCAGACCCGACCGGGGACGGCCGAGGCCCGCCCGCCGGCGCCGCCCGGGTCTCCGGCCGCGCCCGGCGCGATCCGGGCAGCACGCCGGGAGTCGCGGTCCCGGCGATGGCGGCGCGACCGCATCCTGCTCGCCTTCATGGTGCCCGGCCTGCTCTATTTCGCGATCTTCCACTACGGCGCGCTCTTCGGCAGCGTGCTCGCCTTCCTGGACTACGTGCCCTTCCTCGGCCTGACCGGCAGTCGCTGGATCGGCCTGGAGAACTTCCAGCGCCTCTTCGGCGACGGGGACTTCTGGCACGCGGCGCTGAACACGGTGGAGATCTCGCTGCTGCAGCTGGTCTTCTACTTTCCCGCCCCGCTCGCGCTGGCGCTGCTGCTGCACAGCCTGACCCGTACCCGGATCAAGCGCTTCGTGCAGAGCGCCGTCTACCTGCCGCACTTCATCTCGTGGGTGATCGTGGTGGCGCTGTTCCAGCAGATGCTCGGTGCCAGCGGCGTGCTCAACGGCTTCCTCGCCGACAACGGGCTGCACACGGTGCACATCCTCGGCAACCCGGACGCCTTCAAGCCGATGCTGGTCGCGCAGGTGATCTGGAAGGACACCGGCTGGGGCACCATCATCTTCCTGGCCGCGCTCGCCCAGGTGGACGAGCAGATGTACGAGGCCGCGGCGATCGACGGCGCCGGCCCGTGGCGCCGCTTCTGGCACGTCACCCTGCCGGCCCTGCGCCCGGTCATCGTGCTGCTGCTGGTGCTGCGCCTCGGCGAGATCCTCTCGGTCGGGTTCGAACAGATCCTGCTGCAACGCGACGCGGTCGGCGCCCGGGCCGCCGAGATCATCGACACCTTCGTCTACTTCCGCGGCATCCAGGGCGGCGACTTCGGTTTCGCCGCCGCGGCCGGCCTCTTCAAGGGGCTGGTCGGCGTGGTCCTGGTCTACGCGGCCAACAAGATCTCTCACCGCCTCGGCGAGTCAGGGGTGTACCGATGACCGGGCTGTCGCGCTCGCGTGCTCGCCGCCGCCCGCCGGTCCGCCCGGCCTGGCAGGAGCGGCCACACCCGCTGACCAGCGGCGCCAAGGCGGTGGCGGTCGTCGTCGTGCTCGTGCTCGTCTTCGTACCGTTCCTGGTGGTCGTCTCGACCAGCCTCGCCGATCCGGCGGACGTGGTCGCCAACGGCGGCTGGGTGCTCTGGCCCGAGCACCCCTCGTTCGCCGCCTACGCCGAGATCCTCTCCGGCGGGGTGGTCGGCCGGGCCACGCTGGTCAGCGTCGGGGTGACCCTGGTCGGTACCGCGTGCAGCCTCGGCGCCACGGTGCTGCTGGCGTACGCGCTGAGCCGGCCGGGCGTCTTCGGCGGCAAGCCGGTCATGCTGCTGGTGCTCTTCACGTTCCTCTTCCCGCCCGGCATGATCCCCGCGTACCTGGTGGTCAAGCAGCTCGGCCTGCTCGACTCGTACGGCGCGCTGATCGCCCCGGTGCTGGTCAACACGTTCAACCTGGTGGTGATGCGCGGGTTCTTCCAGTCGCTGCCATCGGAGCTGTACGAGGCGGCCCGGCTCGACGGCGCGTCCGAGTGGTCGATGCTGTGGCGGATCACGATCCCGCTCTCCCGCGCGGTGCTCGCGGTCATCGGGCTCTTCTACGCGGTCTCGTACTGGAACTCGTGGTTCAACGCCATGATCTACATCGACACCCCGACGAAGTGGCCGCTCCAGCTCGTGCTGCGCACGTACGTGCTGGCCGGCGGGCAGCTCGCCGACCCGTCCAGCGGCGAGGCGGGACTGATGTCGGCCCCGCAGACCGTGCAGATGGCGGTGGTGGTGCTCGCCACCATCCCGATCGTGCTGGTCTACCCCTTCCTCCAGCGCTACTTCGTCAAGGGCGTGCTCAGCGGCGCGATCAAGAGCTGATCGGCGCCGGCCACGCGCTGTCCCCGCACCCGGGCCGCCCACACCGCACCACCCCGCCCGAAAGGATCCCCCTCCGATGAGCCACCTACCCGAACTCTCCCGCCGGTCGCTGCTCAAGGCGATCGGCCTGGGCGCCACCGCCGTCGCGGCCCCGTCCCTGCTCACCGCCTGCGGCGAGGGCAGCGGTGGTTCGGTCGGCAACGCCGGCACGGACAAGGTGCCCTGGCCGACGTACCAGCCCTTCGCCGGGCCGGCGCCGGACCTGCCCGGCACGGCCGAGGGCGTGCAGCCGGGCTACACGAAATACCCGAGCAACCTGGTCAACGCGGTCAAGGCGAAGCCGGGCGACGGCTCGAAGGTCAAGGCCGTCGCGATCACGTACGGCACGCCGCCGAAGCCGGCCGAGCAGAACAGGCTCTGGAAGGCGATCAACGAGGCGCTCGGCATCGACCTGGAGCTGATCCTCGTGCCGGACGCGGACTTCGACGCGAAGATGGCGACGCTGACCGCCGGCGACGACCTGCCGGACATCATCAGCATCGGCGGCGGCCACCGGCTCCCCCGGGAGCAGGAGTTCGTCTCCACCAAGTGCGCCGACCTCTCCGACCTGCTCAGCGGCGACAAGATCAAGGAGTACCCGAACCTGGCGAACCTGCCGCCGTACACCTGGGAGGGGATGGGCCGGATCAAGGGCCGGATCTTCGGCATCCCGCTGGAGCGCCCGCTCCCCGGCTGGTCGATGTTCATCAACCGGGACGCCTTCACGGCCGCCGGCGCCAACGACGCGGCCTGGTCCAAGGACGACTTCGCCACCGCCATCAAGGCGATGAGCAAGAACAAGCAGTACGGCATGGGTGCCAACAAGGCGAACCAGTTCGGCCTGCGCCAGTACCACGCCGGCTCGTTCGGCCTGCCGAACGACTGGCGGGTCGAGGGCGGCAAGTTCGTCCGCTCGGAGACGCTGCCCGAGTTCAAGGAGGCGCTGGCCTTCACCCGGGACCTCTTCGCCGCCGGCGGCTACTACCCGGACACGATGTCGATCAGCGTGGTCGACATGAAGACGTACTTCTACAACGGCACGCTCAAGAGCATGACCGACGGGCTGGCCGCGTTCGCCCCGGCGGTGACCAGCGTCAAGGGCGCGTACGCGGTCGACCTCGCGCTGCCGTACAAGGCGGGCGGGGCGGGCGGGACCGTCTTCGCCGGTACCGGCGCGTTCGGCTACACGGTGCTGAAGAAGGCGCCGACCGAGCGGATCCAGATGCTGCTGCGGGTGCTGGACTTCCTCGCCGCGCCGTTCGGCACCAAGGAGTACGAGCTCACCCACTTCGGCGTGGAGGGTACCCACTTCACCCGCGACGCCGACGGTACGCCGAAGCCGACCGCGCTCTGGACCGGTGGCGAGAACGTCGTCAACCTGCCGATCGGCTACCTGGCCGAGGCGCCCCGGGTGCTCTACTTCGCCGGCGTGGACGCCGAGTCGGTGAAGCGGCTGCACGCCTGGGAGACCAAGGTCGTACCGACGGCCGTGCGCAACCCCTCCACCGGCCTGGTCTCGGACACCGCCAACCGCAGCCGGACCACCCTCGACAAGGCCCTCAACGACGGCATCAACGCCATCATCACCGGCCGCGAGCCGCTGGAGAGCTGGGAGGCCGTGGTCAAGAAGTGGCGTGCCGACGGCGGCGACAAGATGGCCGAGGAGTACGCCAAGGAGTACGCGGGCTGACCCGCTGATCAGGCGGATCGCCCCGGCGGGGCGATCCGCCTGATCCGTGTCGGCCCGGCCGGTCGTACCGCGCCCCGAGGCGGCGGGACGAGCCGGTGGCGCGGTTCAGCGCGCGGGCGGGCGGACCGAGTCGCGGATCACCAGGTGGGTACCGAGCATCACGTGCTCGCGCCCGGACGACCCGGCCCCGCGCCGCAGGGCCAACTGCACGGCGGTGCGTCCCAACTCCTCCTGCGGCACCCGTACCGTGGTCAGCGGCGGGTTGAAGTCCGGGGCGTTCGGCACGTCGTCGTAGCCGACTATCGAGACGTCCTCCGGTACGCTCCGGCCGGCCTCCCGCAGCGCGGCCAGCGCACCCGCCGCCGCGCCGTCGTTGCCGGCGAAGACCGCCGTGAAGTCGAGCCCTCCCGCCAGCAGCGCGCGCATCCGGGCGTGGCCCTCGTGCCGCCCCCATGGTCCGTGGCTGATCAGCGCCGGGTCGACCGGCAGCCCGTACGCCGCGAAGGCCGACCGGTACCCCTCGACGCGCTGGTCCGAGGTGGTCAGCCCGACCGGACCGGCCAGCATGAGGATCCGGCGGTGGCCGGCCGTGAGCAGGTGGGTGGTGGCGGCGTGCGCCCCGCCGACGTTCTCGTACTCCACCGTGATCGCGGGAAAGTCCGGCCCGAGCGACGGCCGGGCGCAGAGGACCAGCCGGCTGCCGGCGTCCTCCAGCCCCTGCGCGTAGCGCCGCATCCGGGCCCGGTAGTCGTCGTTCTCGATCACACCACCGGCGAGGATGACCGCGTCCGCCCGCTGCTCGCGCATCAGGCGGACCACCTCGAGTTCGCGGTCCGGGTCGGTGTGGGTGGTGCAGACCAGGCAGAGCCGGTGGGCCTCGGTCGCCTGCTCCTCGACGCCGGCGGCGATGCGGGCGAAGAACGACGTCGTCACCTCGGCCACGAGCAGTGCGACGATCTTCGAGGTCGCGCCGTGCAGCGCGCGGGCGTGGGCGTTCACCACGTAGTCGAGGTCGCGTACGGCCCGCTGGACCCGCGCCCGGGTCTCCTCCGCCACCGGGTAGTCGCCGGAGAGCACCCGGGAGACGGTGGCCATCGAGACGCCGGCCCGCGCCGCCACGTCCTTGATGCTCGGCCGTTTGTTCAATCCGCACCTCGTCGTCGTCGCGCCCACGTCGCGCGCCCAGTGTCGCAGAAACGTCGCGTGAAAAGCTTTACCATACCCGGTACGCTGCCTGGGGTGTCCACGCTCACCCAACTCCACGGATCCTTCCCCGACGACCTCACCGACACCCGGGCGGGCTGGCGCCGGGCGCTGCTCGCGGTCACCGCCCCGGCGACCCGGCTCGCCGCGCTCGGGCCGGACCGGCAACCCGCCGACCCCTCCTCCAACGACCCCGGCGCCACCTGGTTGGAGCTGGTGGCCCGGCCGCTGTGGGGCCTGGCCGCGGACGCGGCCGCCGGCGGCCGCGCGGACCAGCAGTGGGACGAGGTACGGCAGGCGCTCCCGGCGGCCCTGGACCCGACCCACCCCTGGTACGCCGGGCCACCGGTCGGGCAGCGGCTGGTCGAGTCGGCCGCGATCGGCTACGCGGTGGGGCTCGCGCCGCACGAGCTGTGGGACCCGCTGACCGGCCCGCAGCGCGACGCCGTGGCCAACTGGCTGCGCGCCGCCACCGAGTCCACCCCGCACGACAACAACTGGCACTTCTTCCCGGTGCTGGCGGGGTTCGGGCTGGAACGGCTGGGCATCGCCACCGACCGGGCGACCCGGCGGGCGCACCTCGACCGGATCGAGCGGTTCGCCCTCACCGACGGCTGGTACGCCGACGGCGACGAGGGCGGGCGGGACTACTACAACCCGTTCGCGCTGCACTGGTACGCGCTGGTGCTGGCCGGCGCGGGGGCGCTGGAGCCGGAGCGCGCGCGGCGGCTCACCGGTCGCGCCGTGGAGTTCGCCGAGCAGTTCCAGCACTGGTTCGCCGCGGACGGCTCCGCCGTGCCGTACGGACGCAGCCTCGGCTACCGCTTCGCCCAGGGCGCCTTTTGGGGCGGGCTGGCCTACGCCGGGCTGGCCGTGCCGCCGTACGAGCGGACGCGGGGCATCGCCGGCCGGCACCTGGCGTGGTGGTGGCGCCAGCCGGTCGCCGGCGAGGACGGACTGCTCACCGTCGGCTACCGGTACCCCAACAGCGCCGTGGTGGAGCAGTACCTGGGCGCCGGGTCGCCATACTGGTCGACGAAGTTCTTCCTGCCGCTGGCACTGCCCGCGGACCATCCCTTCTGGACGGCGACGCCCGAGCCGGCGTCACCCGAGCCGGCGTCACCGGAGCCGGCGGCGGGTGCCGAGCGGCCGGTGCCGGGCGCCGAGCGGCCGGCCGGCGACCGGCCGCTGCGGACGGTCAGCCCGCAGCCGGCGGCGCGGGCCGTGCTCGTCCGGCACGACGGGGACGTGCTGCTGCTCAACGGGCAGGGGTGGCGGGACTGGGCGCGCGGCGGCGCGGCGAAGTACGCGAAGTTCGCCTACTCCACCCGGGCCGGTTTCAGCATCGCGTCCGGTGACCGCAGCCTCGGCGCCGGGGCCTTCGACAGCATGCTGGCGCTCAGCGACGACGACGGGCGGCGGTGGCGCCCCCGCGAGGAGGTCGACCTCGCCGAGGTACGCGACCATGTCGTCTTCGCCCGCTGGTCGCCCTGGCCGGATGTGACCGTCGAGACGTGGCTGGCGCCGCACGACGACGGGTGGCACCTGCGGGTGCACCGGCTGGTGACCGGCCGGACCCTGGAGACCGCCGAGGGCGGGTTCTGCCTGCCCTGGACCGAGCGGGGCCAGGACCCGGCGGCGCTGGGCGACAGCGGTGCCGCCGGCGTCTGCGCCGCCGCCGCGCAGGGGTGGAGCAGCCTCGTCGTCGATCTCGACGGCGCCCGCGAGGGCGAGCTGGTCGCTCCCCTGGCCGGTACGAACGTGCTGCACCCGCGTACGGTGCTGCCGACGCTACGCGGCCGGCACGCCCCCGGCGAGCACCGGCTCGCCTGTGCGGTCTACCTCGGCACTCGGCCCGCTCCGCCGAGCGAGGCGACGCTGGCCGCGCTCCGGGACCGGGCCGCCGGCCTCGCCTGACGCCCCGCGCCCGCCGCCCCGCCCGGGGCGTTACTCGCGCAGGCGCCAGGCGCGGCGCGACGCGGTCGCGGGCACGCGTTCGGCGGCGGGCTCGCCGGGGGCGGGAGCGTCGGCGGCCTCGCCGGGGGCGGTGTCGTCGGTCTCGGCGGGCGGCTCGGGCGCGGCGGGGGCGCCGGCTGGCGGGGCCGGCTCCTCGCGGCGGCGGCGCAGCAGCAGCACGAGAACGGCGCCGAGCACCACCCCGAAGGCGATCCCGCCGAGCAACCCGCCGTCGAGCCGGGACCCCTCGGCCGGTGCGGCCTCCGGCGCGTCGTCGGCGGCGGGCGCCTGCGCGGCGTCCGGCGCCACCAGCGTCAACACCGGTGCGGCCCGACCCGCCGCCCCCGTGCCGGGTACCGCCGTCCAGTCGACCACGGTGCCGTCCGAGTACGTCTGCACGACGCCGAGCGGCAACCGGTCCGTGTCGGGCAGCGGGCCCAGCGACACCCGCAGTTCGGCGGTGTCGGACGGCCCGGCCGGGGTGACCCGCAGCCAGGTGATCGCTGAGACCACCTGCGTGGTCGTGCCGTGGTGCACGCCGTTGAGCGGCTGGTCGACGGCGCGATTGGTGATCTTCGGCGCCCAGTCCGGCACCGACATCGGATAGACCTCGGCGATCGGGGTCTCGGCCGGGAACCGCAGTTCGATCTGCCTGGTGTACGCGCCGTCCCGGTCGCCGGTCACCCGCAGGGTCAGCTCCGCGGCGTCGCCGCGTACCGCCTGGGTCGGCGTGATGCTGACGTCCGCCGACGCCGTACCGGTGTCGCCCACCGCCGCGACCAGGCCGAGGCCGAGCGCGGCCACGCCCCGCGTCACCATCCGGATCACTACCACCCGTTGTCCCCTCCGCTCACCGCACCCGACCGGCCGGCGGCGGGCGGCCCGCGATGACCACGCGTCCCGCCGTCCGGCGTCGGGTCCCGGCCGGCCAGCACCGGCCGGGACCCGTCCAGTAGTTCGGATCCGGCGCCGGAAAGGTTCAACGCGGGCGGCAATCCGCCGCCGGGCGTCAGCCCTCCGGCGCGTCGTGGACGACCTCCCGCTGCCACCGCCGCCGAGGCTGGGTGTGCAACCGCCAGTAGTGCTCGGCGATGTCGTCGGGGTCGAATGGGGTGCCCGGTGCCACGGCGCCGGCCACCGTCACCGTGGCGACGTGCACGCCCAACGGGCCGTACTCCTGGTCGAGCAGGGTGACCAGGGCCCGTACCCCGGCCTTGCCCAGGGACAGGGAGACGTACCCGGGCTTCGGCTCGGGCATGCCGCCGGTGACGACGAACGTGCCGTGCCCGCGCCGCGCCATGCCCGGCAGGATGTGGGCCGCCGCCGTGATCGCGCCGACCACGTTGACGGCCCAGGCGTCCTGGTGGGCGCGCACCGAGAGGTCACCGATCCGGTCGGGCTGAATGATGGCGGCGTTGTAGACCAGCACGTCCGGCGGACCGAATTCCCTCGCCGCCGCGTCGAGGGCGGCACGCACCGCTCCCTCGTCGGTGGTGTCCGCGGTCAGCGCGAGCGCCTGCCCGCCGGCCGCGGTGATTTCCTGCGCGACCCGGCGCACCTCCACCCTGGTACGCGCCACGAGTGCGACCGGCAGACCGTCCCGCGCGAACCGCAGACCGACCGACCGTCCGATTCCCGGCCCCACGCCGATGACGACCACACCCGGCACCGTCCGCTCCTTCCATCCGTTCGTCGGCGACGGACGGAACGGTAAGGTCTCACATCGGTGTGAAGGTCAACTCTGGTATGCGGGGGCTCACATGCGCATCGGTGCCTTGGCCGGCCGGACCGGGGTGAGCGTGCGGCTGCTGCGCTACTACGAGGAGCAGGGACTTCTCCGGCCGGTACGGCTCCGCAACGGATACCGCGAGTACGCCGAGTCCGACGTGACCACGGTGTCCCACATCCGCGCGCTGCTCGCCGCCGGTCTGCCCACCGCGGTCATCGCGCAGGTCCTGCACTGCGTCCGCGGCAACGGTGAACGGCTCGTACCCGACGCCTGCCCCGGCCTGACCGAGCACTTCGAGCGGGAACGGGCCCGGATGGCCGACGTGGTCGCGCGGCTGACCACGGCCATGGGAGCGCTCGACCAACTGCTCGCCAGCATGCCGCCGGACCGTCGGCCGGCCCGTGGCTGACGCGCCGACCCGCGTCCGGCACACTCCACCCCGCCGCCGGCCCCGTCGCCGTGGCCGCGCGACTCGCGGCCGTACCGGTGGGCCGGAGCAGGCGGGCGGCGCCGGCCGTAACCGCGCTCATCGCGCACCGCGCCACCAATTTCGTCCGACGACCAGTTCGTCGAGCTGCCGGAGGCGTTCGGCCGCCAACCAGGCGGGGGCGTCGGCGTGGGTCAGCGCCAAGCGGAGGTCGGCGGCGAGGTAGCTCGCGCCGCGTACCTCGCACTCCGCCCGGAGGAGCTCCGGAGCGAGCGTCGTCGCACGGGCGACGATGTCCAGCACGGTCTCCCGGTGCGGCCCGCTGAGCGCGATCAGGAAGAACCAGTCGTCGAGCGGTTCGCCGAAGCGGGCCCACTCGAAGTCCAGCAGCGCGGTCACGCTCCGGTCCCGGACGAGCCAGTTGTCCCAGTGGCAGTCCGCGTGCACCGGTACGACCGTCCGGGCGTGCAGCGGCGCGCGCTCTGCGATCGCGGTGAGTCCGTCGCGCAGGCGGCGCGGCACGAACCCGTCCCGGTCGGCGGCGGCAAGGGCGTCGATCTCGGCGAAGAGGGCGGCCCGGCCGACGAACCCGCCGTGGTCGAGCGTTTCCCGCAGCACCTCTTCGGCGGGCCCGGCTGGGACCCAGCGGTGCAGTACGTCGAGCCGCTGGACCGCCTGCTCGGCCAGCGCCCGGGCCGTGGCCGCGTCGACACCGGGCAGGCCCATGCCGGGAGCGGCCCCCGGTGCCCGGGCGTAGCAGGCGTAGCGGACCTCGCCCTCCCCCAGCCGATGGCGCCCGCTGGCGAGCAGCGGAGCCGTGAGTCCGGTGGGCAGGTGGGGCGCGAGTGCGATCTCCCGATCCAGCCGCGAGTGCCCGGCGGCCTCGATGATCTTCACGACGACGTCGGCACCGACGTGGACGCGGTGCGAGAGGCTGCCGACGGTGACCATCGGGCCCGGGTCGCGGCCCAGGACCGTCGCCGCGATCGCGCGCGCGACGTGGTCGGATCGCCCCGGGTCGGTCACGGGTTCTCCCAGCGGCGGACGGGGAGGTCGGAGAGTCGTCGGGTGTCGCCAGCGAGGGGAATACGCCGATCCATCAGCTCTCCTCGGTGTTCCGCCGGGCACGGTGTTCCGCCGGGCGCGGTGCACGGTGTTCGGCAGACACGGTACGGCCGGGCATCGTGGAAGGTCGGCGCGCGCGATCGCCTCGCTTCCCTCAGCCCGCTCCTGAGCGGGCGAGACCCAGCCGCCGATCCCCGCTCCGCGAACCGCGGGGTTCGGCCGGCAACGGCGCGGTCAAGGGCCGCGACGAGGCCCGGGTACGTGGCGCCGGACCGGGCCGTCGGTGATTCGCGCCACGGCCCGCACCCCGGTTGCTGTCGGATAGCGCCGAGGATCGGCACACGCTGTTCCGGATCCTGTCGCGGGCCGTACGTCACTGGGCGAGCCCGCTCGGCCGGCCGAACGGTGAGAAGGTGCGGTTCAAGGTGCTGCTGCTGTGTGACCGCGACGATGAGGTGGCGCCATTGCGGCAGGAGATCGCTCGGGCGGTCCGCGGCCTGCGGTGAGTACCGCCGATGCTCACGTCCGCCCCCGTCGTTCACCGGCAGGACCGGACGACCGCACAGCCGCCGCCAGCGCTGACGCTCCCAGCCGGCCGTACTGAAGCAGGGCGGATACCAGGCAGCACCCTTACGGGGTGTAGTCCTCGAACTCGTACTGCGCCAGCCGGCCTAGCTTGGCCGCGACCTCATCCCAATCCCGACCCTCGATATTGTTGATCAACTTCCGAAGAAAGCCTTCGACAAGGTTCGGGGTGAAGGACTCGACGAACAGCCAGTGTCTGCCGACCACCACCTCCTGGTCCGCCACCATCCGGGACAGCGCCGTCGGCGTGCACACCGTCGCCTGGAACAGTTCCTGTCCGGGTCCTTCGCTGGGGCCGGCCACGATCTCCACGAGTTGCACTGTGTCGTCGGGGTCGAAGGCTGCGTTCCGATCGAAGTCGGGGAATGTGATCCCGTGCACCGCGACCCTCACGCCCCGGAAGCCTAGAGCGATCGTCCGGGGTGTGACATCCCGTCGCGTGAGCCGACGGGGGCTTTCCGGGGCGCGACCGGTCGGCCCCCTCGCGGCGCTGCCCGCTCCCAACCACGACGCGGTGGGAGCGGGCAGGAGCCCTTCCGGGACCTACGCCTGGCCGCCGCGGACCCGGCGGATCGTGTCGCGGTACCAGAGCGCGCTCTGCTTCGGCGTACGCGCCTGGGTGTCGTAGTCGACCCGGACGATGCCGAAGCGCTTGTCGTAGCCGTACGCCCACTCGAAGTTGTCCAGCAGCGACCAGGCGAAGTAGCCCCGGATGTCGGCACCCTGCTGGCGGGCCTCGGCGACGGCGGCGATGTGCGACTGGAAGTACGCCACCCGGTCGTCGTCGCGGACGAAGCCGTTCTCGTCGGGGTGGTCCACGAACGCGGAGCCGTTCTCGGTGATCCACATCGGCAGGCCCGGGTAGTCGCGGCTGAGCCGTACCAGCAGCTTGGTGAAGCCCTCCGGCACGATCTCCCACTCCATCGCGGTCTGCGGCCGGCCGGTCGGGACCACCCGCTCGATCGGGTTGCCGTCCTCGTCCCGGTCGCGTCCCTGCTCGTCCACGCCCGAGTGGGCGGTGCTGAAGTAGTAGTTGACCCCGAGGACGTCGATCGGCGTCGAGATGATCTCCAGGTCACCGTCCTGGACCGGCAGCTCGATGCCGCGCGCCGCGAGGTCGGCGACGACGTCGGTCGGGTACCGGCCGTGCACCAGCGGGTCCAGGTAGATCCGGGTACCGAGGCCGTCGGCGCGCCGGGTGGCGTCCAGGTCGGCCGGGCTGTCCGTGGCCGGGCTGTGGCTGCTCATGTTGAGCGTGATGCCCAGCTCGATCGGGTTGGTCGCGGCGGCGCGCAGCCGCTGGGTGGCCAGCCCGTGTCCGAGCAGCAGGTGGTGCACGGCGCGCATGGCGTCGGCGAAGTTCTGCCGGCCCGGCGCGTGCCGGCCGTACGCGTAGCCGAGCATCGCCGAGCACCACGGCTCGTTCAGCGTGGTCCAGGCCGTGATCCGGTCGCCGAGCTTGTCGTAGACCAGCGAGGCGTAGTCGGCGAAGCGGTACGCCGTGTCCCGCTCGGGCCAGCCGCCCGCGTCCTCCAGCTCCTGGGGCAGGTCCCAGTGGTAGAGGGTGACCCACGGGTCGATGCCCTGGGCGAGCAGCTCGTCGGTCAGCCGGTCGTAGAAGCCGATGCCGGCCGGGTTGACCGGACCGCGCCCACCGGGCTGGACCCGCGGCCAGGCCACGGAGAAGCGGTACGTGTCGAGGCCCAGGTCGCGCATCAGGGCCACGTCGGCGGGCATCCGGTGGTAGTGGTCGCAGGCGACGTCACCGTTGTCGCCGTTGTCGATCGCCCCCGGTACCCGGCAGAAGGTGTCCCAGATGGAGGGCGTGCGCCCGTCCTCGGCGACCGCGCCCTCGATCTGGTACGACGAGGTCGCCACGCCCCAGCGGAACGAGGGCGGGAGGGTGGCGATGGGGTCGGGCTGACCGCCGGCCGCGGGTGCGGGGTCGATGGTCGGAGCGGTCGTGTCCATGTTTCTCCCCATGAGGTGTGAACTGTTGATCTGATCAGGCTGGTGGGTTGGTCGTGACGGGACGCCGTCGGGCGCCCCGCCGATGGTCAGCTCGCCGCGGGGTGCAGCCAGCAGGCGACCGTACGCGCCGGTCCGGTCCGGTCCACCGGCGCGCCGAGCACCGGGATCTTCTCGGCGCACGGCTCGAACGCCCGCGGGCAGCGCGGGTGGAAGGAGCAGCCGGTCGGCATGGCGCGCAGGTCGGGCGGCGAGCCGGGGATGCCGGTCAGCTCCCGGCGGGCCCCGCGCAGGGCCGGGAACGAGTGCAGCAGCCCGTCGCTGTACGGGTGCAGCGAGTCCCGGTACAGCTCCCGGGCGGGCGCCTCCTCCACGATGCGGCCGCCGTACATGATCGCGATTCGGTCGGAGAACTCGACGAGCAGCGACAGGTCGTGGGTGATGAACAGGACCGAGAAGCCCAGCCGCTCGCGCAGCTCGACCAGTTGCCGCAGGATCTGGCGCTGCATCACCACGTCGAGCGCGGTGGTCGGTTCGTCCATGATGACGATCTGCGGTTCGAGCGCGAGCGCCATACCGATCATGACGCGCTGCCGCATGCCGCCGGAGAGCTGGTGCGGGTAGCTCTCCATCCGGTCCGGCGAGATGCCGACCAGCTTGAGCATCTCCCGGGCCCGGGCCAGCCGGGCCGAGGCGCTCAGCTTCGGCTCGTGCGCCTTGATGACGTCGAGCAGCTGGGTGGAGACCTTGTGCACCGGGTTGAGCGAGTTCATCGCGCCCTGGAAGACGATCGACGTCTCGGCCCAGCGGAAGCGCCGCAGCTCCGCCGGGGAGAGCGCCATGATGTCGATCGGCTCGCCGTCGGCCGGGTGGTAGACCACCGACCCCGAGCTGATCACGCCGGGCGGCGGGAGCAGCCGGGTGACGCCGTACGCCAGGGTGGACTTGCCGCTGCCGCTCTCGCCGGCCAGCCCGAGCACCTCACCCCGGTGCAGGGTCAGGTTGACCTCGCGTACCGCGTGCACGGCCTGGTCGCCGAGCCCGTAGTCGACGTTGAGGTTCTTGATCTCCAGGACGGGTTGCGTCATCGCCCGCCACCTTTCCCATCGGTGTTGCCGAGCACGACGGTCTCCCGGGGCGGGAGCGCCGGGCGCGGGCGGGGTGGCGGCGCGAGCACCGGCGTGAAGCCGACCCGCAGCCGCACCGTACGGCCGTCGGCGGTACGGACCTTCGTGGCGCCGCCGCTGCGCAGCCGGGGGCTGACGAACTCGTCGATGCCGAAGTTGACCAGCGCCAGCGCCGTACCGAGCAGTGCGATCGCCAGGCCGGCCGGTACGAACCACCACCAGGCGCCCTGCGCGAGCGCCTGCTGGCCCTGCGCCCAGAACAGGATGGTCCCCCAGTTCCACTCGGACATGCCGGAGATGCCGATGAAGGCCAGGGTGATCTCGGACATCACCGCGAAGATGACGGTGCCGACGAAGTTGGAGGCGATGATCGCGGTGAGGTTCGGCAGGATCTCGAAGCCGATGATCCGCCAGGTGCTCTCCCCGGTGGCCCGGGCCGCCTCCACGTAGTCGCGCCGGCGCAGCGACAGCGTCTGCGCGCGCAGCACCCGGGCGCCCCAGGCCCACGAGGTGAAGCCGATGACCAGCGCCACCACGAAATCACCACCGGCCTGGATGGTCGAGGTGATGATGATGATCAGGGGCAGCGCGGGGATGACCAGGAAGACGTTCGACAGGGCGGAGAGGCCGTCGTCGGCGCCGCCGCCCAGGTAGCCGGCGGTGACCCCGATCAGCACCGAGAGGACGGTGGCGACGATGCCGGCCACGAGTCCCACGAGGATGACGCTGCGGGTACCGACGAGCACCTGGCTGAAGATGTCCTGGCCGAGGTGGGAGGTGCCGAACCAGTGCGCGCCCGAGGGGGGCTGCACCAGCTCGGGGCCGCGCGCCGACGGGTCGTACGGCGCGATCCACGGCCCGATCACCGCGAGGAGCAGGAAGAACGCCAGCATCACCAGGCCGGTGGCGGCCTTGGGGTTGGCGACGAAGCGCAGCCGGCGCCGGCGGGCCGCGACCGGCGGCGCCGCCTCGGCGACGGGGCCCTCCGGCGTGACGGCGTCGATGCTGCTGGTGGGGATGGTCATCGATCAGCCCTCCTTGCGGGTACGGGGATCCAGGACCAGGTACGCCAGGTCCGCCAGCAGGTTGGCCAGCAGCACGGAGAGCGTGATGATCAGGAAGATGCCCTGCATCAGCGGGTAGTCCTTGGCGCCGACGGCCTGGAAGAGCTGGTAACCGAGACCGGGGTAGCTGAAGACGATCTCGACCAGCAGCGTGCCGCCGACGATGAAGCCCAGCGACAGCGCGAAGCCGGAGACGTTGGGCAGCAGGGCGTTGCGGGCCGCGTAGCTGACCGCCACCCGCCGCTCGGAGAGGCCCTTGGCGTGGGCCACGGTGATGTAGTCCTCGGCGGCGACGGTGACCATCATGTTGCGCATGCTCAGGATCCAGCCGCTCATCGAGCTGATCAGGATCGTGGCCGCGGGCAGGATGCTGTGTTGCAGCGCGCTGCCGATGAAGTACTGGTCGAACGCCGGCACGAGGCCCGAGTCGTACCCGCCGGAGGAGGGGAAGAAGCTGCCCGGGCCGGCCAGCACCGCGATCGCGATGAGGCCGAGCCAGAAGTACGGGATGGAGGAGAGGAACGTGGTGGCGGGCAGCAGCCCGTCGATCCACGAGCCGCGCCGCCAACCGGCCACCACCCCGAGCGAGGTACCGAGCAGGAAGCTGATCACGGTGGTGATGCCGACCAGCCCCACCGTCCACGGCAGGCTGTCGCCGACCACCTGGGAGACCGGCGCCGGGAAGAAGGTGAACGACAGGCCGAGGTCGCCGTGGAACAGCTGTACCCAGTAGTCGAGGTACTGCTGCCAGAGGCTCTCCTTCTTGTCCAGACCGAAGAGCACGTACATGGACTGCATCGCCTCGGTGCTGATCTGTCCCTGGAACTTGGAGATCAGCGACTGCACCGGGTCACCGGGGATCATCCGCGGGATGAAGAAGTTGAGCGTGATCGCCGCCCACGCGGTGAACAGGTAGAACGCGATGCGCTGGAGCAGGTACTTCACGACGCCACCGTCCGCACCACGCCGGCCGCGGAGCCGGGCGTCTCGTTGTTGTCGGGGTCGTAGAGCCAGCAGGCCGCCCAGTGGCCGGGCCCGTCGTCGATCTCCAGGCGGGGCGGCAGGGCGGTGCTGCAGCGCGGCATCGCGCTCGGGCAGCGGGGGTGGAACCGGCACCCGGTGGGCGGCTCGATCAGGCTGGGCGGCTCGCCGGCGCCGAGGTCCTCCGGGGTCGCGGCGGCCGCGGCGGTGGCCGAGCCCTGGATCCGGTCCGGGTCGGGGGCCGAGGAGATGAGCAACCTGGTGTACGGGTGGGCCGGGCGCTGCGTGACGGTCTCGCTGTCGCCGCCCTCCACCATCCGGCCGGCGTACATCACCAGCGTCTCGTCGGCGAAGTAGCGGGCCGAGGCGATGTCGTGGGTGATGTAGAGGATGGCGAGGTTCAGCCGTTCCTTCAGGTCCCGCAGCAGGTTCAGCACGCCGAGGCGGATCGAGACGTCGAGCATCGACACCGGCTCGTCGGCGAGGAGCACCTCCGGGTCGGCGCCGAGCGCGCGGGCGATCGCCACCCGCTGGCGCTGGCCGCCGGAGAGTTCGTGCGGGAACTTGTCGACGTAGCGCTCCGGCGGGGTCAGGGAGACCCGGGTGAGCAGCCCGTGCAGCGCGGCCTCCAGCTCGGCCTCGTTCTTGCCGCCGTGGCCGTGGATGCGCAGCGACCGGGTCAGGTGGTAGCGGACCGTGTGCACCGGGTTGAGCGAGGCGAACGGGTCCTGGAAGGTCAGCTGCACCCGGCGCGCGTACGCCCGGAAGCGCCGCCCGCCGCGGACCGTGACGCTCTCGCCGTGCAGCCGGATGTCCCCGGAGGTACGGTCGTAGAGCTGGGCCAGCAACCGCGCCACGGTGGACTTGCCCGAGCCGGACTCGCCGACCAGCGCGGTGACCCGGCCCCGGCGCAGCACGAGGTCCACGTCGTCGACGGCGTGCACGGCCCGCCGCTGCCCCGAGAAGAGGGTGCGCAGCCGGCGCCGGACCGGGAAGTGTTTGGTCAACCTGTCTGCCTCCAGCACCACCTCGCTCTGGGCGGGGGCGGAGGTCTCGCTCAACGTCATGCCGGAGCTCCTGTCGAGGAATCAGATCCACGACGCCGTCTCCCGGGTGGCCCGGGCCACCCCGGCGACGGCGCGGGGGGGGGGAGGGAACGGGGGTGTGGTTGAGGACCAACTCGACCCCC
>NZ_JBFAPK010000016.1:0-131806 GCF_040676675.1 Micromonospora sp. NPDC049559 | reverse complement strand
AGCGCCACGCGCTAGGTGTACTGCCCGGAAAAGTCGGTTGAAATTTGTGTGACGACACGGTCTGATGCTGTCCATGCCGGTGCCGACGAAGGGGGAGACGGCGCGGTCGGGGTCAGGAAGCGGGCTTGAGGTGCAGCACGACGTCGACCGCGTTCGGCTGGGTCGGCTGTGCCGGCGCGTACGGGTTCTGCTCGTCCGGCCAACCCACCCAGTTCTTCGTGACGTAGGCGCCACCGGCGTTGTCCGCGCCGACCGGGGACATCGGCATCTGCTCGACGAAGATCTTCTGCAGCGTGTTCATCGCCGCGGTGCGGGCGGCCTCGTCCGTGGCGTTGGCGTAGTCACGCAGCGCCTTGGTCGCCTCGGGGCTGTTGAACCGGCCGAAGTTGCCCTGCGGCGACGGCGTGCCGACCGGCTTCAGCAGCGCGCCGTCCATGACCGTCTGGTACAGGTCGTACGGGGTGGCGCCGCCGTTGGTCCAGCGGAAGGTGGCGTCGAAGTTCCCCTCCTCGACGTTCTTCTGCCAGGCCTCCTGGTTGGCCTTGTCCACGGTGGCCTTGATGCCGATGGTGGAGAGGTTGTCCCGGACGATCTCCAGGCTGGTCTGGTAGTCGGACCAGCCGGCGGGGTCGGTCAGGGTCAGCTCGACCGGCTTGCCGGTCGGGTCCTTCAGCACGTTGCCGTCCAGCTTGAAGCCGGCGCCGGTCAGCAGCGTCTTGGCGCCCTCGACGTCGACCTTGTGGTTCTGGCCCTTGTACTCCGGCGCGATGAAGGACTCACCGGCCGGCGTCGGGATGCCGGTCACCGAGGTGACCTCGGGGTGGAACCAGCCGGCCTCCGCCTGCACGAAGATGTCGTTCCGGTTGATCACCATGTCGATCGCCCGGCGCAGCGCCGGGTTGTCCAGCGGCTTCTTCGTCGTGTTGAACCACAGGCCGTGCACGCCGATGACCGGCGCCGGGAAGACCTTGTTGTTCTTCGGGTCCTTGTCGACGTAGACCGTCTTGTAGTTCGGGATGAAGACGAAGCTCCACTCGGCCGAGCCGTTGGCCAGGGCCGTGGTCTGCGCGTTGTTGTCGGCGTACGAGGTGTAGCGCAGCTCCTTGACCTTCGGCAGCTCCTGCCAGTAGCTGTCGCGCAGCTGCAGGACGGTGGACTGCGGGGTGAAGGACTTCAGGGTGTACGGGCCGGTACCGACCGGGTTCTTGTTGATCTCGGTGGTCGGGTCCTTGACGGCGGACCAGATGTGCTTGGGCACCATCGGGGTACGGGTCAGGATCTTGACCTGGTTGACGAACTGCGGCGAGGTGAAGGTGACCTTCACGGTGTTGCCGCTCGTGGTGATGTCGCCCCACGGGATGGCGAAGATGTTCAGCGCGTCCGTCTTCTTGATCAGGTCGAAGGTGAAGGCGATGTCGTCGGCCGTGAACGCCTGGCCGTCGTTCCACTTCACGTTGTCGCGCGCGGTCACCGTCAGCGTCTTGTAGTCGGTGGACCACTCGAACTTGCTGGCCAGCCACGGCTTGCCCGGTTCCGAGGGGCGGATCGCGTTGAACATCGCCAGCGGCTCGTAGATCATCCACCGGTACCCGAGCGAGGCCCCGGACGAGGACTCCAGGAACGGGTTGTGGTTCTCGGTCTGCGGACCGTTGGGCATGCCGACGGTGAGCACGCTCGGGTTGCCGTTCGCGCCCTTGTTCGCGTTCGGGCTGTCGCCGCAGGCGGCGAGCACCCCGATCGCGGTCACGCTCGCGAGGGCGAGCGCGAGGGTACGTCTGACGCGCATGTATTCCTCCCGGTGATGGTGGGTGTGGTGCGAGGGGATCTACGACAGGAGCAGGGGTACGGCGAGGCACACGACGGGGTACGCCGCGGTCCGTCGCCGGTGGTTGCGCTGGTGGAGACGCCGGCCGGTCGGGCCGGCCGGGTGGTGGCTCAGGGCGCTCGGGTCGAGCCCCTGACGATCAGGGTGGTGGGTATGACGTCGGGGGCGTCCGGCAGCGGCACGCCCTCGAAGTACGACATCAGCATCCGGGCCGCCGCCTCGCCCATCTCGCGCATCGGCTGGTGCACGGTGGTCAGCGGCGGCTCGGTGTGCGACGCGTACGGGATGTCGTCGAAGCCGACGACCGCGACATCCCCGGGCACGGTGCGACCCGACTCGCGGATGGCCTGCATGGCGCCGGCCGCGGAGAGGTCGTTGTGGGCGAAGACGGCGTCGAAGTCGAGCCCCTCTTCGAGCCGTTGCCGGACGGCGAGCCGCCCGGACTCGAAGGTGAAGTCCCCCTCGACGACGAGGCGGGGGTCGAGGGGGAGTCCGGCCTCGGCGTACGCCTCGCCGAAGCCGGCCAGCCGCTCCTGGGTACAGCCGAACGCCTCGATACCGGTGATCACGAGCGGGCGGCGCCGGCCGAGTTCGAGCAGGTGCCGGGCGGCCGACTCGCCGCCGAGGTGGTTGGTGGTGGCCACGGACGGGAAGAGCGGCTGGTGCGCGCGGTCGTCGATGAGGACCACCGGCAGGCCGCCGCGGTGCAGCTCGGTGATGTAGTCGAGGGTCCCCTCGGGCTCGATCACCAGGAGCCCGTCGAACGACTGCGCCGAGACCTGCGAGGCGAACTGCCGCATCGACTCCTCGCCGCGGTTGCAGGTGAACAGCAGCAGCCCGTAGCCCGCGCTCTCCACCACGTCGACGGCGCCCTGCAGCACCTCGCCCATCCACGGCCAGGTCAGGGAGGGGACCAGCATCCCGACGATGCAGGTGCGCCCCCGGGCCAGGCCGACCGCGCGGGCGCTCGGTACGTAGCCCAGTTCCTCGATCACCCGCCGGACGCGGGCGGCGGTCTCCTGGTCGAGTTCGCCGCGCCCGTTGAGGACCCGGGAGACCGTCGTCTTGCTGACCCCGGCCCGCGCCGCCACGTCGGCGATGGTGATCGGCACGCGGATCTCCTCGTGTCAGCCTGGTTAACGGCTCGTACGGAACCGGTTTCGGAAGCGGTTCCGGGGCCGAGTCAACCGGAGTGACCTGCGGCACGTCAATAACCGGCAGATAACGAATCCGTTTCCCTAAACAAACCTTGCAATTACGCGCGTTCTGGTGTTGTCTCATCACCACCATCGATGTTCCGGGGGTGTCCCCCGAGCCGGCCCGGCGGCGCGGGCGGGCCGGGCCGGCACCCTCGGTCCCCCGGGCCCGGTCGAGCGCGGCGGCGCGGCCGGCCCCACCAGGACATACCCGCACCGCACCGCGCGGCGACGCGGCCCCCGGCGCCGGGTCGCGACCCCCGCGCCGCGCGCCCCCCGCGAGAAAGGGAGAGCCCGTGCCCACCACGACGAGTCCCCCAGCCGTCCCGTTCCCCGCCCGCCGGCGACCCGCGCCGCGGCGCGCCGTGCTGGCCGGCCTGCTCGCCGGCTGCCTGGTCGCCGCCGGCACCGCCGTGCTCGACGCCCCGGCGGCGCTGGCCGCCAACGAGCCGGTCAACATCTGGCTGACCACCACCTCGGACGCCGGCGGCCGTACCGTCACCCGGGGGTTGCAGCAGCAGAGCCCGATCGCGTTCGCGGCCAGCAGCCCCGCCGCCAACCAGACCGTCACGGTCAACGAGAACACCACGTACCAGCAGTTCGAGGGGGCCGGCGCCTCCTTCACCGACAGCGCCGCGTGGCTGCTGCGCGGCAGCGGCATCCTCAGCGCCAGCACCCGCGACACCGTCATGCGCAACCTGTTCGACCCGGTCAACGGCATCGGGCTCAGCTTCACCCGCAACCCGATGGGCGCCTCCGACCTGGCCCGGTTCAGCTACACGTACGACGACACCTGCTGCGACCTCAACGACTTCTCCCTCACCCGGGACGCCGACGTACTGGCCCTGACCAAGCAGGCCAAGACCCTCAACCCGGCGCTCAAGGTGATGGCCTCGCCCTGGACCGCGCCGCCGTGGATGAAGGACAACAACGCCTACAACCAGGGCTGGCTGCAGTGGCAGTACTACCCGACCTACGCGCAGTACTTCGCCAAATACGTGCAGGGCTACGCGGCCCAGGGCGTACGGGTCGACTACGTGACCCCGCAGAACGAGCCGACCTGCTGCTCCAGCTACCCCTCGATGCAGTGGAACGCCTCGGGGTTGCAGGAGTTCACGAAGAACCACCTGTACCCCGCGTTCCGCAACGCGGGGATCACGACGAAGGTGCTGGTGCACGACTGGAACTGGGACGCGTACGACCAGTGGGCCGCGCCGCTGGTCAACGACCCGGCGATCCGCAACGACCCGCTCTTCGGCGGCATCGCCTGGCACGGGTACGGCGGCAACGTCAGCAAGCAGACCGAGGTGCACAACCAGTACCCGAACGTCAACGCGTACATGACCGAGCACTCGGGCGGCATGTGGATCGGCAACCAGCAGACCGAGGACATGCTCAACCTGATCGACTACACCCGCAACTGGGACCGTAGCTGGATCAAGTGGAGCCTCGCGATGGACCAGAGCATGAACCCGCACAACGGCGGCTGCGACGTCTGCACCGGGCTGGTCACCGTGCACAACGGCGACGGCCGGCACGGGCAGGTCGACTACACCGTCGAGTACTACACGATGGGCCACCTGACCAAGTTCGTGAAGCCGGGCGCCTATCGGATCGACTCCACCGCCAACGGCTCGGTACCGAACGTCGCCTGGAAGAACCCGGACGGCTCGAAGGCGCTGATCGCGTACAACAACACCGGCGGTGCCCAGTCGATCAAGGTCAACTGGGGGAACCAGTCGTTCACGTACACCCTGCCGGCCAAGACCTCGGCGACCTTCACCTGGAGCGGCACCCCCGGCGGCGGCACTCCCCCGCCGGGCGGCGGCACCGGCCAGATCACCGGGCTCGGCGGCAAGTGCGTCGACGTGGCCGGCGCCAACCCGGCCGACGGCACCACCGTGCAGCTCTACGGCTGCAACGGCAGCGCCGCGCAGCAGTGGACCCGGGCGGCCGACGGTACGCTGCGGGCCCTCGGCAAGTGCCTGGACGTGGCCGGCGGTGCCACCACCAACGGCACCCGGGTGCAGCTCTACGGCTGCAACGGCAGCGCCGCGCAGCAGTGGACATACACCTCCGGACGGGACCTCGTGAACCCGCAGGCGGACAAGTGCCTCGACGTCACCGGCAACACCTCGACCGACGGTACGCCGCTGCAGATCTGGAGCTGCACGGGCGCCGCCAACCAGAAGTGGACCGTGCCCGGGGCGTAGCCCCGTCCCCCGCGACCAGCTCCGTCGATCTAGGGCAAATCCTCGTGACCTGATCTCCAATCACCACGATTTGCCCTAGATCGGCGAGGCGTCGACCCGGGTGGGTGAATGGTCGCGATACCCCACCGGCCGACCGCCGCGGCGTCTACTCTGCGAGCCATGGCCGAGGTCGCCGAGGTACGCCGGGCCGCGCTGGCCCTGCCGGAGGCGCAGGAGCAGACGCGTTCCGGCCGGACGCTCTTCACGGTGCAGGGCAGCGTCTTCGCCGAGGTCCTGCCGGGCGGGGCGCACGCGGTCGCCTTCGTCGACGAGGCGGTGGTGCGCGACATGGTCAACGAGGATCCGGCGGTCTACACGGAGCTGTGGCACGGCCCGGATCTGGTCGGGGTACGCATCGAGGTGGCGGTCGCCCCCACCAGGCGGCTCGACCAGTTGATCGAGTTCGCCTGGCGGAGGCACGCACCTCGGAGCCTGGAGTCGGTCCTCGACGAGCGCCGGCGGTAGCCGCCCGGCGGGGAGCCGCCGGGCCGCCGGCGGCTACGCGAACGGCCGACGGCCGCGGGTCGAGACGAACTGGTACGACAGGCAGGAGAACTCGGGATCCCGGGTCAGCTTCCGGAAGTCGTCCAGCTGCCCGCGCGACAGGCCCGCCGCGATCAGCTGCGGTTCCAGCTGGCGCGAGTTCACCTCGTGCAGCGACACCCCGGACTCGCCGCCCGCCCAGCTCTCCGAGTAGGTGATGGTGTCGATGTCGGTGAGGCCGGCCTGGGCCATCTCGGTGTGCACGTTCTGGGCCCAGCCCAGGTCCGCGCCGCGCTCCTGAAGTATGCCGAGCATGGTCTCGGTGACCTGCTGGAACAGCTTCGCGGCGGCGTCGGTCGGGGCGGTCAGCACGCGCAGCGGGACGGTGCAGTCGAACTCCTCGACGACCAGCCACCCGCCCGGGGCGAGGGCCCGGGTCAGCTCGCGCAGCACCCGCTGGCGCTCGGGCAGGTGCAGCAGGACGAGGCGCGCGTGGATGAGGTCGAAGGACTCCCCCACCGGCGGATCGTTGCGCACGTCGTGCCGGCGTACCGCGAGGTTCGCGGCGGGGGCCAGGTGCGACGGGTCGATGTCGGTGGCGATGACGCGGCCGGCCGGGCCGACGGTACGGGCCATCAGCCGGGCCACCGAGCCGCCGCCCGCCCCCAGCTCCCAGCAGCGGGCCCCCGGGGTCAGCACCGGCTCGGCGAGCCGGTCGGCGGTTATCGGGTCGAGGAACGATTCGAGCGTGCCGAGCTGGGCGTCCGCCTCGGGCGACCGGTTGGAGAACGAGTATTCGGACTTCACACGGGCGATCGACATGATCGGTTACCTCCGGGTAACGCTTGAGGGGTGGCGCGCGGGTACCCACCGACGGTCCGGCCGGTACGGGCGCGTGGTGCGCAGCGCCCATCGCCGGGACCCCGCTCGGGGGTTCCGGTACGACGGGCGGTGCCGTGCGGGCGCCGGTCAGCGAGGCGCCGTGGTGGTGGATCCGGCCGTGGTGCTGGATCCGGCCGTGAGGGATTCGCTCGCGATGCTGAGCAGCGCCTCGACCGGTGCGGGGTCGGCGCGTACCGCGTCCGCCGAGCCGTCGAAGACGACCCGGCCGTAGTCCAGTACCGCGATCCGGTCGGCGACCTCGATCGCGTGGGACAGCTGCTGTTCGACCAGGAGCACGGTCAACCCGGCGGTGGCCAGGCCGGCGACGAGCTCCCGGACCCGCGCCGCCAGGTCGGGGGCGAGTCCTTCGGAGGGTTCGTCAAGGAGCAGGACCCGGGGCTGGGTCAACAGCGCCCGGGCGATCGCCAACATCTGCTGCTCCCCGCCGGAGAGCTGGTTGCCGCGGTGCCGCAGGCGCTCGCCGAGCCGCGGCAGGAGTTCCAGGACCCGGGGAACGCTCCAGGTCACGCCGGCACCGGCCGCGCGACCCCGGCCGCCCGCGGCCAGGGTGAGGTGCTCGGCCACGGTGAGTCGGGGGAAGACCCGCCGGCCCTGCGGTACCAGCCCCACGCCCGCCCGGCCGACCCGGTGGGCCGGCTGCCCGGCCAGGTCCACGCCGCCGACCTCGACCACCCCGCGGTACGGACGCAGCAGGCCCGCGACCACGTGCACCAGGGTGCTCTTGCCGGCGCCGTTGCGCCCGACCAGCGCTTGCACCGTCCCGGCGGCGATGTGCAGGTCGACCTCGTGCAGCACCGTACCGCCGTCGTACCCCGCCGAGACCCGCCCGATCCGCAACATCACTTCGCCGCCTCGGCGTACGCGTCGCGGACCGCCCGCGACGCCCGGATCTCCGCCGGCGTACCGCTGACCACGTGCCGCCCGTCGGCCAGCACGGTCACCGCGTCGGCCAGCTCGTAGACGAGGTCGAGCCGGTGCTCGACCAGCAGCACCGAGACGGTGCGCGGCAGCCGCGCCAGCAGGTCGACGAGCCGGTGCACGTCGGCGGCGGCGAGCCCGGCCGCCGGTTCGTCGAGGAGCAGCAGCCGCGGCTTGCCGGCCAGCGCCATCGCGATCTCCAACTGGCGACGCTGGCCGTGCGAGAGGTGCGCGGCGGTGGTGCCGGCGTCGGCCGCCAGCCCGAGCCGGTCGAGCAGTTCCCGGGCGGGCGCCCGGAGCAGGGTGTCGTAGCGCCGTGGCGTGAACGCGCGGCGGAAACCGCCCGCGTACCGCCAGGCGGCGACCACGACGTTGTCCAGCGCGGTCAGCGAGGGCCAGACCGCCGGACGCTGGTGGATGCGGCCGATGCCGAGCCGGGCCCGGCGGGCCGGGCCGAGCCGGGTGACGTCCCGCCCGGCGAAGTGGATCCGACCCCGGTCGGGGCGGACGGCGCCGCCCACGAGGTTGAGCAGGGTCGTCTTGCCGGCCCCGTTCGGGCCGATCAGCGCCCGGCGTTCGCCGGGGGCGACGCGCAGGTCGATCCCGTCCACCGCGGTCAGCGACCCGTACCGGCGGCGCAGGCCGTCGGCGCTGAGCAGGCTGTCGGCCGTCATGCGCTGACCCTCCGGGACTCGGTGGCGTCGCCGGCCGCGTCGGCACCGGGCACGGCGGTGCGCTCCCCCGCCGGCCGGGCCCCGGATCGCCGGCGCCCGGCGAGCCAGGTGAGCCCGCGACCGTCGCCGAGCAGCCCGGCCACCCCGCGCGGCAGCAGGTACGCGGTGAGCACGAAGAGCACGCCGAGCACCAGCGGCGCGTGTCCCGGCAGCAGCCCGGAGAGCCAGTCCCGGGCCACGACGACCAGCGCGGTGCCGGCGATGGCGCCGCCGATCGAGGCGGTACCGCCGATCACCACGCCGAGCAGCAGCAGGGCGGAGATCTCGAAGCCGAAGTCGGCCGGCGAGACGTACTGCTGCGCGGTGACCAGCAGCGACCCGGCGGTACCGGCGATCGCCCCGGCGGCGAGGTAGGCGACGGCGAAGTAGCCGGTGACCCCGTGACCGCTGGCCCGCATCCGGGCCTCGTCGTCGCGGCTGGCCCGCAGCAGCAGGCCCGCGGGGGTGCGCAGCACCGCCAGCGTCACGCCGGCGACGATCGCCACGACGACGAGGACGTAGAGGTAGCGGGCCCGCTCGGTGTCGAGCACCGGCAGCCCCCAGACCGGCGGGGCCGACGGCATGCCGTACAGCCCGTCGGTGCCGCCGGTCACCGAGCGCCATCGGTTCGCGGCGACGACGGCCAGCTCACCGATCGCCAACGTGATCATCAGTACCACCACGCCCCGGGCGTAGACCACCAGCGGCACGGTGACCAGTGCGAAGGCCGCGCCGACCGCCGCGCCGGCGGCGAGCTGCACCACCCCGACCGACCCGGTGTGCAGGCTCAGCGCCGCGCCGGCGTACGCCCCGGCGGCGAAGGGCGCGGTCTGTCCCAGCGTGGGCAGCCCGGCGACCCCGGTGAGCAGCGCGACGCTCACGCCGACCAGGCCGAGCAGCAGCGTGCGCGCCAGCAGCGCGGTGGTGTAGTCGTCGACCAGCCAGGGCGCGGCGACGGCGGCGAGCACCGCGCCGACCGCCACGGCCCGCATCAGCGGTCGGGGCAGGCCGCGCCTCACGCCGTCCTCCAGCGCCGGAACAGCCCGCGCGACCGTACCGCGAGCACGACGATCATGGCGGCGAAGAGCAGGAACGGCGCCGCCGTCGGGGCCAGCGCCACCCCGAGCGTCTGGATCTCGCCGACGGCGAGCGCGGCGAGCAGGGTGCCGCCGACGGAGCCGAGCCCGCCCAGCACGACGATCACGAGCGAGAGCAGCAGGATGGTCTCGGCCGTGGTCGGGGCCGGACCGATGATCGGTGCGCCGAGCACACCCGCCGCGCCGGCCAGCGCGCCGGCCGCGGTGAGCACGCCGACGCGGACCCAGGCGGGGTTCACCCCGAGGCTGGCGAGCATCTCGGCGTCGTCGACGGCCGCGCGGACCAGCATCCCGGCGCGGGTGCGCGCCACCACCAGGTAGAGCAGCACGGCGAGCAGTGCCGCGACGCCGATGAAGACCAGCCGGTACGCCGCGTACCGGTGACCGGCGACGACGACCGAACCGTCCAGCGCGGCCGGGATCCGCACCGGCAGGCTGTCCGGCCCGAACGCGCTGACCAGCAGGCTCCCGCCGGCCAGCGCGACGCCGAAGGTCAGCAGCGCCTGGGTGAGGTGGTCGCCCCGGCGGACCGGGGCGAGCATCCCGGCGAGCACCCCGCCGGCGCCGGCCGCCGCCGCGACCCCGACGGCCAGGGCGAGCAGCAGCCCGCCCCAGCCCCCGTCGGTCAGCGCGGCGGCGGTGTACGCGCCGATCGCGTACAGCGTCCCGTGCGCCAGGTTGAGGATGTCGGCCACCCCGAAGCAGAACACCAGTCCGGCCGCCGCGACGAAGAGGAGCAGCCCGAAGGCGACGCCGTCGAGCGCCGGGATCAGGTACGCGTCGAGTGGGCCTGGCATGCTCGCCGCACCGATCGTCATTCGCCCACGGTGGCCAGGTCGGTGACGACCGTGTTGGAGAGCGCCCGCCCGTCCTGGCGCACCTGGCGCAGGTACCACTTCTGCACGGGCGAGTGGGTCTTCTTGGAGAACTGCCAGGTGCCCCGTGGGCTGTCGATCTGGCCCAACCCGGCGATCGCCTCGTTGATCTTCTCGGGGGTCGGGTTGGCCCCGGCCGCGCCGATCGCCTTGTCCAGCACCGCGGCGGCGTCGTACGAGGCCATCGCGTAGGTGGTGGGCGAGCCGTCGTGGTCGGCCTTCCAGGCCGCCACGAAGGAGCGGTTCTCGGCGTTGTCGAGGTCCGGCGAGTAGTTCAGCACCGAGTAGATGTTGCGTGCCGCGTCGCCCTGGGCGTTGAGCACCCCGCCCTCGGTGAGGAAGCCGGCGGCGTAGAGCGGCAGGTTCTTGATCTCGGACTGGGCGTACTGCTTGACGAAGTCGACCGCCGCGGTGCCGGCGTAGAAGGTGTAGACCGCGCTGGCGCCGGAGGCCTTGATCTGCGCGAAGTACGGGGTGAAGTTGGTCGTCGCCGGGAACGGCGTGAACCGGGTCTTGCCGTCCGGGTTGGCGAGCTTCCCGCCGACCTTGGCGAACGCGTCGGTGAAGCCCTTCAACTCGTCCCAGCCGCCCTGGTAGTCCGGGCCGATCGCGTAGACGCTGCCCTGCACGTTGTCGCGGACGTACTGGGCGATCGCGGCGCCGGGCTCCTCGGACAGGTACGAGGTGTGCCAGATCCGGCTCACGTCCTTGAGCTCCGGACGGCCGTTCGAGCCGACGAACGGGATCTTGGCCTCGGTCAGCAGCGGGGTGACCGCCGCCATCGAGCCACCGCCGACGATGCCGGTCAGCGCGTGCACCTTGTCCTGCTTGATGAGCTTGGTCGCGGCCGGTACGGCCGTCGGCGCGCCGTTGCCCTCGTCCGCGACCACCAGCTCGATCTTGTGACCGCCGAGCTTGCCGCCGTGCGTGTTGAGGTAGAGCTGGAAGCCGTCGCGCAGCTCGGTACCGACGGCCTCGTACGTGCCGGAGAGCGAGGCGAGCAGCCCGATCTTCAGAGTTCCGGCCGCGCCGGCGCCCTGGCTGGCGTTGTTGCAGGCGGTGGCGCTGACCACCAGCCCGGTGGCGAGCAACAGCGCCGGCAGGGCGCGACGGATCCGGTGCGGGGTTCGGCGGCTTGACCTATCGACGGTGAAAGGCATGGGTTTTCTCCAGGGAAGGGGGTGATGAGGTCTCCGGCGCGCGTGCCGGTGGGCGGATCAGCGGCCCGGTACCACCGCGGCGCGGGCCGCGGGGGTGAGCAGGTCTCCGATCCGGTTCGCCAGCTCGGTCATCTCGTACGAGACCTTGCCGACGTCGCAGGTGGGGGTGGCGAGGACCAGCAGGGACGCCCCGTCGTTGAACGCCATCGAGAACATGAATCCGCCCTCGAGCTGGGTGACGTTCGAGATCACCGCGCCGGCGTCGAAGAAGGCCGCCGCGCCCCGGAGCAGGCTGACCAGGCCGCTGCCGGTCGCGGCGAGCTGGTCGGCCCGGTCCGGTGGCAGGTTGCGGGTGGCGGCCACCATCAGGCCGTCGCTGGAGATCGCGATGGCGTGGCTGACGTCGGGCGCCCGCTGGGCGAAGCTGTCCAGCATCCAGCCGAGGTCTCGTTGGTTCGTCACGCAGTACTCCCTGTGGCGTCGGGTTTGGCCGAGGCGTTGACCAGGCTCGGGTTGGTGCGGCGGCCGGCCACCCCACGCGCGTACGCGGCCATGGCCGAGGAGACCTGGCCGGGGTCGCGGTACTCGGAGCGCGGCTGCTGGGTCGCGGGTGTCGTGATCGCGCCGGGTACGAGGTTGCGTTGCGGTGTCCGGATCGGCAGGCCGGAGTTGGTCGTCTCGGCCACCGCCGGCCGGGCCGTCGCCTCGGTGGCCGCGCGCCATCCCTCGTCGGCGGGCGAGCGCCAGTCGGACTCGCCGCTCACGCTCTCGGAGCGGTCCGCCCGGAACCAGTTGTTCACCTGCTCGTAGATGACCAGTTCCTCGGTCGGGTTGTCCTCGGGCCGTATCGCGGGGCTGGCCGGACGGAACACCGGCGCGACCGGGGTGCGCGCGACGCCGCGGTGCGGGTCGCCGCCGTTGCCGCCGGCCACGGGTACCGGCACGGGGTACCCGTCCCGGACCGCGTAGCCGTCCGGCTGCGCCGCGACCGGGTAGCCGAGGGGCTGCTGGGGGTGCCCGTCGCGGGGCGCCACGACCGGGTACCCCGGCAGCGCGCGGGTGTCGGGCCGGGCCGGGTGGGTCAGCCGCCCGGGCGCGAGGACCTGCGGGTCGGGCGGGATCGGCCGGATCAGGTTGGCCGGCAGCGCCACCTCGGCGATGGTGCCGAGCTTCGGTCCCGGCCGCAGCTCGACCTCGACGCCGAGCCGGGTGGCGAGCTGGCCGACCACGACGAGGCCCATCGCGCGCACCGCCGCCACGTCGATCGCGGGCGGCCGGGCCAGCACCTCGTTGAGCTGGGCGAGCCGCTGTGGCGCGAGCCCCACGCCCTCGTCGCTGATCTGCACGATCACGCGGTCGCCCAGGCCCCGCGCGGTCACCCACGCCTCGGTCTCCGGCGGGGAGTACATGGTGGCGTTGTCCATCAGCTCGGCCAGCAGGTGGACCACCTCGTCCACGCTGTCCGAGACCACCGCCACGTCGCCGTCCACGACGCCGAGGCGGACCCGCTGGTAGTGCTCGATCTGGGAGAGCGCCGCCTGGAGCACCTTCTGCAGCGGTACGTCCTCGTGCCGGACCCGGCCCACGCCGACGCCGCCGAGCACGAGCAGGCTGGCGTTGATCCGGCCCATCCGGGTGGCGAGGCTGTCCAGCGTGTAGAGCTGCTGCAGCCGTTCCGGGTCGGTCTCGTCCCGCTCCACCCGGTCCACCTGCGCCAGTACCGCGTCCACGAGCCGCTGCTCGCGCCGGCTGAGGTGGATGAAGATGTCGGCGGTGTTGGCCCGCATCACGGCCTGCTCGGCGGCGGTGTGTACGGCCGCCCGGTGCACCGCGTTGAACGCCTGGCCGACCTCGCCGATCTCGTCGCCGCTGGAGGTCTCCAGGCTGGAGCTGCTCTGCTCGGCGAGGCGTTCCGGGTCGATCGAGGAACTGTCCACGTGCCGCAGCTCGGCCACCATCGCGGGCAGCTCCTTGAACGCGACGGCGTTGGCCGCGTCCCGCAGCCGGCGCAGCCGGCGGGTGATCTGCCGGGCCACCGCCCAGGTCACCAGCACGGTCAGCGCGAGCGCGGCGATGGTCGCGCCGGCCTCGAACATGGCCCGGCGGCGCTGGTCGACCCGCGCGCCGTCCACGCCGGCCAGCACCTCGGCGTCGACCCGCTGCTGGACGTCGAGCAGCCGGGTCGCCCAGGCCTGGGTCGCGTTGATCCACTCGGTCGCGTTCAGCTGCAACCGCCGGCCCGGCTGGGCCCGGGACACCTGGTCCTGCAACCGTTGCAGGGCCAGCGCCTCCTCGCCGCTGCCGGCCTGTTCCCACCAGACGGCCCAGACCGGCCGGGCCAGGGCGAGGAACGCCAGACTCGACTCGGTGAGGCTGGCCCGGGAGGCGGTGATGTCCTGCTGCATCGCCGGGGTGAGCTGCCCGGCGGCGAGCGCCCGCAGCACCGCGACCTGCTGCTGCCCGACCGCCTCGGCGGTCTTGGAGAGCGCCGCGGCCGCGCGGATGCCGTCGGCGACGTCGGCCGAGGTGACGCCCTGCGCGGTCGCCTCGCGGTAGGCGATGAGGTCGGCGATGACGATGCGGTAGCTGAAGGTCATCGCCGAGACGGAGGCGTGCGCCGCGGTACGTACCTGGGCCCGTAACGGGGACAGGTCGGTCAGGGCTCGGTCGATCCGGTCGAGCACGGCGGCGGTACCGGTCGAGACGTCGGGGGCGATGTCGCGCTGCCCGCGGTAGCGCGCCACGGCCGCGTCGGTCTCCTCGGTCTGCCGCGCGAAGGCGTCCTGCTGACGGGGTCCGGCCGAGGTGAGCAGGTCGGCCGCGGCGGCCCGCTCGCGTTGCAGCTGGTGGGCGAGGCTCCCGGCGTCGGTGGCGAGCTGGGTCAGCACGCCCAGGTCGCTCGCCCGCTGCGCCTGCCGCGCGCTGTCGGCGAGCGCCAGCCCCGCGAACCCGACCACGGCCACCAGCGGTGCGGTCACGATGAGCCGCATGCGCGAGGCGATCTTCCAGCCGCGCTGGCGTGCCGGGTGGGGCCGGGCCGCATGGGCTCTGATGCCTGGGGCCACGACTCTCACTCCCACGTTTCGTCGACATGTGTCGATGTGCACCTTGCAGGTGGCAAATCCCATTGCGCCGGACGTGGCGGGTGAGGAACAGGGTTAACCGTGGTACAAAAAGCTCGTACCCGCATCTGTACCCGAACCTGTACCCGGCTTTGCCGGCTCGCCGATCATCACGACAGCCGCCCGCACCACGAGGACACGGGCCGAGCGCGGAGTTCGGCCATAATCACGTAACAATTCATCGACCGACGCCTCAGTGACGTCGACGCTGGACACCGCTCGGGTGCCGCTCCGGTGACTCCGCCGACGGCCGACGGAGATCATTCCGCACCCGGTCCCCGAGAATTCGATCAATCAACTCGCGAAGTTCGTCGATTGCCGCGATGACGGCGGCGGAATCGTCCTCTTCGAACCGGCCCACCGCGGGCGCGGCGCCGCCGGGCGGCTCCGACCGTACCGGCCCGACCGGCTGGCCGGGCTCCCCGGTACGCGGCCCGCGGCGCCCGTCGGCGGCGAGCTGCTCGGCCGCGACCTGCGGCCACAACCCGGCGAGCAGCCCGCCGGTACCGAGCACCTCGTCGCAGCGTACGGCCAGTTCCTGGCTGCCGTACCGGCGCCCCGACTCGACCGCCGCCACCGTCTCGCGGCTGAACCGCACCCGGTCGGCGAGCGCGCGCTGGGTCAACCCGTTGCGCGTACGCCAACGGCGTAGCTCCCGCCGGAACTGCCGGGCAGCCATCGAGTCCGTGGCAGCGCAGGAGGGCGGACCGTCCATTTGCTCACCTCGCGCATCAGCGATTCGACCAGCCAGGGCCAGATCAGAATGGTTAGTTCACCGAGCATTCGCCGGGGCCAATTCTTACCCCATCCGTCGGCAGGTGGGAAGACGTGTGCAGTGACGATCGTTGCCCGTCGGTGAAAAATGCGGCCAATCTGACCTACCCCGCCACCCCCCGGCGAATCCGCGCAGGACCTACCCCACAAATCACACAGACCCGCCGGTTACGTCGAGCGGTGGTACCTCCTGATCAAACAATCCTGGCCGAGAATCGGCGAAGCGGACACGCGCGGGGCGCGCCGAGGTTCGACCGGACGTCGGACGGACCGGCGCCGACCGGCTGAGCCGGCCGGGGTCCGTCCCGCCCCTGGATCCGGGCCGTCCCGGTCGGGTCCGGCCACCGGCCGTACGCCGGGGTCCCGGCGCGCCCGGCCGGCACGGTCAGGCGGCGCGGCGGTCGTACGACGCGGGCGGCGGCGGCGCCCAGCCCTCGGCGGCCGCGACGACCACCGGGAGGCTCCGGTGCGCCCGGAAGGCGGCGTTGGGCTTGTAGGCGGCGGTGTAGCCGGGCGCCAGGCGCAAACCGGGCAGGGTCGCGGCGAGCCGGGTGAGCGCGATCTGCGCCTCGAGCCGGGCCAGCGCGGCGCCGATGCAGAAGTGCGGGCCGTAGCCGAAGGAGAGCTGGTCCCGGACGTCGGCGCGGTGCGGGTCGAAGCGGTCCGGGTCGGCGAAGGCCGCCGGGTCCCTGTTGGCCGCGCCGATCAGCAGCAGGCAGCGGGCGCCCGCCGGGATGGTGACCCCGCCGATGGTGACGGGCCGGCCGGTCAGCCGCAGCCAGCCGTCGATCGCCGGCCCGAACCGCAGCGTCTCCTCGACGAAGGCCGGCACGTAGCCGGGGTCGTCGACCAGGCGCGCCCACCGGCCCGGCACCGACAGCGCGTACTCCAGCCCGTGCGCGAGCAGTCCGGCGGTGGTCTCGTGCCCCGCGACCAACAGGTTGAAGGCGAGGCTCGCCACCTCGGCCTCGGTGAGCACGGCGTCGTCGCCGGCGCGGTACCGCAGCACCTTGCGGACGAAGTCGTCGCCCCCGGCCGGGTCCTGGACCCGGTCGGCGACGAGTTGCCGGCAGTAGCGCCAGAAGTCCAGCAGACCGTGCGCGAGGCGCACCTGCTCGGCGGGGCTCGGGTGCCCCCAGACCAGCGCGATCTGGCCGTCGGCCCAGCGGCGGATCCGGGGCACGTCGCGCTCCGGCACGCCGAGGATGTCCATGACGACCAGCAGCGGCAGCTCGGCGGCGAACTCGGGGACCAGGTCGACGGTCTCGCCCGGACGCTGCGCGAGCCGCCCGACCAGCTCGTCCACCCGCCGGCAGACCAGGTGGCCGTACTGCTCCTCGACCCGTACGGCGGTGTTGGCGAAGGTCGCCCGCAGGGCTCGGCGGGTCCGGGTGTGCACGGGCGCGTCGGCCGCGGCGGTCGTCGGCGGCGCGTCGATTTGCACGATCACCGACATGGCTTCCGGACAAACCTGATATACGGGGGCGAGCGTCAATGCGTTTTGAAAGGTGTCGGCGTCGCCGAGGGCGCGGCGCACATCCTCGTGACGGGAGATCAGCCACATGTCGAGGTCCTCGGCGTACGTGACGCCTTCCGGGCTTTCCAGCAGTTCCCGCCAAACGACGGCCGGGTTGGTCAGATAGCTGCCGGCAAATGGGCGAAGCTCCATGGCCGCCTCCTCGTCCCCCGCGCGATGACCCGCGTCACGCCGTCGTGACCTGCACCGATCGCCGCAAGGTGACCGAGGGTGACGACTGGCTCACGGCATCGGCGCTGGTCTCTACGATGCGCCGCTACTGAGGCGCGAGTCAAGACATCCACGATTCCAATTGAATTCGCGAAAGTAAATGAAATCGCCCAAATACGAGCGAGTCAGAGGCGGGCCCAATTCATGCAAGTTGCAAATCGCAGTTGCCCCGCAAGGCGCCACTCGTAGCTTACACGACCAATAGCGGGCAACGTCCAGCGGCGTCGAAAGATCGGAACACGGAGGCCCCGCCGACGAGGCAACCGGTGGCCCGTACGGCCGGCCCGGGGCGGACGAGCTGTCCGCCGAGAGCCGCCACCCCTGTCCAGATTGGATCATCCCCGTCCATTCCGGAGCACGGGTTCTCGCACCTAGACGGATCGCTCTGGACGATCATCCAGGTCACGCGGACCGAATTTCACCAGTCGTGACAGATTGTTAAGGATCATGCCCGCAGGGTAACGTGTCCGGCGAGCGGCATCCGCGCCTTACGCCACCTAAGGCCTGATTTTCTGGAACATCCCCGTCCGAGCCGAATCCACTTCGGAGGAGAGCATGGAAACCAGGCAGTCCCGGAGCATGCCCTCCGCGCACATCCCCACCCAGCGGAACGGCCCGCCGGCCCCGCGCCCGCCCCGCTGGCGCACCGTCCTGCGGCACGACCTGCCCGCCTCGTTCGTCGTCTTCCTCGTCGCGATCCCGCTCTCGCTGGGTATCGCCGCGGCCTCCGGTGCGCCGCTGATGGCCGGGATCATCGCGGCGGTGATCGGCGGCATCGTCGCCGGCTCGCTCGGCGGGGCGCCCCTGCAGATCAGCGGGCCGGCGGCCGGGTTGACCGTCATCGTCGCCGAACTGGTGATCCGGCACGGCTGGGCCGCCACCACCGTGATGGTCTCCCTCGCCGGCCTGGTACAGATCGTGCTCGGGCTGACCCGGGTCGGCCGTACCGCCCTCGTGCTCTCACCGGCGGTGGTGCACGGGATGCTGGCCGGAATCGGCATCGTCATCGCCCTCAGCCAGCTGCACGTGGTCCTCGGTGGCGCCCCGCAGCACTCGGCCTGGGCCAACCTGCGGGAACTACCCGCCCAACTCGTCGGGTACCACGACGCGGCGGTACTGGTCGGCGTGGTCACCATCGCGGTGCTGCTCGGCTGGTCCCGGCTGGTCAGGGTGCCGTACCTGCCCGGACCGCTGGTCGCCGTGGCGCTGGCCACCGGGATGGCCACCGGGATGGACCTCGACCTGGCCCGGGTCGCGCTGCCCGACGACCCGCTGAGCGTACTGGCCGCGCCGCACTGGCCGGACGTGTCGATCGGCGCCCTCGCCTCCGGCGTCCTGCTGCTCGCGCTGGTCGCCAGCGTCGAGTCGCTGCTCTCGGCCGTGGCCCTGGACAAGCTGCACGACGGCCCGCGGGCCCGGCTCGACCGGGAACTGATCGCGCAGGGCGTCGCCAACACCGCGTCCGGGGCGCTGGGCGGGCTGCCTGTCACCGGGGTCATCGTCCGCAGCTCCACCAACGTCGCCGCCGGCGCCCGCAGCCGGGCCTCGGGCATCCTGCACGGGGTCTGGCTGGCGCTGGCCGTGCTGCTCCTCGCCGGCGTGCTGGAGCGCATCCCGATGGCGGCGCTCGCCGGCGTACTGGTGATCGTCGGGTTGCGGCTGGTCAGCGTCGCGCACATCCGTACCTTCGTGCGGCACCGCGAGTTCGCCGCGTACGCGATCACCGTGGCCGGCGTCGTCTTCCTCGACCTGGTCACCGGCGTGCTGATCGGCATGGCGGTGACCCTGCTGTCGGCGCTGTACCGGCTCACCCACTGGCGGATCGAGGTCGAGCCGCGCGGTGAGCAGGAGTGGCTGGTCCGGATCACCGGCACCCTGCTCTTCCTCGGCGTCGGACGCCTCACCCACCAGCTGCGCCGGCTGCCGCCCGGCCAGCGGGTCCAGCTGGAACTGCACCTCGACTTCCTCGACCACGCGGCCTTCGAGGTGATGCGCGACTGGCGCGACGAGTACGAACGCGGCGGCGGCCGGGTCCGCGTCGAGGAGGTGCACGACACCTGGTTCGACCGCGCGGTCCGCGACCGGCTCGGGGTCCGCAAGAGCCTGCCCGACCTGCTCCCCCGCTGGTTCGCACCCTGGTCCCAGTGGCAGGGCACCACCCCGACCGACCCGCCCGGCCCGACCCCGGCCGTACGCACCGAACGAGAGCCGGAGGCGGTCGCGCCCGGGGCGCAGCCGGCCACCCGCACCGGCCACGAACCGGTGCCCGCCGGCTCCGGAGGCACCGACGGCGCCGCGGCGAGCCTGCTGGTCGGCGTGCGGGAGTTCCAGCGGCGCGTCGCCCCGCACGTGCGGCCGTACCTGGTCGAGCTGGCCCGGGACGGGCAGCGACCGCGCGAGCTCTTCATCACCTGCGCCGACTCCCGCATGGTGCCGAACCTGGTCACCGCCAGCGGGCCCGGCGACCTCTTCTGCCTGCGCAACATCGGCAACATCGTGCCGCGCCACGGCGCGCCCGGCGACGACAGCGTCGGGGCCGCCATCGAGTACGCCACGGACGTGCTCGGCGTCGCCACCATCACCGTCTGCGGGCACTCCGACTGCGGCGCCATGCGCGCCCTGCTCGGCGACGACGTGGGCAGCCAGACCCACCTCGCCTCCTGGCTCCGGCACGCCCGCCCGCTTCCCGTCGGCCGGGTCCCGACGGTGGTCCCGGCCGACGACGAGCGCGTGCGGGCCGCCGGGGAGCGGGCCGGCGAACTCGACGGCGCCGAGCCCGGCGGCGCCGAGCTGCCGCCGGTGGAGCGGCAGGCGCTGGTCAACGTCGTGCAGCAGCTGGAGAACCTGCGGACCTACCCGAGCGTGCGGCGGCGGTTGCACTCCGGCCAGCTCGCCCTGGTCGGCATGTACTTCGACCTGCACGAGGCCCGGATGTACCTGGTGGACGACGGGAGCAGCACGCCGCGTCCGGTCCCCGGCTGACCGTCCCGCCCCGACCGTCCGTCCGGGGCGGGACGGGCGGGACGGGCGGGGCGCGCTCGCTCAGTCCCGGGTCAGGACGATCAGCTCGGCGTCGTGCTCGGCGCTCCACCGCACCGGCAGCCCGACCGAGGTGAGATGGGCGCCGGAGTAGACCTGCTCGCCGTGCCGGTACGTGCCCTCGGGGGCGAGCCCGCGCAGCGGCAGGCGTACCGGGCGCGACGGGAGCAGACCCGCGCCGTCGAGCCGCCCCGGATGCCAGGCGAGCACGACGATCTCACGGCCGTCCACGCCGGTGTACTGCACGGCGCACCGGTCCTGGTCCGGTCCGCCGACCAGGTGCACCTCGCCCCGGGTGACGACGTGCCGGATCCGCTTGTAGCGCGCGATCCACTCGGCCGCCTCGGCGCGCTGGGCGGGCCCCCAGTGCCGCAGGTCGGCGCCGATGCCGAGCACGCCGGCCATGGCGAGGACGAAGCGGAACGCCAGCGACCGGGGGCGCGGGTCGAAGATCCCGGGCGCGTCGGTCACCCAGGAACTCATCAGGTGCGGGGCGTTGGCGTGCAGGAAGCCGTACTGGATGGCGAGCCGGTCCAACGGGCCGGTGTTGTCGCTCGGCCAGATGACGTCGGTACGCGCCGCCATCGCGAGGTCCGCCCGGGCCCCGCCGCCGGCGCACGCCTCGATCAGCACCCCGGGGTGGTCGCGGCGCAGCGCCGCCAGGATGCGGTAGAGGTTGGCGACGTGGCCGCCGTCGAGGTCGACCGGGCCGGAGCCGGGCCGGCCGGGCTCCGTACGCGGGCGGTTGAAGTCCCACTTCAGGTAGCCGATGTCGTACGTGGAGAGCAGGCCGTCGAGGGTGCCGTGGACGAACTCCGCGACCTCCGGCCGGCCGAGGTCGAGCAGGTACTGGTTGCGGATGGGGGTGAGCGGCCGGCCGTGTACCGAGTAGACCCAGTCGGGGTGCTCGGCGTAGAGGCGGGAGCGCGGGCTGACGCACTCGGGCTCCACCCAGAGGCCGAAGTTCAGGCCGAGGGCGCGGACCTCGTCGACGAAGGCCCCGAACCCGTCGGGGAACTTGGCCGGGTCGGGGGTCCAGTCACCGAGCCCGCCCCGGTCGTCGTCGCGGCCGACGAACCAGCCGTCGTCGACGACGAAGGTCTCCACGCCCAGCTCGGCCGCGACCCGGGCGAGTTCCAGCTGGGAGTCGGCCCGGACGTCGAAGTAGGTGGCCTCCCACGAGTTGTAGAGCACCGGGCGGACCCGCTCCAGCCGGTCGCCGGCGAGCTGGCGCTGGTAGCGGTGCCAGACCCGGGCCAGTCCGTCGAGGCCGTCGTCGCTGTAGGCGCCGGCGGCGACCGGCAGGACCAGCGTCTCGCCCGCCGGCAGCTCCAGCGGGCCGTCGGCGAGCAGTCGGCCGACGCGTACCCGGGTCAGGCCGCCGTTCTCCACGTCGGCCGCGATCTCCCACGAGCCGGTCCAGGTCAGCGCCGTACCCCAGGTGGGGCCGTCGGCGCCCGCGCGGTCGCGTACCGCGAGCCAGGGCGCGAAGGCGTGGCCGGGCACGCCCTGGGCGCTGCCGACGCTGAACCGCCCCCGGGTCAGCTCGACGTGGTCGAGCTGGAACTCCTGGGCCCACTGTCCCCAGAGGTAGCTCAGCCGGGCGCCGTGCGGCGTCGGTACCGAGAAGCCGGCCGACCCGGCCCGGACCACCCGCAGCGCGGCGTCGCCGGTGTTGGCCAGCTCGACCCAGCGCTCGACCACGTCGGTGCCGGCCGGGATCCGGTAGTGCAACGTCGCGCGCGCCCCGGTGGCCTCGTCGGCGAAGACCACCCGCAGCGCCGCGTCGTCGCCGTCGGCCTCGACGAAGCGCCACTGGACGCCCCGGTCCCCGCCGGCCGTCTCCAGGACCAGGTCGGCTCCGGCGAAGGGGCGCAGCCCGTCGGTGGCGTACTCGACCGGGGCCGCGTCCCCGGCGGTGAAGTACGGCGTCGGCCCGGCGTACGCCACCGGGGACGGGCCGGTGCTCACGCCGTGCGGACCCCAGGCGGTCAGCTCCAGCCACCGGCCGTGCCCGGGTACGGCTACCGTGTACTCGGTGTGCGCGCCGCGCAGCGTCCACGGACCGGCCGGGGCGTCGGTCTGGCTCATCCGGCGGGATCCTCCTACCCGACCCGGCCGGAGCCGGGTCGCTCGTGCAGCCGACGTCGCTGTGGCCGGCATCGCTGTCGCTGGTGTCGCTCGGATATCCGGGAGGGCCGATCTCCCTGCTCGCCCGGGCCGGCGGATGAAGTTGTCCGCCCCAGACGGTTGCATCCGGGCCGCGAGGCTGTCAAGATGTTTTCCTAATTAATGGTTTGATGACGGGGGCGGGTGAGCCGGCGAAAT
Organism: Micromonospora sp. NPDC049559; assembly: GCF_040676675.1. Classification (NCBI taxonomy): domain Bacteria; kingdom Bacillati; phylum Actinomycetota; class Actinomycetes; order Micromonosporales; family Micromonosporaceae; genus Micromonospora; species Micromonospora sp. NPDC049559. Next base: position 109,374 of record NZ_JBFAPK010000016.1, on the reverse strand, counting down.
GCGACGCCTGGAGGGACGGGTTGCCCTGGTCACGGGCGCGACCGGCGGCGTGGGCGGGGCCACCGCCCGGCGGCTGGCCGCCGAGGGGGCCGCCGTGGCCCTCGCCGACCTGCGCGACCCCGAGCCGCTGGCCCGGGAGATCCGGGAGGCCGGCGGACGGGCCCACGCCGTGGTCGCCGACGTCGCGGACGAGGCCGTCTGGGCGCAGACCGCCGAGTCGGTACGCCGCGCGCTCGGTCCGGTCAACATCCTGGTCAGCAACGCCTACTACAGCGAGGTCGCGCCCGCCCACGAGACCAGCCGCGCCTCCTGGGACCGGCAGCTCGCGGTCTGCCTGACCGGCACCTTCCTCGGCGTCCGGGCCTGCCTCGACGACCTGCGCGCCGACTCCGGCGCGGTGGTGATCGTCTCCTCCGTGCACGCGCTCGTCGGGCTGCCCGGGCACCCGGCGTACGCGGCGGCCAAGGGCGGCCTGGTCTCGCTCGGCCGCCAGCTCGCGGTCGAGTACGGCCCGCGGATCCGGGTCAACACCGTGCTGCCTGGCCCGATCCTCACCGCCGCCTGGGACCGGGTATCCGAAGTGGACCGGCAGCGTAGCGTGGCACAGACCGTGGCCGGGCGGTTCGGCACCCCGGACGAGGTGGCGGCCACCGTGGCCTTTCTCGCCTCGCCCGACGCCGCGTACGTCACCGGTGCGAGCCTGGTGGTGGACGGTGGCTGGACCGCGGTGAAGGCCTCGGCCTGACCATCGACCGGACGAGCGAAAAGGCGCGGAGCATTGGCACAGTACGCACGGCGGGGGGTCCACGGGCAGACCGTGGAGGTGATCGCGCGCCGCATCCTGGCCGGCGAGATCGGCGAGGGCGAGACGCTCAACATCGGGGCGCTGCAGGAAGAGCTCGACGTGAGCCTCACCGCCCTGCGTGAGGCGCTGAAGGTGCTCACCGCCAAGGGCATCGTCGACGCGCGCCAGAAACGCGGCACCTTCGTACGGCCGCGGGCCGACTGGAACCTGCTCGACGGTGACATCATCCGCTGGCAGTTCGCCGAGGGCGCCGCGCCCCGGCTCCTGGACGAGCTGCACGAGGTGCGCGGCATCATCGAGCCGGCCGCCGCCCGGCTGGCCGCCGAGCGGGCCGGGGCCGACGACCTCGCCGCCCTCGACGCCGCGCTGGCCGAGATGGCCGGCGCCGGCGGCGAACCCGTCGCGGCCATCACCGCCGACCTCGGCTTCCACCGCGCGCTGCTCGCCGCGACCCACAACGAGCTGCTGCAACGGATGGAGGTCGTGATGGAGACCGGCCTCGCCGAGCGGGACCGGCTCGTGCACGGCGGCGCGCGGCACGACGATCCGGTGCCGAGCCACCGGGCGGTGGTGGAGGCGATCCGCGCCGGCGACGCCGGCGCGGCCGAGCGGGCCATGCGCGACCTGTTGGAGAAGGCCGGTCGCGACGTCGAACGGGTACGCGGGAAACGGGGAGAGAGCCAGTGAGCGCGAGAGGCAGCCGGTGAAGATCGACCGAATCGAGACCTTCCTGGTACCGCCCCGGTGGCTCTTCTGCCGGGTGGAGACCGACACCGGGTTGGTGGGCTGGGGCGAGCCGGTGGTGGAGGGACGCGCGGAGGTGGTCCGCAGCGCCGTCGAGGTGCTCAGCGAGTACCTGCTCGGCGAGGACCCGCTGCACATCGAGCGGCACTGGCAGGTCCTCACCAAGGGCGGCTTCTACCGGGGCGGTCCGATCCTCTCCAGCGCCGTCGCCGGGATCGACCAGGCGCTGTGGGACATCGCCGGGCAGGCGTACGGCGCCCCGGTGCACGCGCTGCTCGGCGGAGCGGTACGCGACCGGGTCCGGATCTACTCCTGGGTCGGCGGCGACGAACCCGGCGAGATCGCCGAGCACGTCGCCGCCCAGGTGGCCGCCGGGCTGACCGGGGTGAAGATGAACGCCTCGGGGCGCCTCTCCCCCATCCCGACCTCGGCCGAGGTGGACGCCGTGGTCCGCCGGGTCGCCGCGGCCCGCGAGGTGCTCGGCGCGCACCGAGACGTCGCCGTCGACTTCCACGGCCGGGCCAGCGCCGCGGCCGTCCGCCGGATCCTGCCCGAGCTGGCCCCGCTGCGCCCGTTCTTCGTGGAGGAGCCGCTCCTGCCCGACCAGGGCCACCTGCTGCGCGAGGTCGTGAACTGCTCGCCGGTGCCGATCGCCACCGGCGAGCGGCTCTACGGACGCGGCGACTTCCTCGGACCGTTGCAGGCCGGGGTGGCCGTCGTGCAGCCGGACCTGTCGCACGCCGGCGGGATCTCCGAGGTCCGCCGCATCGCCGCGGCGGCGGAGACGTACGGTGCCGTGCTCGCCCCGCACTGCCCGCTCGGGCCGGTCGCGCTCGCGGCCAGCCTCCAGGTCGCCTTCGCCACGCCCAACTTCCTGATCCAGGAACAGAGCATCGGCATCCACTACCACACCGGCGCCGAACTGCTCGACTACGTGGTCGACCGCGAGCCGTTCCGCTTCGTCGACGGGCACATCGCCCGGTTCACCGGGCCGGGCCTCGGCATCACGGTCGACGAGGCCGCGGTACGCGCCGCCGACAAGCGGGGCCACGCGTGGCGCAACCCGGTCTGGCGGCACGACGACGGTTCGTTCGCCGAATGGTGAGCCGGGTGAAGCTGCGCGCCGAGGTGGACGACCGGCTCGGCGGGCGCTGGACCAGCCTGCGCGGCGGCCGGCGGGAGTGGCTGTGGTCCCGCCCGGACCCGGCCCGCGCGGGCGCCGTACCGGGCGACGGGTTCGTCGACGCGGGCGGGCTGGAGGAGTGCCTGCCGACCGTACGCGGCACGCCCGACCACGGTGACGTCTGGTCCCGCCCCTGGCGGCGCACCGGCGACGGGGAGTCCACGGTGGCGGGGGACGACTTCGCGCTGCGTCGCCGGATCGCCCACCACGACGGCGCGGTGACCGCCGACTACCTGCTGCGGGCCCGCCCCGGCTACCGCTTCGTCTGGGCGGCGCACGCCCTGCTCGACCTCTCGCCGCGCGCCCGCCTGCTCGCCCCGGACGGCACGCCGACCCGGCTCTACCCGGACGTACTCCCGCAGGCGGCCGGCCCCGGGACCGCCGGCGCCGGTCCTGCCCCCGCCGAGCCCGAGGCCCGGCCCACCGGGCCCGAGCCCTGGGTGACCGGCGCCTGGCCCGATCCGGCCGGGATACCGCTGGACCGGTTCGGGCCGGACGACGGCAGCGCCGTCGGCGCGGTACTGCTCGACTGCCCCGAGGTACGGGTCGCCGACGGCCTGGACACGCTGACCCTGCGCCTGGACTGTCCCGGGCAGCCCCGGTCGACCGCGCTCTGGCGCAACCTGGGCGGCTGGCCGGCCGGTACGCCGTACCGCAGCACCGGGGTCGAGCCGATGCTCGGCGCGGTCTTCGACCTGGCCACCGCCGGACCCGACGACGCGGCGGTGGTACCGCCGACCGGCGTCCTCGGCTGGCGGCTCACCATCTCCGCACACCGAACCACCGGAGGCGACCACCCGTGAACCTGCTCGACGCGCTGCGTACCCACCGGCTGCTGGCCATCGTGCGCGGCACCGACCCGGAGGCGGCGCTGGCCTCGGTGCTGACCCTCGCCGACGCGGGGGTGGCACTGGTCGAGGTGTCGCTGACGACCGCCGACGCGCTGACGGTGCTGCGCCGGGCCCGCGCGGCCCTCGGCCCGGGGTACGGGCTGGGCGCCGGCACTGTCCTCACCGCCGACGACGCCCGGCTGGCCGCCGAGGCGGGCGCCGCCTTCCTGGTCACCCCGGCCCTCGCGCCCAGCGTCGCGACGGCGGGCCAGCTCGGGCTGCCGGTGCTCGCGGGCGCCCTCACCCCCACCGAGGTGGTCCAGGCGACCACCGCCGGCGCGGTCGCGGTCAAGCTCTTCCCCGCCTCGCTCGGCGGCCCGGACTACCTGCGCGCCCTGCGCGACCCGTTCCCCGGCACGGCCTTCGTACCCGTCGGGGGCGTCGACGCCGCCGGTGCCCGCGACTACCTGGCCCGGGGCGCGGTGGCGGTGGGCGTGGGCTCGCCGCTGCTCGGCGACGCCCCCAGCGGCGGGGACCTGGCGGCGCTGCGGGAGCGGGCGGCGGCCTTCCGGGCGGCGGTCGCGGCATGACCGGCGTACCCTCGCCCGGCCCGGCCGCGCCGGACGTGCTCACCCTCGGCGAGACCATGGCGGCGTTCCGGGCCGCCGGCGCGCTGCGGCTCGGCGGCAGCCTCCAGCTCTCGATCGCCGGCGCCGAGTCGACCGTCGCGATCGGCCTGGCCCGGCTCGGGCACCGGGTCCGCTGGCTCGGCGTCACCGGCGCCGACGAGCCGGGCGAGCTGATCCGGCGCACGCTGCGCGCCGAGGGAGTCGACCTCACCGGGGCCCGGATCGACCCGGACGCGCCGACCGGGCTGATCCTGTTCGAGCCCCGGGTCGGCGACCTCACCCGGGTCAGCTACTACCGGACCGGCTCCGCCGGGTCCCGGCTGGACGCCTCGGACGTCGCCGCCGCGTTCGCGCCGCCCGGCGCGGCGCCGCGGATCCTGCACGTCACCGGGATCACCTGCGCGCTCGGCCCCGAGCCCCGCGCCGCGGTGGCGGCGGCGATCGAACGTACCCGGGCGGCCGGCGGCACCGTCTGCCTGGACGTCAACCACCGGCGGCGGCTCTGGTCGACCGAGCGCGCCGCGGCGGTGCTGCGGCCGCTGCTCCCGTCGGTCGACGTGCTGGTCGCCTCCGACGACGAGCTGGCGGTGCTCACCGACGACACCACCGATCCCGCGCGCGGGGTCCTCGCGGCGGGCGTCGGCGAGGTGGTCGTCAAGCACGGCGCGGACGGCGCCACCAGTCACACCCCGGCCGGCAGCGTGCACCGGCCGGCCCGGCGGGTCGCGGCCGTGGACACCATCGGCGCGGGCGACGCGTTCGTGGCCGGGCTGCTCTCCGGCCGGCTCGACGGGCTCGACGTCGCGGGGCGGCTGGACCGGGCCGCCACCACCGCCGCCTTCGCGGTCGCCACCCGCGGCGACTGGGAGGGGCTGCCCACCCGGGCCGAACTTCCCCTGCTCGACCACGCCCCCGGCACCGCCCTGCGGTGACCCCGCGGGGTCCGCCCCGTCCCGAACGGAGACCGCATGCGACTTCCCGAACCGACGCCGTGGAGCGACGACCGGCTCGAACTGGGCGAGGGCGCCCGCTGGGTCGCCGACCGGCTCGTCCTCGTCGACCTGCTCGCCGGGCGGCTGCTGGAGACCGGCGGCGACGCGCCCGCACCCCTGCGCGAGCTGCGCCGGGTCGACGCCCCGCTGGGTGCCGTGGCACCGCTGGCCGGGCGGCCGGACGCCTGGCTCGCCGCGCTCGGTACCGGCGTGGCGGTGTTCGACGGCGCCGACGACCGCTGGACGTACCTGGCCGACCTGGAGAGCGGCAACGCCGCCCGGGCGCGCATGAACGACGCCGTCGCCGACCCGCACGGCCGCTTCTGGGCCGGCAGCATGGCGTACGACAGCACGCCCGGCGCCGGTACGCTCTACCGCGCCGCGCCCGGGTCCGCCCCGGTGGCCGCCGTGACCGGGCTGACCATCAGCAACGGTCCCGCCTTCGACGGCACCGGCACCGTGATGTACCTGGCGGACACCCCGCTCGGGCACGTGGACCGGTTCGCGGTCGACGCCCGGACCGGCGAGCTCTCCGCCCGGGAACCCTTTCTGCGGCTCGCACCCGCCGAGGGCTCCCCGGACGGCATGACGGTCGACGCGGCCGGCCACCTCTGGGTGGCGCTCTGGGGCGGCTACGCGGTACGCCGGTACCGCCCGGACGGCACGCTCGACCGCGAGATCCGGCTGCCCGCCGCCCAACCCACGAGCGTCTGTCTCGGCGGGCCGGAGCTGCGCCGGCTCTTCGTCACCACCGCCCGCATCGGACTGGACCGGCCCGGGCCGCTCGACGGCGCCCTGCTCGCGCTGGACGTGGACGTCACCGGGGTGCCGGCCCGGCCGGTACCCGCCGACGGCTGGAGCGCCTGACCGCCGCCGGGACGGGCACGCGCCGCGACGCGCCGGTCCGGGACGGGCACGCGCCGGCCCGACGGCCGGGCCGGCGCGCGGATCAGAGCACGATCAGGTCGGTGTGCACGAGCCGGTTGGCCACCCCCGCTCCGTCCCCGCCGGCCGACGCGGCGACCCGTTCGAACTCCTCGACCACGAGCCGCCGCGCACCGCGCTGCGTCACCGGCGGTAGGGTCACGGTCCCCTGCCAGACGGTGTGCCCGTTCGGCTGCTGCTGAGCGCCGAGGGTGACCGGTACCCCGGGCGCCCCGGCCGGCAGCCAGCCCAGCGCGCCGCCCACCACCGGGTCGCGTACCTCGGGGGTGACGATCACCAGCGACGGACCGGCCGCCGCCGTCGTGGCCCGGTACGACGGCCCGCTCACGGTCACCTTGACCGTGGTGTCCGAGGTGACCTGCACGGTGGTGAGCCGGTCCGGGGGAAGCTGGGTGAAGTCGACCAGCGCCACCGGAGACAGGTGCAGCCCGGGCAGCGAGTGCGGCTGGTACCGCACCAGGGCGAGCCGGACGAACGGCAGGTAGCTCGGTCCCACGTTGACGTCGACGTCGCAGTACCAGAGATCCCGGTCCGGATCGAACGCGACGGCGTGGCCCACCACGTCGACGTTCTCCGGCGCGCCGGCCAGGGCGAGGTTGGTACCGGTCGCCGCGGCGAGCGGGAACATCGCCGGGGTCAGCGCGGTCGCCGCGAGGCCGGCGGTGGCGTAGACCGGGTCCTCCCCGCAGAGCGTGACCACCGAGCGGAGGCGGTCGCGGACCTCGGACGTCTTCGGCGCGCCCGGGTTCCGCTCCAACACCACCCCGAGCAGCTCCCCGTCGCCCGAGGACCACCAGGGGCGTTCCAGGTAGACGCGCAGGCCACTGCCCTGCCGGCCGCTGGTGACCAGGGTCGAGGTGCGCTGCTCGGTCCAGCGGAACGTCGGTACCGCGTGCCGGACCACCGGCGCGGCGGGCCGGGCGGCGGACGGGATGTCGAGCACCACCGGCGTGGTGCTGTCGCGGGTGATCGGCGCCGCCAGGTACTCCACGCTGACCTGCGCCCCCTCGGCCAGGTGGGACGGGTCGCTGCGGGCGATGGTGCCGGCGTCCGGATCGAGCACGTAGTCACGGCCCTCGGCGTACTCGCCGGCGGCGTCGGCCACCACGACCGAGCCGGGTACGAGCCCCGCGGGGTCGAGCACCACCGGGTCGGTGCCGGTCAGGCTCAACCACTGGCGCCGGGTGAAGTACTTGCTGAACCGCGAGGTCGCCACCGCCCGGTAGGTCACCCGGCGGTAGCGGGTGTCGCCGAACTCGTGCCGGTCGGAGATCGGTACCGACTCCGGCTGGGCCGGGTTCTCCGCCACCGTGTGGTTGGCGACGGCGGCGGAGGCGGTGCGGGTGTGCGGGGGCGGCGCGCCCGGCCCGCCGTCGACCCGCTCCGGCCACTGCGCCAGTACGTCCAGCCGGGACGTGCTCCTGCGGTCGGCGTGCAGTACGCCGTCGAGCGTGGCGTGGGTCTGGCCGGCGGCCCGGGTCGGCGTCCAGCCGACGGGTTCGGGGGTGAGCAGCGGCTGCCGGACGGCGTGCACCAGGGTCAGCTCGACGTACGGGGTGAGCATCCAGTGCCGGCCGTCGAGCGCCGCCGCGGCCAACCCCTGGCGCACGCCGGCCGGCAGGTTGGCGCTCTCGATCAGCTGCCAGATACCGAGCAGGGACAGGTCCGCGTCGGTCAGGTTGCAGCTGACCCGCACGACGCTGGTCTCGCCCTTGGGCAGCGACACCCGCAGCACCCGGGTCGCGTCGTCGAAGTCCGCGTGCGCCGGCCCCTCGGCGAGCACCACGCGCAGCGGGCGCAGGGCGTACCACGGCTTGCCGGGCTCCGGGGTGAAGGGGACCTTGACCGGTGCCACCGATCCCCCGGGCAGCCCCAGGAAGGTGGCGCCCCGGGCGATCGGGTCCGGCAGGTACGGCAGGTCGAGCTGGTCCACGTCGTAGTAGGGGTGCGGTTTGATGCCGTCGGTCTCCCAGGAGACCTGCGGCGACGTGTCGAGGTCGCGGTGCTCCCGCTCGGTGATCAGCGCCCAGGCGGCCGGGTCGAGGACCGAGGGCTGTCCGGGTTGGGCCGGGGTGTCGAAGCGGCCGTGCTGCTCGGCGGTGAGCTGGGCGCTCTGCGGCGGTACGACGTGCCGCTGACTCTCCGCGGTCGCGGCGGTGTCGAAGTTGGACCGGATCACCATGTGCGCCACGCTCTCGCCCTCGGTACGCGGCTGGCGCAGCACGAGCACCGGCGCGGCGACCGGCTCGTAGCGCAGGTACGGCAGCGCCGGGGTGGCCACCGGCGCGGCGGGCGCGGTGGTGGCGTCGAACGGTACGGAGTTCCCGGCGAGGTCGACCGCCCGCATCCGGAACCGGTACGAGCGCCCGAAGCGCAGCCTCGGCAGGGTGCCCGGCCGGGGGGTGAAGCGCACCTCGAGCGGGTACGCGGTGGCGGCCTTGTTCTCCGGCGTGCCGATCTGCTCGTCCGGCGTGATGGAGGTGCCGGGCGGCGGGGCCGCGAGGCTCCACCCGAGCCACTGGAAGAGCGACTCCTGCAGGTAGAGGTCGGGCGAGGAGCCGTCGGCCGCGCTGGTCGGGGTGGTGGTGAGCGCGCCCTCGTCGGTGACCAGCAGCTCGATTCCGGTGCCGGGGACCGTGTAGCGGCCGACCCGCGCGTGCAGCGGGTACCATCGGCCGGCCGCCTCGTCGAAGACGTCGACGCGGTGCCCGCGTACCAGGTCCTCGGCGTCGAGCACGAGGCCCTGCCCGCCCTGCGCGGCGTCGTGCAGCTGCTTGGACCGTTGCAGCGCCGCCACGAGCGCGGCGGCGCGGCCGGTGCGGGCCACCGAGAAGCCGGCGGAGCGCAGCGTCGGGACGGCGTACGCCTCGGGCTGCCCGGTCCAGCTGTGCTGCCGCGAGGCGGCGAGGTTGGCGACCAGGTCCATGGTCTTGATCGCGGCGCCGTCCGGGTCTATCCGCACCACCGTGTACCGGTCCGGATCGCCGACGGGCAGGTGGCCGCCGACCAGGTCGGGTGCGCCCGGGCGGGGCGCCGCGACGAGGGCGCCGCCGGAGAGCGCGCAGCGGGTGCGCGGGGTCTGGTCGGTGTGGGTACCGCCGGCGGCGGTCAGCGCCGGCGACCACGCCGGTACGACCGACAGCTCGCTCGCGGCCGGCACGCCCGCCAGCAGCTCCGTGGGCACGTCGAGGTCGACCACGAGGCCGAGCAGGCGCAGCAGCGCCGGATGGTCGAGCACGAGCGCCAGGACGTCGTGGAAGTCCAGCTCGGGCGGGGCCAGTTCGACCACGGCGGCGCCCCGGGGGGCGTGGAAGCGGCGCAGCTGGAGGAAGTCGCGGGGCGGGTCGGCCGGACCGGGCGGTACCGCCCGCTGCTGCGTCAGGACCTCCTCGATCTGCTCCATCAGGCGGCGGCCACCGTCGCGGCCCGGATGGAGCTGCCCGAAGAGGCCCGCGTCGACCAGCTCCTGGTAGCCGGGGTACTCGGTCGGCGCGGTGGTGGCCACGGTGCGGTACCGCTCGGTGAGGAACGCCTCGACGTGCCCGACTGGGTACGAGCGCACCTTGCGGTCGTGCAGGTCGGGAAAGGCGTACGGGCGGACGAACGTCTCCGGCGCGAAGAGCGCCCGCCACAGGTCCGAGCGGGGTTCGGAGACCACCTCGGCCGGTACGGCGTTGCCGCCGAGCCGCACCGTCCAGCCGACGCCGGCCACCGTGGCGGGCCAGTCCAGCAGGTCCGGGAACTGGGTCAGCCGGGGTACCGGCAGGTCCTCGTCGGTCTGTAGCCGGGGCGCGACGTGCACCGACACGCGCAGCCGGTCGGGTGCGGGCGGCGGCGTTCCGGGTGCCGGGGGCAGGGCGGTGAAGGCGATCTTCTGGTCGCGCATGCCGGATCATCCTCCGAGGGGTGCGAACGCGCCGGCGTACTCGTCCCAGACCGACTGGGCCGGCATCTGGTCGAGGAAGGTCGGGTCGTTCTCGTCGCCGCTGAACCTGCGCTCGACGTGCAGGCTGACGCTGGTGCTGAAGAAGAGCACCTCGACGGCGAGGGTGACGGTGGCCTGGCCGATGACCTTGTTGCCGGCGGACTGGTAGGTCAGGCCGAGGTACATCTCCAGCGAGATGGTGACGATGCCGAGCGCGCTGACCTGCCCGCGCATCCGTACGTAGCCGGTGAGGGTGCAGGTCTGGTTGCCGCCGGGGTCGATGTCGAGCCGGAAGTAGAGCCCGGCCATCACCTCGATCATCCCGGCGGCCACCACGAAGTCCAGCTCGGCGTGGGCGCCGAACTCCAGCGCGGCCTCGATGAACTCGGCGCCGTCGGTACCGAAGCCGGCGGCGAAGTAGCCGCCGCCGCCGAAACACTGCACGGCCAGCAGGAACGGGTTCTGCCGCTCGGCGAAGTAGAAGGTGAGCCGGATGGGCCGCTCCTGCCCGTCGGGCACGGCCGGTACGAGCAGGGGCAGGGTGACCGCGACGCCGGCCATGAGGTTCTTCAGCGAGAAGACGCCGAGCTTGATGGCGGGGATGCCGAAGAGCAGCCCGACCTCCAGCGCCGGCCCCGGCAGGAAGTGCACGATCTTGCCGAACTGCGGGGTGCCGGGCGGCTTGGGCGCGCCGCTGATCTCGTCCATGATCCGCTGTAGCAGCTCCAGCGGCCCCTTGAACCGGATCTCGCCGAGCACGAAGTCGATCACGTGGTCCTTGCCGGTCTCGGCGATGAAGTAGACCCGCTGGAACTCCACCTCGACGAAGGTGAGGACGTCGCCGACGAGCCGGAGCACGAGGGCCGGCGCGGTGCCCACCAGCGGGCCGGGCTCGGTGTCGTCCGGCAGGTCCTGGGTCTTGCTCCACGGCTTGCCGTTCGAGATCAGCGCCTGGAACCGGTGGTAGACCAGGTTCGGGTCGTTGTTGTCGACGCCGATCTCCAGCTCGATCGAGGCGTACGTGTACGGGAAGACCTCGATGATCTTCAGCGGATCGCTGACCAGCTTCGGGCGGAGTTCGAACCGCTGGCGCGGTCCGACCGCGTCGCCACCGCCGGTCAGGGCCTGCGGCGCGCCGCCCGGGTGCTCGGTACGCAGCACCATCGCCCCCTCGGGCGCGGCGCCCGGGGTGACCGGTACGGGCGCGACGATGTCGCTGAGCTTGACCCCGCCCATGATCCGGGGCGTGGCCGCCGTCGCCTCGAAGATCGCCGGCAGGTCGTAGCTGCCGGCCTTCAGGGTCTGCAGGTCGCCACCGACCGGGCCCATGGTCCGGGAGAGCCCGCGGATGTCCATGGCCGGCGTGAAGGGGCCCGCCTTGTCCGCGTCGAAGGCCAGCGTCACCGGCTCGGCCAGCACCGCGTACACCTCGGCCGGGTTCTGGGCCGGGTCGAAGCCGTGCGCGGCGTAGCCGTCGTCGATCTGTACCGCGACCTCGCCCAGGTCGCGCCCCGAGAGCTGTTCGGCGGCGGGCAGCCGAATCCCGGCCGCCGACACGGCCGGATGGCACCGGACCTGGTCGTGGGCGACGAACGCGGCCGTGCCGTGGTTGCCGACCGGGGCCTGCGCCCGGAACGTCAGGCTGGTGGCCGCCACGTCGGTGTCACCCGGACGGTCGCTCGCCGCCAGCGCCAGTCGCTGCCCCGCGAGGGGACGCCGCCGCAGCGGGTCGGCCTCCGGTACGGCGTTGTACGCGGCGCGGACCTGCGCCAGCTTCGGCTCGTCGAAGGCGATCGTCGACTTGACGAAGACCACCGGCGCGGTGAACCGTACCCGCCGGCCGCCGTGGTCCACCGCGCTGAACTCGAAGGCGTACGGCTCCCCGCCGATCCGGGGCACGAAGGCGTCCTGCCCCAGCGCCGGCACCAGGGGCTGCGGGTCGTCGATCGTCGGCGTGGTCACCCGGGTCACCGTCAGGGACCGGAACGGCAGCCGCCGTCCCTCGTCGGCCTGCGCGAACGCCGGGTACCGCCGGGTCGGCTGGCGGACCACCAGCAGGTACCGCTGCCGCAGGTACGCCACCTGCCCGCCGGACCGGGCCGGTGACACCTTGCGCTCGGTGATTTCGAGCAGCGAGGCCTGGTGGCCGAAGGGCAGCAGGTAGCCGCGCTCCACCACGCGGACGTCCTGGTCCCGGCCGAGGGTGGCGCGGTGCCGCCAGGACAGGATGGAGAGCGCGTTGGCCGGCGGGTCCCAGCCGCCGTGCGCGTCCAACCAGCCGCCCATGCCGCTCAGGGCCAGCCGGTTCACCTCGACCGGGCGCGGTTCGTAGCCGGCGATGGTGTGGTCGGCGCTGGCCCGCACGATCTGCACCCGGTCGCGCGGGGTCAGCGGCATCCGGAACGGCAGCCCCGGTGCCGGCACCACCGCGCCGTCCGGCGGGGTCTTCGCCCCCGGCGAGCCGGGCGGCAGCAGCCAGGCGCCGAAGTCCGGGTCGGTTCCCCAGATCGCCCGTACCGTCCGCGACTCGGCGTCGTCCTCGTCGGTCGTGCCGTCGGCGCCGGCCACGCCGAGCCGGGTGTGCCACAGCTCGGTACGGCCGTCGCGGGTCACCGGCGTGGTCGAGTGCGCCCAGGCGCTCCGCTCGTGCGGCGAGAGCAGCAGGCGCCAGGGCAGCTCGATGGCGGTGTGGTACGGCTGCGGCGGCCCCAGCGCCGGGGCGCCGCCGGGCGGCGGGGCCGCCGCCGGGTGCACGCTCGCCGCCAGCTGGCCCCAGGCGAGCAGCGCCGACTCGGTCAGGGGCACCTCCGCCACCGCCTCGGGCACCGCGAAGGCGAGGCGGCTCGGTCCGGCCAGCCGCGCGTCGACCGGCCAGTCCGCCGGCTCGCCGCCGGAGTCGGGATAGGTCCGCTCGGCGAGGTGCTGCGGCGCGAGCACCGCGACCACGTACGCGGGGCCGGGTGAACTCCGCCGCAGCACGGCGCCGCCGGGGACGGGGTGCGGCTGCAGGTTGTAGAAGTCGAACCGGATCTGGAGCTGGTCCTCGCGCCGGCGCAGCCAGCGGGAGAACGAGAAGGTGACGAGCTGCTCCGGTGCTGGCCGCCCGGACTCGGCGGTCGGCTTTTCGGCGTCCTGCACGGTGCCCTCCGAGGATCGGTACCCGGTCAGCGGTTACTTGTCGACGAAGACGAGGGTGTAGCCGCCGACGATCTCGTCGTCGCGCCGGCCCTGGACGTGTACGACCGTCGCCGTGCCGCGACCCGGCGCGGGGGCCCGGCCGGGCTCGCCGATCTGGACGTCCTCGGCCCGGGTGGCCCGCCGGCCCGGCGCGACGAGATCCACGATCGGCTGCGCCCCGGCGCCGACCAGCCAGAAGGTCAGCCGGGCACCCCTGGGCAGCGTCCCGCCGAGCTGTCCGAGCAGCGGCGCGACGTCCGCTCCCCACGGCAGCACCATGATGTTGCGCTGGGCGACCTTGCGGTCCACGGCGGGCTCCAGGTGGTCCGGCGCCAGCGGGTCCCCGACCCCGCTGGCCCGCACGATCAGGCACTCGTGGCCGCCGTTGACCAGCGCCGGCACCCAGGCGACCGGGCACTTGACCAGCTTGTGGCACTCGGCCGCGCTGGTCCGGCTCGCCAGGTCGACGCGGGCGGTGGCCCGGAACAGCGGCGCCTGGCCGGCGAACGCGATGGACGGGTTGAAGACCAGGAACTCGACGGTGGCACCGATCAGCGGCGCCAGGCCGAGGTTCCAGACGTGGGCGTAGAGCGTGTGCGGCTGACCCACCACGGGCGAACCGCCGGGGTTCGCCGGTACGGCCGGCGTGCTCGCCGGGTCGCCGGGCGCGACCCAGATGTCCGGGCTGTGCCAGAAGGTGCCGCCGTACGGCCGGATGCCGAAGTCGCCGACGTAGGTGCGGATCAGCAGCTCCGGGCGGAAGGCGATCCGGTTCCGCTCCATCCGCGGGCCGAGCCGGTCGCGGAGCGTGTCGAGCAGTTCGCGTTCCCGGTCGTCGGCCGGCAGGCCGAACCGGTCGGCGGGGTCGGTGGTCACCCCGCCGCTGCGGCCCGGGGCGGAATCGAAGAGCGGGTGGCTGGGCGGGGTCTCGACCATCGCTACTTGGCCTCCAGGTCGATGTAGCGGATGCGGACGGCGGGTGGGCTGGCGTTCGGGTCGTGCACCGGCGGCGCGGTACCGCTGATCACGTCGTCGTCGCACCAGCCGTAGCCGGCCGATGCCGGGGGCGAGTACTGGTGGCCCGAGTTGGCCGGCTGCGCGTCGTCCCGGTACGCCTCGGGCGCGGCGACGGCGGACGGGTCCCGTACCCAGTCCCAGCAGAGATAGCCGTAGCCCCGGTCGGCGTCGAGGTTGAAGTTGGGGATCGTGCCGGGGTCGTCCCGGGTGAGCCGGGCCACCACGTAGCCGGTGAAGTCGACCGGGCCGCCCAGGGTGCGGAGCGGCAGGTGGTTGTTCTGCGCCTGCACGGTCTCCTGCTCGCTGCCGGCCTGCTCGAAGTCGGCCCGGGCGCCCGGATCACCGGCGAGCGGGGCGATCAGCGCGGTGGCGTCGGTCAGGCTCGGGTACGGGCTCAGCCGGGTGCTGGTCCGCTCGATGTCGACGGGCTGCTGCGCCAGGTTGCGCAGCGGGAAGAGCCAGGGCCGGACGAAGGCGCTCGGCGCCGGGCCGCCGGCGCACGGATTGGTGATCGGGATGCCGCCGGCCGCCAGCACCGCGTCCTCCTTGTCGACCACCGCCTCGCGCGGCGCGCGCAGGCTGCGCTCGGCCCCGGACGGCTCGGAGGCCGGACCCTCGGGCGGCACGATCAGGCCGCCGCTCAGGTCGTTCAGGGCCGACTGCAGCGTGCCCCAGGCGTCCGCCGGCGTCACCCCGAGGGTCATCAGCCCCCGGCTGGTCTCGGACCTCATCGGCAGCGCCAGCCCGGTGTACGCCAGGTACCAGTGCAGCGCGGCCCAGGCGTTGTAGAGCGGCACCTCCAGCAGCTCGTACACCAGGTAGCGGATCGGCGCGGTGGCCAGCGTCGTGACGATGCCGACCAGCGCGGTGGCGGCCCACGCCAGTACCTGCGCGAGATAGAGCAGCCAGGCGAGGATCGCCAGCAGGATGTCCAGGGCGCTGTCCCAGGTGTCGGCGTCGTCGCCGCCCGGGCCGTCGTTCGGCGTGCCGGAGCCGGGCGGCGACGGGAACGGCGGAACGGTGATGACCTCGAACTCCGGGTACCGCATCGAGTAGTAGTCGGTGGTGGTCCACTTCAGGTACTTGAACAGCCACCAGTAGGTGGTGGTGACCGCCTCGGGATCCGCGTAGCCGTCCTCGGAGAAGCCGTTGGGGCCGGGGTCCAGATCGGCGATGATCGTCGGGTGGGACGCGGTGGCGCCGTTCGGGCCCGTGTCGAGCCCCGGGTCGGCGAAGAACTCCCGGGCGGCCCCGGCGATGAACTGCGCGAGACCGGCGGGCAGATCCGAGTCGACGTCCCACGCCTTCTCCCGGTCGAGCAGGTCCAGGGTGGTGTCGCCGGTGGCGTGGGTCGGGCCGGGCTGGCTGTCGAAGAAGTCGTGCCGGGACGTCCCGTCCGGATTGAACGCGATCCAGAGGTGCAGCGCCGAGTTGTTCAGCATGTTGTAGATCGGCTCACCGCCGCGCTCGGCGTCGACCACCCGCGCGTCCATGTGGTTCTCGACCAGCTTGTGGCGCTGCCAGTGCAGCCGGTACGGCCCGCCGCACTTCTCGTTGGTGAAGGCGTGGCCGGTCACGTCGGTGGCGAGGTGGCTCATCCAGCCGAGCGCGAAGGCGAGGTGGGCGTCGTTCCCGCTGGCCTGCGCCTTGGTGAACAGGTGCCGCCCGAACTCGAACGTCTTCCGGTAGTGGAACATGTCGCTCCAGAAGAACGTCTGCTCGTCGTACCCCTCGGGCACGCCGCTGCCGAGCAGGCCGAAGATGTCGTACTGCCGGACGAGGGCGACCTCGACGAAGGCGATCAGGAACGCGATCCCCTGTTCGGCGATGGCGCCGAGCTGGTCCAGGACGCCGCCGGTGAGCGCGCCGAGGGTGTCGGCGTTGTTCATGGCGATCGGTTCGAGGGTGTTCTCCCAGGGCTCCAGGAAGTTCTCGTCCCAGCCCTCGACGAAGTCCTTGAGGAAGTTGGCCGCGCCCCAGAGCCCGGTACCGAGCGGTGGCTTGAAGTCGGGCAGCAGGAAGAACATGTCGGGCCCGAGCGCGCCGAGGGCGGTGTAGGCGGGGTGGTCGCGGGCGATCTGTTCCAGCTCGGCGGCGGAGGGTCCGTCGGCGGCGAAGAGCGCCGCCGCGCCCGGGTTGGTGGCCAGGGCCGACAACGCCCGCCGGGCCACGTCCATGTGTGCGTACAATCCGGGCACGATGCCTCCGTAGGGGTCGGTGCGCGGCCCGCCGGCCGGGCCCACGGCGTACGGCGGGGGCGGGGCGTCGTCGGCCGCGACCGGATGCGGGCAGGGTGGGGCTCCGGCCGGACGGTGTGCCGGACGGCGGGCGGAGCGCGGCAAACGGTGGAGCGGGCCGAGGCGGGAAGGTGCGGGGCCGAGGCGGAGAGGTGCGGGGTGTCGATCGGCGGTGGCGCGCGGTCGAGAGCGACGGTGGGCAGCCGCTTCGGCGCGGCGGGTCACCGGTCGGTCGTCGGTTGCAGAAGAGATATCCCAGCGGCGATCGGGCTGTCACCGACTCTGTCGTTTTCTCGACAGCCTTCGCGCGCGGCTGCGGGAACGGATGCGGGCAAGCGTTCCCACACCGGACCCACGCAGCACTGTGGACAGAGCGGACATACCGCTACCAGCGGATTCACCCGTTAGAGTGACGTCGACGGGCGGGCCGGCGGCGGCCGGCCGATCAGCTCCCCGGTGCGGCCTCGATCGTCGTCTCGTACCGGCGCGCGGCCGCCTCGACGCCCTGCCACGGGCGGCGCAGCGTCAGCCGGACCCGGCCGCGCCCGGCGCCGACGACGCTGAAGCGCAGCTCCCGCCGGCCCCGTCCGCCGCGCTCCACGCCCGGCGGCGGCAGGAACCGGTCACCGGCAGGTTCGAGCACGTTCTGGTCGAACTCCTCGACCTGCCAGCGGAATCCCGAGGCCGGCGTCTCTTCGAGGTGGATACGAACGAGGTCGCCGGGGCGGGCGGAACGTGTCCCGCCCGCGTCCTGCTGACCGAGACTGATCTCCGCCATCACATCCCTGTCTCTCCTGGCCGCGCCTGTCTCTCCTGGCCCCGCCGACGCGGCTGTCGCGGGTGTCGCGGGTGTCGCGGGTGTCGCGGGTGTCACGGCTCGCGGCTCGTGCGGCTCTCGCGTGAACGGGCGCTAGTGCGGCAGTTCGGCGGCGCAGCAGGCCTCACCCTGGTCCTGTAGCAGCCCGTCGAAGTCGCCGCGCCGCATCTTGAACCGGCCGCCGAGCCCCCAGTCGTCGCCCCAGGAGTTCTGGAAGAGGTATGCGTCCTCGGCGTCGAGTCGGTCCAGCATGAGGTAGCAGTGCCCGCCGGCCGCCGAGCCGGTCGGTCGGACGTACCCGTCCGCGTCCGGGTTGAACATGTCGGAGGTCCAGGTGGTACCGACCACGACCGAGCCCTGCGTGTTGATCCACTCGTCGATCTCGTCGGTGGTACGGGCGAACGCGAACGCGGCGAGCCGGCCCCGGGCCCGTACCGCCAGCGCCCCGGAGCGTACGGTCGAACCGTTCTCGGCGAGCGGCTCGCCGTCGATGACCTTGCACTCGTAGTAGAGCGCGTGGCCGTCCGCGTTCTGGTAGGAGCCCTCGACCGGGCTCGCGTCCACCCAGCCGGCCCAGCCGAACCCGACACAGTGTCCGGTTTCCCCCTGGTCGAGCTGGATCTTCAACTCCCAGGCGGGCGCCGCGTCGACCGGTCGCGGTTCCGGCTCCCGCTGCCGGCTCAGCCACCGCCAGAAGACCAGGTACGCCCGCCAGTCCGAGAAGTACGTCGTCTCCCGCATCACCTGCTCGATCGTCCGCTGCCGGATCGACTCGGGCGGCTCGGCGATCTCCATGAGCTGGGGCAGGGTCCAGTCCCGCGGGTCCGGCGCGTAGACCCGGCCGAGCAGGCGGGGCCCGGGCACCAGGGCCGCGCTGCGGGGTGGCGGGTCGACCGCCAGTCGTCGCTCGTTCGCCATCGGACATCCCCCTTCCGGACACCGGCGCGGCGGCAGCAAATCACCGCCCGCCGCGGTCCGGACGCGAACCACTCGGGCACGGCGAACCGCTATCCGCGCTCACCTTTCCCAACGAGCCGGACCGTGGGTGCGTGGCGGGCGGGTCCTCCCCCACGCTGGTCAGCGACGTTCGGCGGTGACCAGCAGCCGGATCTGGGCGTCGACCCAGGAGCGCACCGCCGCCTCACCGGGGTCCGGACCGAGCGCGGCGGCGAGGTCCGCCAGCGCCGCGCCGCAGCGGCCCAGACCCGCGGTGCCCAGGTCACGGCCGGCGGCGCGCAGCCGCCGGGGAACCGTCGGGGGCAGCCGCCGCAGCCCCCGGTGGGCGACCTCGGCGAGCAGGGCGAGCCCGGCGTCCAGCGCCGCCACCACCGGGTCAGGGGCCTCGGCCTCCCCGGCGGCCAGCGCCGTGCCGCCGTCGCCGGGCGCCAGGTCCGGCACCACCGGGCCGGCATCCGTCACCACGGCGACCGGGGTGATGACCACCCCGCCCCGGGTACGGTGCAGCGCCCCGCTGACCAGCCGCGGCCCCGCCGCCGGATCGAGCGCGGCGGCGAGGCTGTCCAGCGCGCCCGGGCAGGCGCCCCGGTGCACGGCGGAGATCGTGGCCGTACCGCCGAGCCGGTCGCTGACCTCCGCGTCGAGGCGCTGGTCGCCCGGGGCGTACCGGAGCGAACGCACCGCGCCGAGCTGGACCACCCGTACCGACTCGGCGTCGACGCGGGGCCGGACCAGCCGCGGCGGCAGGGCGTCCAGCTCCCGGGCGTACTGCGCCAGGTCGCGTACGACCAACTCGTCCGGGAGCGTCTCCCAGTCCCCGGTCGACGGGGTGACGGTGGTCCGCGCGACCCGGTGCGACGCGAGGCGGATGCGGCGGCTGGCGGTACGCACCGCCGACTCGGTGACCACGTTGCCGGCCGCCAGCCGCGCCAGCGGCACCCCGGCCAGCCGCCGCGCGCCCAGCTCGGGACCGGTCGGGCCGGTCCCCGTCGGGGCGCGGGTCGGTGCGGTCCCGGTCTGTGCGTTCTCGGGCGGGGCCGGCCACCGCTGGCGCAGCACCAGGACCGTGGCGGTGTCGACGTGGGCGAGGAAGACGTCGGCGGTCCACTCTCCCCCGTTCGACCCGATCCGGCAGCCGAGGCCGACCAGCCGGGCCCGCCGCAGCGGTGTCTCGGCCGCCTCCTCGGTGCCGAGCACCCGCGACCGCGGGCTGGCGCCGCCGTTGCGTACCGCCCGATGCCGGGCGTGCAGCTCGGCGAGGAGTTCGGCGAGCCGCTCGGGGCGGTAGTCGGCGGCGCGGTCACGGTATCCGGCGAGCGCGTCGGCGATCTCGTCGAGCGCCAGCAGCGGCCAGCGCAGGTTCGCCGCGTCCAGGTCCCGGCGGACGGCCGCGAACGCGGCGGCCTGCCCGGCGCCGGTGTTGACGGCACCGTCGAGCAGCACCTCGGCCGCGAGCGCCAGGGCCGGCTCGACCCCGGTGGCGCTGCCTCCGCCGCTCTGTTCCCCGCCGACCTGGACCTGGAGGTCGCTCGCCTGGGGCGCCCGCTCGTCGGCGACCCGGAACGCCCACACCGCCAGCGCTATCGCCTGTTGGTGGGCGCCGTGGGCCGCGTCCGTGTGCGCGTAGCCGAGCTGCCCCGGCACGAGGAAGCGCACCGTACCGGCGGGAAGCTCCACCCTCGGCGCCGGATCCGCCGCGCTCGGCCGCCGCACCCGGGCGCTGTAGCCGCGCCGGTACGCCCGCCGCGCGGCGGCGAGCGTCGACGCCCCGACGAACTCCGCGAGTTCGTCGTCGCCGAACCGCCCCGGTGACCAGTCGACCGGCTCGGCCTTGGCCGGACCGGTTCCGGCGGGCCCGGCCTCGGACGTGGCCGCCCGGGGTTCGGTCGGCGTCGCCTCGGGCTCAACGCGCGGCCCGGACCCGCCGTGCAGCCCGGACTCGGAGTGCGGTTCGGACCCGGAGCGCGGCCCGGACCCGGAGCGCGGCCCGGACCCGGAGCGCGGTTCCGAAATCAGGTCCGGTTCGGACACCGGATCTCCGTCGGGCGGTGCCGGCGTGGACGGCGTGACCGGCGCCTGCGCCGGACCGACCGGCGGCTCCGGTGGGCTCGTCGTCTCGCCGGCCCCGCGCTGGTACGCCAGCACGAGGATCAGCACGTGCCGGCAGTGGCCGGTGGCGGCGCAGCTACAGGCGGCGGCGTCGAGTCCGCCCCGGGCGGGCAGCGCGGTACGGGTGCCGTCCGGGTGCTCCGCGCGCACGGTGCCGTCCGGTTCGACGCGTACCCGGGGCGCCTCGCCGCCGTCGAGCGCCTTGCCGGCCCGGCGCAGCAGTCCCCGGTTGGTCAGCGCGGCGAGCGCCTCCGGGGTCAGCGCGAGCAGGTCGGACCGGACCGGCGAAGCCTCCGTCGGCACGCTCACCGGCCCACCCGCTCGGCGACGAAGCCGGCGAGTTCGCCGGGGGTCATGGCGCCGACGTGCACCCCGACGTCGGCGAGCCGCTGGGCCAGCGCGCGGTCGAAGTCGGGGTTGGCCTCCTCGTCCAGCGCGGCGAGCCCGAGCACGTGGCTGCCCTGGCCGACGAGCTGCCGCGCGGTGTGCACGAGCTGGTTGGCGTCGCCACCCTCGTAGAAGTCGCTGATCAGCGCCACGATGGTGCGGCGCGGGTGCTCGACCAGCTGGGCGGCGTACCCGAGCGCGCGGGCGATGTCGGTGCCGCCGCCGAGCTGCACCCGCAGCAGCAACTCGACCGGATCGTCCACGTCGGCGGTGAGGTCGACGACGTCGCTGTCGAAGGCGACCAGGTGGGTACGGACGCCGGGCAGCCCCCACAGGCAGGCCGCGGTGACGGCGGCGTGGATCACCGAACCGACCATCGAGCCGGACTGGTCGACCAGCAGGATCACCTGCCAGCGGTCCAGGTGCCGCCGGGTACGCGAGCGGAAGTACGGTGTCTCGATCAGCAGCCGCCGGTGTTCCGGCTGGTAGTGGGAGAGGTTGGCCCGGATCGTGCGGTGCACGTCGAAGTCGCGGGCCTGGCGGAACCGGCTGGGGCGGCGCGCCCGGGTGCCCGAGAACGCGTGCCGGACCTCGGTGGCGAGGCGCTCGGTCAACTGCCGTACGACGGCCGCCACGATGCGCCGCGCCAGCCGCAGGACCTCCGGGTTCATCAGGTGTTTCGTGCGCAGTACCGCCTTGAGCAGCGTCGCGTTCGGCTCGACCCGGGCCAGCACGTCGGGGTCCGTGACCAGGTCGTCGATCTGGTACCGCTCGACCGCGTCGCGTTCGAGCCGCTCGATCGTCTCCTTCGGAAAGAGGCGGACGACCTGGTCGAGCCACTCCACCGTGGTGAGCACCGAGGGGCCGCTACCGCCGTCGCGGGTGCCGCCCCGGCGGATCCCGCGCCGGGCCAGTTCGCCGTCGCGGCCGTAGAGCCAGTCCAGCGCGGCGTCCCGGCCGAGGGCGATCTCGCCGAGCGACTGGCCGTTCAGGCAGGCCTGGCCGGGCTCGCCGAGCACCAGCCGCCACCGCTCCAGGCTCGCCCCCGCCGACCCGCCCGCCTCGCCGGTCATGACCGTTCCCCGGTCGACATCAGTCCCTCCCGCAGCAGCAGGGCGTCCACGTACGCGTCGAGGTCGCGGGCGCGCGCGACCAGCATCGGGTCCAGCTCGACCCGGAGCAGGGACCGGCCGGAGCCGGCCAGCCCGCGCCGGGCCAGCAGCCGTCGGGCGATCACGTCCCGTTCGCGGGGTGGGAAGAAGGCGAACGCCTGCCGCAGCGCCGGCAGCGCGACCAGGAAATCGTGCTCGCTCATGGCGCCGAGCACGACGTCCACGACGCCGAGCAGGTCCACCACGGCGGGCGACCCACCCGACGAGCCGACCGGGTCCGACCCGCCCGGCGCGTCCCGGCCCGACCCGGCCGGCGACCCGCCCGACCGCGACCCGTCCCGCCCCGACCCGGCCGGCGGTGCCTCGGCGGCCAGCACCTCCTCGCCGGCCAGCACCTCCTCGCGGGCCAGCGCGAACAGCCCGGCGAGCCAGTCCCCGAGCACGGCCGGGCCGGCGGCACCACGTACCCCTCGGACCGGGTCGACCGGGTCCCCGAGCGACCAGGCGAAGCCTGAGGCGGCCCCGCGCAGGTCGGGCGGCACGCCCGGGTCGGCGGCGAGCCGGCGCATCACCGCCAGCGCCGGACCGCCGTCGATGCCGAGCGACGGGCCGGCGTGGACGATGGTGTCCCGGGCCGCCGCCAGCGCGGCGAGCCGCTCCGGGTCGGCCGGGGCCCGCCCGCCGCGGATCCCCTCGACCAGCCAGAGCAGTCGCGGCACCGACGCGGTCAGGACCACGCCCAGCGCCTCGGCCCGCGCGGTGCCGAGCAGCCGGTCGTGCCGCCACAGCCCGAGCACCACCGCCAGCACCCGGCCGAGCGCGCCCACGTCGCCGACACCGGCGATCGACCGGGCGAGCATGGCGAGCACCCGCTCGGAGAGGCGGTCGACGCCACAGAGGGCGGCGTCGAAGAGCACCTCGGCCAGCCGGTCGACGTCCGGGCCGGCCCGGTCGATCCGCTCGGCCAGCCGGGCCGCCGCCGCGTCGGCGAGGGTGGCGCCGTACGCGCCCGCCTCGATGACCGCCACCAGCCGCTCGCCGGCCGGCCGCGGGGACCAGTGCTCCCGCAGCCGCGGATCGGCACCGCTCGCGTCCGGGCCGCTGTCGCGGGCGTACCCGGGGACGCCGAGCACCCGCAGTCGGTGCAGGACACGGCTGGTCTCCCGCTGGTCCCGGTCGGTCAGGTCGAGCCGTACCGGGTCGTCGCCGGCGAGCCCGTGCCGCTCCAGCTCGGCGGCGACGTCGTGCACCAGCGGCGGTACCGGCGTGGCCGGGTCGAGCCGCCCCACCCGGTCGCCGCTGAGCGCCGCGACCATCTCCACCACCACGGGATGCGTACCGGCCTCCAGCCGGCCGCGCCGGCTCCACGGCAGCGGGCCGTCGAGGGCCTCGCCGACCAGGGCGGAGACCAGGCCGTCGAGCACGTCGGCGCGGGCCGGGTGGCGGTGGCCGCGGATCCGGGCGAGCCCGTCCGCCATGGTCCGGGCGGCGACGAGGTCGGCCGTGGAGACGGGCTGCCGGCGCCCGCGCAGGCGGCGTACCACCGCCTCCAGCAGGCCCTCGGCCGCCCCGGCCGGCCCGTGCTCCCAGAGCCGCTGGTAGTAGTCGGGCGAGGGCAGCCCCGACTGGTACCCGTCGAAGGCATCGAGCCGCCTGAACGAGTACGGCACCAGGTAACTGCCGGCGGTCGCGTCCTCGGGTGGCGCCGGTACCTCCGGCCAGTCCCGCCCGGTCGGCGCGCCGGCGGCCAGCCGCAGCAGCGCGGGGCGGTGGAACCCGCCGCAGACCACGAGCACCGGCCGGCCGTCGGCGTGCGAGCGGGCGGCGTCCACCCAGTCCGCCATGTACGCCTCGCGGGCGGTGTCGTCGTCGCCGGCCGGCGACTCACCACGGAGCAGGTCGAAGTAGACCGCCAGCCGCTCGGCCAGCCCTTCGTCGGGATCGCACTCGAAGAGGTGGTCCCAGAGGGTGTCCACGTTGTCCATCGCGAAGGCGCGGCACAGGCGCTCGACCGCCTCGGCGTACCGCAACTCGGCGTCGGCGTACCGGTTGCTCCGGTCGGCGAACGCCGGATGCCAGGCCGGCAGGTCGATGAAGCGCAGTCCGGCGCCGTGCCGCCGCCCGACGGTAAGCGCCACCCACTCGGGCGAGTACGCGCAGAACGGCGCCCAGGAGGCGTGCGCCCGCCGCCCGTCGCGGTACGAGGTGAAGACCGCCACCGGCAGCTCGTGCCCGAGCAGCAGCTCGTCGAGCCGGTCGTTCATGTCCGCCGGCCCCTCGACCAGCACGTACGCCGGCCGCAGCGCCGCGACGGTGTCGGCCACCAGCCGGGCACAGGCGGGGCTGTGGTGGCGTACCCCGATGACGGTGACCTCGGCGGCGCCCATCAGCCGGGAAGCAGGTGCCGGGCGTCGTGGAACTCCCGCCAGTGCGCGCCGGACCGCCGCCCGGCCTGCTGCTCCAGGTAGCGGCGCAGCCGGGCGAGGTCCTCCGCGTCGTCCTTGGCGGCGGTACCGGCCAGGCAGGTGACCAGGTCGGCCGGCGTGCCGGCGGCGCCGTGGAGGAACCAGCCGCGCAGACCCACCGCGTGCGCCACCGAGACCGCCTCGGCGGTGCTCATCACCGCGGAGAGCCGGTCCATCGCCTCGCCCCGCTCGGTGGCGCCGTGCCGCAGCTCGCGGAAGGTGGTCACCAGCACCTCCAGCACGTCGCGGCGCGGCGGCGCGGTGACGCCCGAGCGGCGCAGCAGCTCGCCGGCCTGGGACTCGACCAGGTCCAGTTCGGTGGCGAAGTCGGCGATCGGGAAGACGGTCTCGAAGTTGAACCGCCGCTTCAGCGCGGCGCTCATCTCGTTGACCCCGCGGTCCCGGGTGTTGGCCGTGGCGATGATGTTGAAGCCCTCCTGCGCGAAGACCATCGCGTCGGCCCCGGTCAGCTCCGGCACGGCCAACACCCGGTCGGACAGCGGCGAGAGCAGGCAGTCCTGCACCTCCAGCGGGCAGCGGGTGATCTCCTCGAACCGGACCACCCGCCCCTCGGCCATGCCGCGCAGCAGCGGCGCCGGGACCAGCGAGCGCCGCGACGGCCCCTCGGCCACCAGCAGCGCGTAGTTCCAGGAGTACTTGATCTGGTCCTCGGTGGTGGCGGCGCCGCCCTGGATGGTCAGCGTCGAGTCGCCCGTCACGGCGGCGGCCAGCAGCTCGGAGAGGAGCGACTTGGCCGTGCCGGGCTCCCCGACCAGCATCAGCCCGCGGTTCGTGGCAAGGGTGACCAGCGCCCGGTCGATCAGCGACGGGTCGCCGACGAACTTCGTGGCGATGCCCGCGGACTCGTCGCCGAGGATGAAGCGCCGGGCCGCGCGCAGGCTCAGCGCCCAACCGGGCGGGCGCTCGTCGCGGTCGTCGGCGCGCAGCCGGGCGAGCTCCTCGGCGTACCGCAGCTCGGCCGGGGGCCGCTGCGCGCGGTCCACGCTCACGCGGTCACCTCCACCAGGTCCCGCAGCAGCTCGGAGGCGGTGACCGGGTCCAGCACCCCGAACGGCAGCCGCTCGCCGTCCCGCCAGATTTCCACCTCGCCCCGGGTCAGCTCGATCTCCCGCAGCTGCTGCACCGGCCAGTACTCGATGTCACCGACCGGGATGCCGGGGTCGAGGTGGACCGCGAGCGTACGGTCGCCCGGCAGGCGCCGTTGCACCCAGCCCTGGATGCCGGCATCCTCCGGCGTGCCCCGCTCCCAGCCGCGCCGTTCCAGACCGACCAGCTTCGCCGCGGCGACCTTGATCCCCTCGAACCGGGTCAGTCGCGTCGCGGCCAGCTCCTCCTCGGTGAACCGGTGCACCTCGCGGCCGAGCTGCGGGAACGGTTGGAGGATCTCGTAGTCGGCGAGGAGTTCGGACCAGGCCGGCACGGCCGTACCGAGCCGCACCGGGTGCGCGATGCCGACCTCGGCGGCGTCGTCGAGGTCGAACGTGTCGTCGGCGACGTCGGCGAGGGTGCGGTCCTCGGCGACCCGGAACGCCGTACGCACCTCGCCGTCCGGGCCCCAGGTGGCCCAGACCAGCCGGCGGACGATGTGCCACAGCAGCGGATGGGCCACGAAGTACCGCCGGAAGTCGGCGCCGCTCCACCGCCGCTCGGTGACCATCGCCCGTTCCAGTCGCCGGATCTGGTCGGCCGCGAGGGTGCGCACGTCCTTCTTCAGCGCGCCGAACCGCTGGTACGCCGCGGGCGCGAGCCGCTCGTCGTCGCGGGCGCCCGGCTTGGGCAGCGCCTTGCGGCGGGCCCCCGTCCCGTCCGCGACGTACGGCTTGAGCTGCTCGTCGAAGCCGACGGTGAACCGGCGGGGGCCGTAGTCGAGGACCAGGCTGCCGTCCGCGTCGAGCCCGAGGTCGGGCACCAGCCGGTCGCCGAGCTGTTCGGCGCTGAGCCCGAGGTCGGCCGCGACCTCGGTGATGCGCTGGCCGGCCTGCTCGCGCAGCGCGGCGAACTTGACCTTCTGCGAGATGCCGTACAGGTGCATGAGCGCGACGTCGGTACCGATCGCGGCCAGCACGTCCAGCCCGACCACGGCGCGTGCGTGGCCGCCCTCGCCGGGCCAGGCCCGGATCACCGGCGCGAGCCGGCGCACGGTCTCGTCGTCGCCCAGCCAGCGCAGCGCCTGCAACGTCCAGCCCTCCTTGGCCGACGAGCCGCTGGAGCGCCACCGCTGGAACAGCGCCCAGCCGAACTCGGCCAGCGAGGCGGGGTCGCAGACCTCGACGACCCGCGGGACGCCCGCGTACGGGGCGTCGGGCTGGGAGATGGCGAGCATGGTGCACAGGTGCCGCACCGCCGCCTGCGGCAGCGCGGTCTGCCGGTCGCGCAGCAGCACCTGCGGCAGCATGCCCGGATCGGCCCAGGCCGGCAGCACCGGGATCTTGGCCGGCAACAGGTGCAGCGGATCCGCCGCCAGCAGCGCCTCGACGGCGGCGACGGCGGCCGGCCCGTACCCCTGGGCGGCGGCCACGAGCGCGCCCTCGTGTCCCGCCGCGGCCAGCGTCCGCAGGCCGTGCTCGGCGGCGCGCCGCCGGGCCCCCGCCTTGCCGAAGGCCGGCGGCAACAGGCCCCGGGCGGCGGACTCCGGGTGACGGACCAGCCAGGCCAGCGCCACCGGCCGGACGGACTTGAGCCGGATCGAGCAGTCGGCCATCAGCTCGGCGACCTCGGCGTCGGCGTACGGGGCCAGCAGGCCCGCGGCCTGCGTCGGGTACCGCCGCGCCAGGTGCAGCACGGCGGGGAGCGCGTCCAGTTCGAACCGGGCCACGATCGGCCGTAGGTGGTCCTCGGCGTCCCAGGCGTCGTCCGGCCGCCAATCCGCCAGCAGCGGCCGGGCGAGTTCCTCCGGCGCGTACAGGAAGAACTCGACCTGTTCCCAGTGCCGCAGTCGGCCCGCCCGGTGCTCCGCCGCCCGGCGCGCCCAGTCCTGGTTCCGGTCGCGGCCGGCCAGGAACAGGTTCCTGACCGGGGTCCACTCGTCGCGCTCCCCCGGCCGCCAGCGCACGGCCCCCTCGGCGGGCGCGGCGAGGCCGTCGAGCACCAGCGGCCTGGCCGTCCGGCCCGGCGCCGACCAGGGCGGGTCGACCAGCACCGGGGGCAGCGCCGACTCGGGCGCCTCCGGCACCAGGTCCGTCGCGTCGCGGACGGCCTCGACCCGCGCCCGGGCCGCCTCGTCCAGCGACGGCAACCCCGCCTCGACGGCGGCCGGAGTGGTCAGCACGTGCGCCCGGAGCAGCTCGGCGGCGATCCGCCCCCGGTCGGACTCGGCACCGGCAGCCACGGCCAGCAGCCGCAGGGCCCGTACGGGATAGCGCCGGGCGGCCTCCGCGACGGCCGGCTGGACGTACTTCTGGTCGAGCCGGTCGAGCAGCAGCCGCAGCGCCTCGTCGGTGGGGAGCGCGGTGATCACCGAGAGCAGTCGTTGCCGGCCGGTGGCGTCCAGATAGGGCTGGTCGAACCAGGCCGCCAGGCGCGACGCGATCGCCGGGCCCACGCCCTCCGCCGCGGTGCCGAGCAACCCGAGGTCGTGCAGGATCACCCAGGGCTGGAGCCTGCCGCTGATCAGCTCCAGCTGCTCGGGCGTGCTCGCCGCGCACCAGAGCAGCATCCCCAGGTCGCCGCCCTGGCCGACGGGGACACCGGACAGCTCGCGGCAGTCGGCGTCCACCCACGCCGCCTCGGTGGGCAGCAGGAACGAGGTGGCGACCCGCTGGTGCTGCCCCGCGTCGCGGTACGCCGCCAGGGCGTCGCGCGCCCGCGCGTACTCCTCGTCGCCGCCGGCCGCGAGGTGGGCGCGGACCCGGCCGCCCAGCACCCGCCAGTGCGGGTGGTACGTCCACGCGCCGCCCGGCGCCTGATGCCCGATGTGGGCATGTTGGACGGTGCCCGCCCGCTCGGTGGCGACCCGCAGGCCGCTCAGCTCCACCACGACCAGGGCCGCGAAGGTCGACCCGTACGCCGCCATCCAGCCGTCCGCGAGCTGCCGCAACCGGCTCTCGTTGGACCAACCGATCGCGTGGCTCGCGGCGCCCGCGACCACGGCCGCGCCGAGCGCCGACTCCGCCCCGCCCAGGTACGCCTCGGCGGCGGCGACCAGGTCCGGATCGCTGGCCGGATGCCGCAGCACCCCGGTCAGCTCCTCGCGCAGCTCCTCGACCAGCCGATCCGCGGCCGCCCGCGCGCTCGGACCGGCCGGCAGGGCCGGTCCCGGCGTGCCACCACGTCTCGGCAGCAGTCCGGCCCGCCGCCACGGCGCGGGGATCAGGAACGTCTCCTCGTCCGGAAGTTCCACACCGGCACCGACGTCGTCAGCTGAAGCTCGCACCAGGCTCTCCTCGATCACCACGATCTCGCGGGCGCCACTGTAACGACAGCCCCCGACAGCCCCACGGAGAGCAAGCGCAGCGGCGCCGGTGGTGTCCGCACTGACGCGTCGCGGCGAACGACCACCCGCCCACACCACCGCGGAAGGGAAGACACCACCCCTCAGGCGCCGCGAAGCGCGCGAGCGCAGCAGTACAGCGAGAACACAAATATTTCGCATCTGTCGCCAATCGACGGAGGACGAGCCGGCGAATGGCAATAAACAGCGCGATTGGTCAATGGCCGACACGCCCGCGCCGGCAAAGACGTACCAGCGGTGACGAGTGCCTGTCGCTATTCTGACCGGCGTGCTCGCCGAAAGGGCGATCCGCTGGGTGGCCGGCCGGGGGCAGGCTACGCGAACCATCTCCAGCAGGAGGTAACGCGTGAGGTTGAGCCGTTCCACTACCCGCCAGTCGCGACGGAGGTTCGCGGTCGCCGCGCTCCTCGCCGTCGTACCGGTCGCGCTCTACGCCACACCGGCGGCGGCGATCGTGGTACCGCCCGTGGTGGCGGGAACCTTGGCCTCAGCCGACCCGTCCGACGTGACCCCGCACGCCCGCGACGGCGAGGTACGGGCGTTCGCCCAGATCGGCAACACCGTCTACGTGGGTGGAACCTTCACCCAGATCCGTACGGCCGCCGACCCGACCTGGATCAGCCGCGCCTACCTCTTCGGTTACGACCGTGGCAGCGGCAACATCGTCACCGGTTTCGCCCCGGTGCTGGACGGCGCGGTGAACGCCCTGGTGGCCAGCCCCGACGGGAAACTCATCGTGGGCGGCGCATTCAAAACCGTCAACGGGGTGAGCCGCAAGAACCTGGTCGAACTCGACCCGATGAGCGGGGCGACGGTGGCCTCCTGGACGGCGCACTCGGACGGCGGCAACATCCGCGCGATGAAACTGCACGGCGGCAATCTCTACCTGGGCGGCGCATTCAACTGGCTCAACGGCGTGGAGCGGCACGGCGTCGCCCGGATCAACGCGACCAGCGGCGCCCTGGACACCGGATTCGTCGTGGACGCCACCGGCGGCCGCAACGGGGTCGCCCCGTACGTGTGGACGCTGGACGTCTCCCCCGACGGCGGCACGCTCGTGATCGGCGGCAACTTCACCGTGGTCAACGGAGTGTCCCGCAACCAGATCGCGCTGCTGGAGCTGGCCGGTACGCCGACGGTGGCGAACTGGAGCACCACCCGCTACGTCCCGCCCTGCGCGGCCCCGGCGACGTTCACCCACTACGTCCAGGAGGTCGACTTCTCCGACGACGGCGACTACTTCGTCGTCGGCAGCAACGGCGGCGCGGGCTGGCCGGCGGCCTACTGCGACGTGCTGGTCCGCTTCGAGACCGGCACCCGCGGCGCCAACCTCGACGGCACCTGGGTCGACTTCACCGGCAACGACACCATCACCTCGATCGAGGCCACCGACGACGTGATCTACCTCGGCGGCCACTTCCGCTGGCTGAACAACCCGAACGGCATGGACAACGCCGGCGCCGGCGCGGTCGACCGGCTCGGCATCGGCGCGGTGGATCCGAACAACGGGATGCCGCTGAACTGGAACCCGCGCCGCAGCGGCGCGCCCGCCGGTACGACGGCCTGGGGTTCCACCGTACCGGTGCTGTGGCGCGGACCGGACGGGGTCTACTTCGGACAGAACTCCGACGGCATGGGCGGCGAGTACCACGGTCGCCTCGGCGTCTTCCCCCTCGCCGGGGGCCGTACCGTGCCGGCGGTCGACGCGCCCGGCGCCACCCCGGGCTACCTCTACCTCGGCACCGCCGCGAGCCAGTTGACCAAGGTGCCCTTCAACGGGACCGCCCTGGGCAGCCCCACGGTCTCCAGCCAGCCCAACCTCAGCTCGGCCGGGGTGACCATGCGGGTCGCCGACAAGCTCTACTGGTCCAGCGGCAGCCAGCTCGGCTTCTCGGTCTTCAACGGTTCGACGGTCGGCGCCCCCTGGTACATCGGCTACAACGACTGGTACAACCCGTCCACGCTGACCGGAGCCTTCTACCTGTCCGGACGGATGTACTACACGAAGCCGGGCAGCAACACGCTCTTCTACCGCTACCTGGAACCCGACGGGTACACCGTCGGCGCGACCGAGTTCACCCTGCCCACCACCGGCCTGAGCTGGTCTCAGGTACGCGGCATGGCGTACGTCGGCGGCGGCCGGATCGTCTACGGCTCGGCCGACGGATCGCTGCGCGCGGTGCCATTCGACGCGGCCGCGCCCGGCGGGGTGGCGGTCAACGGTGCCTCGATCACTGTCGTCGCCAGCGCCTCCGCGGGCTTGACATGGTCGCGGCCCACTCTGTTCTACTCAGTCCAGTGACCACGAGAGAGCAGTCGGTAGCGACCGGACGCAACCCAGTCCCGACCGGCCGGTCGGTCGCCGCCCCACGGGCCGGGGCGGAGATCGACCCGCCGGCCGACGCGGGCGCGCCTCCGGCGCCGGACGCCCACGCCGGCCCGGACGCCCCTTCGGCGCCGGACGCTGACGCCCGGCCGGCGCCGGGCGTCGGCGCGCCGCACCGGCTCGCCCAGCACCGCGCCGCCCGGCTCGTCTTCGCCGCCAAGGCCGCCTACTACCGGCTGCGCTACCCCCGGCTGCGCCTCGGCCGGGACGTGCAGATCCGCGGCCGGATCCGGCTGCGCCGGGGCGTACGGGTCAGCATCGGCGACCGGACCCGGATCAACAAGCTGGTCCGCTTCGCCGGGCCGGGCGAGGTGCGCGTCGGCGCCGACTGCCTGCTCAACGCCACCTGGATCGGCTGCTGGACCACCGTGGTGGTCGGCGACCGCTGTCTGCTCTCCGACTGTCAGCTGGTCGACAACACCTTCCACAACCTCGACCCGGACCGCCGCCACGATCCGCCGCTGCCCGCCACCCGGGCCCCCATCGAGCTGGCGGCGAACGTCTGGGTCGGTGCCGGCGCCCTGGTCATGAAGGGGGTCCGGATCGGCCGGGACAGCGTGGTCGGCGCGGGCACGGTGGTCCGCGCCGACGTGCCACCCCGGGTCGTGGTGATCGGCAACCCGCAACAGATCGTCAAGAGGTTCGATGATTGACATGACCGACGTGGCCGTCGTCGGGCAACGGCGGTCCATGACCCTGGGCGAGCTGCTGCGGGTGCCGCTGCGCCGCTGGCCCACGGTGCTGCTCTGCGCGCTGCTCGGCCTGGTCGGCACCGCCGGCTTCCTGCTGCTGGTCCCGCCGAGCTACGAGGGCACGGCGGTGGTCGTGGTGCGCCCGGTGCTCGCCGACCCGTTCAGCCTGCCCGGCTCCGGCGCGGACCGCACGGTGAACATGAACGCCGAGACCGGCGTCGCCACCGGCAGCCAGGTGGTGGCGGCGGTGGTCGCGGCCACCGGACGCGCGGCGCCGGAGGTACGCGACGCGCTGCGGGTGGAGGTGCCGGTCGGTACGCAGTTGCTGCGCTTCAACTACACCGGGCGCTCGGGCACCGAGGCGGTACGCGGCGCCAACGCCGCCGCGACCGGGTACCTGCAGGTCCGGCAGAAGATGTACGCCGACCAGCGCGCCGCGCTGCTGGCCTCGTACGACGAGGCGATCAAGGCGGCCGGCGCGGAGGAGGCCGCCGCGCGGCGTACCCTGCCCGGCAACCTCGCCCCCGACGCGCCGACGCCGCCGGCGGTGAACGCGACCATGGAACGGCTGCGCGCCCTCAACGCCCAGCTGACGGAGCTGGCCGGGCAGCGCGCCAAGGTCGCCGGGGTGGACGTCACCCCCGGCACGGTGACCAGCCTCGCCGAGCCGCCCGTACCGTCCAGCCACGACGCGGCGCTGCTCTACCTGGCCGCGGCGCTGCTCGGCGGCGCACTGCTGGGCGTGCTGCTGAGCTACGGGCAGGAGTCGCTGGACCGCCGGGTCCGCTCGCAGACCGACGCGGAGGAGATCACCGGTCTGGCCACGCTGGCCACGCTGCGGCGCCGCCGGCCGGGCAGCGACGACCGGCGTCCCGCGACGGACCTGCGGTACGCCGCGATGGCCCTGGTCGGCCGGCTGCACCCGCCGACGCCGCCCCGGGTCATCCTGCTCGCGGCGCGGGCCGAGGAGATCGACGGGGCGCTGGTCGCCGGGCTCGCCGGCGCGTTGGCGGGCCAGGGCCCGGCGGTCCGGGTCGAGGGCGCCGTCACCGCGCCCGCCGACCCCCGTTCCCGCGTGGTCGCCGCGGTGCGGGGCGGCTGGCGCGCGCTGCGCGGCGGCGCGACCGCGCTCGCGCCGGGACTCGCCGCCGCGCGGCCGGCGCTCGGGGCCGGGCCGGCTGCCGACGGCGCGGACGCGGTGGCCGGATCACCGTCGGCCCGGCAGCCGCAGGCCCGCCCGGCGACCGGTCGGGCCAGCGTACGGCCCGCGGGCGAGCGTCCTCGACCGTTCCCCCGGGACGGCCAGCCGGGCGCCGAGCGCCCGCTGGAGGGTGAGCCGGTCGCGGCCGGCCCGCTGCCGCTGCTGCTGGAGGACGAGCTCTCCGGCCCGCTCGCCGAGACCGCGCCACCGCCGGCCCCGCTGCCCCGCTCCGGTGGCGACAGCCCGTGGGCGGCGCCGCCGCGCCCGGTCGCCGCCGCCACGGCACGGGTGCGGATGCACGCCTCCGCCGGGCCGGCGCCGGCCCTGGTCACCCTGGTCACCGCCCCGCCGGCGGAGTCCGACGAGCAGGGGGTACGCGCCGCCCGCGACGGCGGCGGCGTGCTCGTGGTGGCCCGCGACCGGACCCGGGTACGCGAGCTGCGGCGGCTCGTCGAGCGGCTCCGCGTGGCCGGCATCCGCCCGCTCGGGCTGCTCTTCGTCGACGGTCGTGACTGACCCGGCGCGCCGTACCGGTACGCCGCCGGCGGCCCTGCCGACCTGGCCGCTGTTCGCGATGTTCGGCCTGGTGCCCCTCTGGTGGCTGCTCGGGGCGTTCTACCTGGTCTGGCCGCTGTTCGGGGCGCTGCTACTGGCCTTCCTGCTGCGCCGGGGACGGGTGGTGCTGCCCGCCGGCGCCGCCGGGTGGCTGCTCTTCCTCTGCCTGGTGCTGCTGAGCGCCACCCAGCTCGAACGCGGTACCGCGTGGCTGACCTTCGCGCTGCGGCTCAGCTTCTACCTGACCGCCCTGGTGGTCTGCGTGTACGTCTACACCGCGCTGCGCGAGCAGACCCCGTGGCGGCGGGTCTTCCTCCCGCTCTGCCTCTTCTGGCTGGCGCTGGTGGTGCTCGGCTGGGTCGGCGTGCTGCTGCCCCGGCTGGCCGGGGTGACGGCGACCGAGCGGCTGCTGCCCGACCTGCTGGCCCAGGCGCCGTTCATCAACGACATGGTCCACCTGCACGCCAGTGAGTTCAACGCCCGCTCCGCGCAGCCGATCTACCGGCCGTCGGCGCCGTTCCCGTACACCAACAACTGGGGCAGCGCGTACGCGATGCTGGTCCCCTGCGTGGTGGCGTACCTGCTGTCGGTGCGTACCGGCCGGTGGCGGCCGGTGCTGATGGTCTCGCTGCCGCTGTCGCTGCCGCCGGCGTTCCTCACCCTCAACCGCGGCATGTTCGTCAGCCTCGGCGCGGGGCTGGCGCTGCTGGCCGTGCGGGCGCTGCTGCGCGGCAACGTACGGGTGGTGGCCGGCGTGGCGGTGCTGGCCGGCTCGGTCTGGCTGGCCACCCTGGTCATCCCGGTCGCCGACCTGATCGCCGAGCGGACCAGCCGGAGCGGCACGACGCTCGACCGGGCCGGGCTCTACCTGGAGGTGCTGCGCCAGGTGCGGCGTTCGCCGCTGCTCGGTCACGGTGCGCCGGTGGCGGTCGACACGACCACGTCGAGCGCGCCGGTCGGCACCCAGGGGCAGTTCTGGCTGGTGCTGTTCAGCCACGGGATACCGGCGCTGCTCTGCTTCCTGTGCTGGTTCGCCGTGGTGACCTGGCACGCCACCCGGGCGGTGTCGCCGGCCGGGCAGTGGCTGGCCGTGGTGCCCGTGGTCGCGCTGGTGCAGTCGCCGTTCTACGGGTTGACGTTCCAGAACCTGACGGTCCTCTTCTTCGCCGCCGGGCTGGCGCTGGCGGCGGTCGACGGGCCGGTGCGCCGTACCCCGGCGGGTGCGCGCGCGCCGGTACGCCGTACCCCGGCGGGTGCGGGCGGGCGGGGTGGGCCGTGGCCGGCATGACGGGGGCGCCGCCACCGGTCGCGACCGGCTCCACACCCGACGCCGGACCGGCGCCGGAGCTGCGGCGCAGCGCCCGCAGCGGTGCCGTGGGGCTGGCCGGCGCCGCCGCCAGCGGCGCGTTCGGATTCCTGCTGGCCGTCGTGATCACCCGTGGCTTCGGTACCGCCGGCGCCGGCGCCCTCTTCACGGCGATCGGTCTGCTCACCGTGGCCGGCGCGGTCTGCTGCCTGGGGGCCGACACCGGGCTCGTCTGGGCGCTGCCCCGCCGGGGCGTACGGCCCGGCGGCGACGCCGCCCGTCTGCTCCCCGTGGCGCTGGTGCCGCCGCTGCTCGCCGCCGGCGCGCTCGCGCTGGGCGGGATCCTCGCCGCGGACCGGCTCGCCCCGGTGCTGCTGGACGGCGCCGGCCCGGACGGAGTGCGGCTGCTGCGGCTCGCCTTCGCGGCCGTACCGCTCGTCGTGGCGACGACGATCCTGCTCGCGGCGGTGCGCGCGGTCCGGCCGATCGCCGCGTACGTCGGGGTGCAGTTCCTGCTCCTGCCGGTCGGCCGGCCGCTGCTGGTGGCCGCCGCCGCCCTGGTCGGCGCGGGGACCGTGGCGGCGCTGGCGGGCTGGGCGCTGCCCCTGGTCGCGGCGGTGCTCGCCGGCGCGGCGCTGGTACGCGGGCCGCTCGGGGTCGGTACCGGCACGCCGCTGCGCCCGGCGCGCGCCGACTGGTCGACGTTCTGGCGGTTCGCGCTCCCCCGGGCCGCGTCGGCCGTGATCGACAGCGGCGGGATGTGGTTCGGCGTGCTGCTCACGGCCGCGCTCGCCGGCCCGGCCGAGGCGGGCGTCTTCGGGGCCGTCGGCCGGTACGTGCTCGCCGGCCAGCTCGCCCTGCACGGGCTGCGGGTGGCCGTGGCCCCGCAGCTCTCCCGCCTGCTCGGCGCGGGCCTGCGGGACCGGGCCGGGGCGGTGCACCGGCAGACCACCACCTGGGCGGTGCTGCTCTCCTGGCCGGTGTATCTGCTGCTGGCGGCGTTCGCGCCGGGATTCCTGCTGCTCTTCGGGCCCGGTTTCACCGCCGGCGCGGCGGCGCTGGCCGTCCTCTCGGCGGCGATGCTGGTCAACGTCGGACTCGGCAACGTGCAGACGCTGCTGCTGATGGGCGGCCACAGCGGCCGGCACCTGGCCGCGACGGCGCTGGGGCTGGCCACCACCGGGCTGCTCGGGGTGCTGCTCGTCCCGGCGCACGGCGCGCTGGGGGCGGCGATCGGCTGGGCCGCCGGGATCGTGGTCGAGAACGTGGTGGCCGCCGTGGCGGCGGTACCGGTGCTGGGACGGTTCCCGGTCGACGCCGCGGTGACCGGCGCGGCCGTCGGGGTCGCCGCCGCGGTGGGCGCGGCGGCGCTGGTCGGCGGGCTGGTCGCCGGTCGCGGGCTGGCCGGGCTCGCGGTCGCGCTCGGCCTGCTGGCGGCGGGCGCGGGCGGGGCGCTGACCCGGCCGGCGGTACGGCGGCGGATGGCGGGCGCGGTGGCCACGCTGCGCGGCGGTACGACGTGAGGGCGACGGGGTGGGAGGGGCGATGACGACGATCCGCGACCGGGTGAACCGGGCGGCGCCCGCCGGGCTGCGCGACCGGCTCAAGGCGGGGCTGGTGCGCTACGGCGAGCGGACCGCCGACCGGCGGCCGACTCCGGACTTCCTCATCATCGGCACGAAGCGGGGCGGCACCACGTCGCTCTGGAACTACCTGATCCGCCATCCCCTGGTGCCGCGTCTCTTCCCGGCCTGGAACACCAAGTCGACGCACTACTTCGAGGAGAACTGGCACCGGGGCGAGCGCTGGTACCGCTCGCACTTCCCGACCGAGCGGCAGCGGGCGGCGCTGGAGCGGCGGTACGGCGGCCCGACCCGGGTCGGCGAGGCCGCTCCGCTCTACCTGTTCCACCCCCTCGTCCCGTGGCGCGTGCGGGAGCTGATGCCCCGGGTACGCCTCGTCGTGCTGCTGCGGGATCCGGTCGAGCGGGCGTACTCGCACTGGAAGGAGCGGCGCGGCGAGGGGAAGGAGCCGCTCGGCTTCGCCGAGGCGCTGGCCGCCGAGCCGGTGCGTACGGCGGGCGAGCGGGAGCGGCTGATCGCCGACCCGTACCACGTCAGCGAGGCGTACGACTGGTACAGCTACCGGGCCCGCGGGCGGTACCTGGAGCACCTGACCCCGTGGCTGGAGCGGTTCGACCCGGGGCAGCTGCTCGTGCTGCCGAGCGAGACGCTGTACCGCGACCCCGCCGGCACGTACGCGCGGGTGCTGGACTTCCTCGGGCTGCCCCGGCACGACCCGGGCCGGTACGAGGTCTTCAACCACCGCCGCTCGGCGCCCATGGACCCGGCGGTACGGGCCGAGCTGACCGCGTACTACCACCCGTACAACGTGGCCCTGAGCGAGCGGCTCGGGATCGCGTTCGACTGGGCCGTGCCGCCGGCATGAACGGCCCGGACGCGTGAGGGGCCCGGACGCGTGAGCGGGCGGCGGGCCGGCGCCGATCCGCGCGAACGCCACGACGGGCTGGGCTGGGTCACCCGGGCCGTCTTCGCCGACGAGCGGCTGCGGGTGACGCTGGCGGACGGGCAGTCCCCGCCGGGGGACGACCGGGTGCTGCGGTTCGCCGTCGTCCCCTCGGTACGGCGGGCCCGGTTCCTGCTGCCGCTGGGCTCGCGGCGGGTGACCGCGGCCTCCGTGCTCGCCTACAACGCGCTGCGGCCGGCCGGGGTGCGCGCGGCCCGGGCGCTGGTGGGGGCGCTGGCGCGGGCCGGAGCGGCGCCGCTGGGCCGGCTGCCCGTGCTCTCGGTGGTGGTACCGCCGGACCTGGACCCGGCCGAGGTGCTGCTGGTCCGGCGGCTGGCCGCCGCGCTGCCCGGGACGGCGCCGCACGCCGGGACCGGGGTGCGCCCGACAGCGCCGCACGCCGGGACCGGGGTGCGCCCGACAGCGCCGCACGCCGGGACCGGGGTGCGCCCGACAGCGCTGCACGCCGCGATCGGGGTGCGCCCGCCGGACCCGAACCGCAAGCCGACGTTGCAGCTCTTCGACGACGCGGGCCGCCCCGCCGGGTACGCCAAGATCGGCTGGAACGGGGCGACCCGGGCGCTGGTCCGGGCGGAGGCCGCGGCGCTGCGGGCACTGCCGCGGCCCGGTGGCGCGGACTACCCGCTCGCGCCCGAACTGCTGCTCGACGCCGACTGGGCGGGGCAGGCGGTCGCCGTCATCGCGCCGCTGCCGCCCCGGGTGCGCCGGCTCGACGCGCCGCAGCGGCCCCGGCTGGACGCGATGCTCGCGGTGGCCCGCCGGGGCGGACCGGCGGCCCGGCCCCGCCCGCTGGCCGGCTCCCCCTTCCATCGGCGGCTGTGCGACGACGCCCGCGCGGCGGCCGGCGACCCGGCCGGCGGCGAGGCCGGGCGGCGGGCGTACCGGCTGGTCGAGGCGCTGCTCGCGCGGTACGCCGGCACGGCGCTGGAGTTCGGGGACTGGCACGGCGACTGGGTGCCCTGGAACCTCGGCCGGTACGGCCGGAAGCTGGTCGCCTGGGACTGGGAGCACAGCGGCGCCGGGGTACCCGTCGGCTTCGACCTGGCCCACCAGTACTTCCAGACCGCGTTCGTGCTGCGCGGCGAGCCGGTACCGGGGGCGGTCGCGGCGGCCGGGGCGGCGCTGGCCCGGCACGGCGGACGGTTCGGGCTCGGGCCGGTGCAGGCGGCCGCCGTGCTCGACGCGTACCTGCTCGAACTCTGGCTGCGGATGCGCCGGCTGGCCGCCGGCGGGGCGGGCTGGCATCCGGTCCTGCACCCGGGGCTGCTGCACGTACTGGCGGAGCGGCTGCGATGACCGGCCCGGCGGCGGTGCCGGGCGGGCCGGCCGTGGCGGTCACCCGGCGGATGGCTCGGCGAGCCGGCCGACGGGCGGGGCGGCGCGAATTCGGCTATGGCCGGCATGCCGGGCTGGACCGGAGAAGATCGATCTTTCACGATGGGCGGAAACGGCACGGGGGATTGTCATGACAGAAACCGGTTCATCATCGCCCGTTCATGGATCCTCGGTAGGGGCCACGGCCGACCGGTGTAGGGGTGGCCCGTCGACCCGGGAGGAGCGCGTGGCGAAGATTCCCGTACAGGCGGCTCCGTCCGACGCGGGCCGGCCCTCGCGGCCGGACCTCACCGTGCTGCTCGTCGCCTCCAGCGGCGGGCACCTCGCCCAACTGCTCGCGCTGGCCCCCTGGTACCGCGACCGGAACCGCTGCTGGGTCACCTTCGACACGCCCGACGCCTGCTCTCTGCTGCGCGAGGAGGAGGTGGTCTGGGCGTACCACCCGACCACCCGCAACATTCCCAACCTGCTGCGCAACACCTGGCTGGCGGTACGGCTGCTGCGCCGCCGGCGCTTCGACGCCGTGGTCACCACGGGCGCCGGGGTGGCACTGCCGTTCGTCGTCCTGGCCCGGCTGCGCGGCATCCCCACCGTCTACATCGAGGTCTACGACCGGATCGACACGCCGACGCTGACCGCCCGACTCTGCCGGCCCTTCCTCTCCGCGATGCTGGTCCAGTCCGAGGAGCAGCGCCGGCTCTACCCGGAGGCCATCGTGGTGGGGCAGCTGCTGTGACCGGGTCGGGGCGCCCCGGCGGCCCGGCCGGACTCGCCGTACTGGTGGTCGTGGGCACCGACAGCCACCCGTTCGACCGGCTGATGGGTTGGCTGGAGCGCTGGTACGTCCGCCGCGCCGACCGACCCCGGCTGCTGGTGCAGCACGGCAGCAGCCGGGTCCCGCGGATACCGGGTGCCCGGGCGTACCTCGCCCACGAGCAGATGCAGCGGGCGATGCGGGAGGCGGTGCTGGTGGTCACCCACGGCGGGCCGGCGACGATCACCGAGGCGCGCCGCACCGGCCACCTGCCCATCGTCGTACCCCGCGACCCGGCGCACGCCGAGCACGTCGACGACCACCAGCTGCGCTTCGCCCACCGGCTGTCGCGGCTGGACACGATCCGGCTCTGCGAGTCCGAACCGGACCTGGCCGCCGCGCTGGACCGCGGCCTCGCCGAGCCCGCCGCGTTCGCGCTGCCCGAGCCGGCGGCGCCCGGGCCGGCCGGCCAGACCGCGGTACGGGTCGGGCGGATCGTGGAGGACCTGGTCGAACTCGCCCGGCAGCGCCGCAATGGCCGGGGACGCCGGTGACCGGCGGCGCCGGAGCCGCTCCGGACCACGGCGCGGCGCCGACGGTCAGCGCGGTCGTACCGACCCGGGACCGGCCGGAGCTGCTGCGCGGCGCGCTGGCCGCGATCGACGCCCAGGAGTACCCGGGCCGGATCGAGACCATCGTCGTCTACGACCGGTGCGCGCCGGACCTCTCGCTGGAGCGCGACGACGCCCGGCGCCCGGTACGGGTGCTGCGCAACGCCGGTACCCCCGGCCTGGCCGGCGCCCGCAACACCGGCATCCGCGCGGCCACCGGCGAGTTGGTCGGCTTCTGCGACGACGACGACGAGTGGCTGCCCGGCAAGCTGGCCGCCCAGGTGGCCGCGCTGCGCGCCACCGGTGCCGAGTTCGCCTGCTGCGGCATCCGGGTCCGGTACGACGACCGCGAGCACGACCGGGTGCTGCCGCTGGAGCGGGTACCGTTCGCCGCGCTGCTGCGCGACCGGCTCACCGAGCTGCACCCGTCGACGTTCCTGGTCCGCCGCGACGCGCTCCTGGGCCACGGCGAACCCGGCGGGAGCGCGCCGGACGGGGCCGAGCCGCCCGGAACCGGGCCGGACGGGATCGGGCCGGACGGGATCGGACTGGTCGACGAGCGGATCCCCGGCAGCTACGCGGAGGACTACGAGTTCCTGCTCCGCGCCGCCCGCCGCAAGCCGCTGGTCAACGTGCCCGAGCCGTACGCGCTGGTCCGCTGGCACCGCCGCTCGTACTTCACCGGGCGCTGGGAGACGATCTCGGCGGCGCTCGAGTGGCTGCTGGCGCGCTACCCGGAGTTCGCCACCTCCCCGCCCGGCCTGGCCCGGCTGACCGGGCAGATCGCGTTCGCCCGCGCCGCCGGCGGCGACCGGCGGGCCGCCCTGCACTGGGCCCGCCGCACGCTCGCCCGCAACCCGCGCGAGCCCCGCGCCTACCTGGCGCTGGCCGTCGCCGGCCGCGTGGTCCCGCCGGACCTGCTCCTGCGCGTCCTGCACCGCCGAGGTCGCGGCATCTGACCGGCGTGCTCTCTCCTTCCGCGCCACCTCACGTTCGATGTGGTCACACGGCCGAAGATGTGGTCACACAGCCGAAGGCGTACGGCGAGCGGAGCGAACCGGTTCCGGGGTCGTTACCGGTGGTTCCACCGGCCGGTCAGCGCTGCCAGACCCGGACGTAGTCGACGCGGAAGTCGGCCGGGAAGGCGGTCGAGTCGTCCGGGTCGCCGAGCCAGCCGCCGACCTGGAAGTTGAGCCGCAGGTGGTACGGGCGCTGGAACACCTCGTCGAACCAGGGCGTGCTGCCCCGGTCCCGCTGCCAGACCTGCCGACCGTCGACGTACCAGCGCAGCACGCCCGGTTCCCACTCGGCCGCGTACGTGTGGAAGCCGTCGGCGGGGTGGCCGGACGGGAAGGCGTACCGGTTGTCCTGCTTGACCGGGGTGTAGTCGTAGAAGATCGCCTGGGTGGCGGCCCGGTGGTACTCGTCGCCGCCGGCCAGCTCGACGACGTCGATCTCGCCGTTGCCGCCGTCGTCCGGTCGCAGCCAGAAGGCGGGCCAGAGGCCGGTGGAGTTGCCCGGGCCGGTCGGCGACTTGGCGCGGATCTCGAACCGGCCGTAGGTGAACGACGCCGTGCCGACGGTGTCCAGGTAGGCCGTCGTGTAGTCCCGTCGCTGCGAGCCGCAGCTGAAGCTCTCGGCCCGCGCCCGCAGCGTGAGCAGCCCACCGCCGACGAAGACGTTCCGGTCCCGGTCGGTGATGCAGGCCCGGTCGTAGTCCACCCACGCGTCGTTCCTGGCGTTCCAGCGGGTCCGGTCCAGGGTCGAGCCGTCGAACTCGTCCGACCAGACCAGCCGCCAGCCGGGCGGCGACGCGGAGGGCGACGGGGACGCCGGCCGGCTCGGGCTCCGGGTACCGCCGGGCGAGGTGTCGTACGTGAGGGTCAGCCGGGGTCGCAGCGCCTCGTCGCGGTTCTCCCGCGACGCCCAGTAGATCCGGCTGTGGTGGCTCTCCTGCCGCACCGTGAAGGTGTACGTGCCGTTGCCCGCCAGTGCGGCGGAGACGTCCCACTCGTTGCCGCCCTCGCGCACCGTCGCGTTGCGGTCCAGTGGCCCGTCCAACGCCGGCCGGTCGCCGGTGTCGCCCGAGCCGCGCGCCCCGCCCGCCGCGCCGAAGACCTCGGTACGGGCCGGCGCGTCGGCCCAGGAGTGCAGCCGCAGCCGGGCCCGGATCCGGGTGGCGTTCGCGGGCAGCCCGGAGACCGCGAACTCGATCACGGCGTCCCGCCAGCCGGCCGGGTTGCCCTCGCAGAGCTCCGGGCAGGTGGCCAGCGTCGTCTTGGTCCCGTTGTCGCCGTCCTGCCGTACCGCCGTGACGGTGGTGTCGGCGCTGGCCCGTACGGTCACACTCCCCTCGTCGTCGGCGAGCAGCGGTACCGCGCCGGCCAGCACCGCGGCCAGCGCCGTACCGCCGATCGCGAGGTACGCGGATCGCCTCGTGCCTGCCATCCCGCCGCTCCCTGTCTCGACGCCCGATTGGCACGCTACCTGGCGCGACGCTCTGATCACACGAGGTGCGCCGGTTCTGAGCCACCGCCAACCCGGGGCTGACCTCCGCGTCATCCGGCGCGCCGGCCCATCCCGCCCCCCACCGCTCTCGCCGATCATGGAGTTGCGGCGGGGACAAAAGGGTCAACACGGGATACATCAACGACCATAAGTCCATGATCGACGTGGCGTGGCGCGCGGGGCGGCGCGCGGGGCGAGGAGGGACGGCGCCGGACGCCGGGGTCAGTTGCCGTAGACGGCCTGCGGCCAGCGGCCGTTCTCGAAGGTGCCGTGGTCGTTGCGCCGGGCGAGCACCTCCCGGAGGTCGCCGAGCGTCGCGACGAACTTGTCCGCCAGCTCCACCAGCTGGTTCACGGCGGCCTTGAGCAGCTTCTTCACGGCGTCGGCGGCGTGGTCGAGGGCGAACTGGACGTTGATGATGCTGATCCCGTCCACCGTGACGTTGACCAGCTCCGCGGCGGCGTCCACGAGGAGCTTCACGACCTCGACGGCGTACGCGACGTTGGTCTTGCCGATCTTGTAGAGCCATTCGCTCATGAAGACCGCGTTGTCGGCCGCCCTGTCGGCCGCCGCCTTCTGGGTGCCCTGCTTCTGCCGGTACGCCAGCGCCGCCGCGCCCCGCCAGTAGCCGAGGTTGTCGTCCTGCGGCGTGTTGATGTCGTACGCGATGTCGGAGACCGGGGACTGCACCGCGTTCAGGTAGTCGATGCTCGTGACGAAGAGCGAGATTACCGGTACGCCGCCCTGGAGCACCTTCTCCGCGTAGGTGATCGCCTCCTTGAGCGCGTCCCGCAGGTCGTCCAGGTGGTTGCGGATGAACCAGAGCGGGAGCGGCCCGAGCAGCCAGGCGTGTTCGTCCACCCCCTCGACGATCCGGTTGAAGTTCTGCACGCAGAGGTCGACGGCGTCGCGGAGGTGGTCGAACGCCTGCTCCAGGGCGAGCCGGCTCGACTCGATCTCGGCCACGTCGACGGGCGGCGGCGCCATCTCAGTTCCCCTCGGGTCGGGTGCCGTAGATCGACGTCAGGTCGACGCCGGCACGGGTGTCGCTGTCCGCGTACGCGTCCGCGGAGCGGTCCAGCGCCCCGCCGATCCGCTCGAACTCGGTGCCCGCGTCGGCGAGCAGCTGCACGAACCACTCGTGGAAGCCCGCGTACGACGAGTGGTGGCTCGTCACCGAGACCACGTCGGCGAAGAAGAACGCGCTCGGA
Organism: Micromonospora sp. NPDC049559; assembly: GCF_040676675.1. Taxonomy (NCBI): domain Bacteria; kingdom Bacillati; phylum Actinomycetota; class Actinomycetes; order Micromonosporales; family Micromonosporaceae; genus Micromonospora; species Micromonospora sp. NPDC049559. The sequence goes on along the minus strand of NZ_JBFAPK010000016.1, from coordinate 65,466 downwards.
GAGAGCTCCAGCCGGTTCGCGTCCGCCCTGACCCGACCCATCTCCTCGGCGAGCCGCCGCCACTTGCGGGCCTCGTTGTGCAGCGCGCTCAGCGCCAGCTCCACGCCCTCCTGCTCCTCGCCGGGCATCGAATCCCTCCTTCGTCGGTACCGGTCTCGTGCGGACGCGCCCGCGGACGCGCTGTGCCTCGATCGCGCTGTACTCAGCGGCGCCGTACCTCAGCGGCGCGACGCCCCGCCGACGTCGCGTACCTCGGCGAACGCGGCGCGCAGGTCGCCGGCGACCGCGTCCGGGTCGCGCTCGGCGAGCCGGATCGAGTCGACCAGCACGGCGCTGACCGTCGCGCCGACCGCCCGCAGCCGGACGTGTCCCGCCGGTCCGGGGACCGTACGCTCCGGCTCCGCCGCCGGGACCGGGGCCGAGGCGAGCCGGTCGAGGCGCTGGCGGGCGTCGTCGAGGCGCTGCCACACCCAGTCGAGCCAGCGTTCGTCGGTCACGTCCGGCGCCGGTGGCTCGTGCCGGGGCGCCGCGCCCGGCCCGCCCGGCCTCGCGCCGGGCCCGCCCGCGCGGGCGAGCGCCAGCGCGCGCTTCTGCTCCGCCTGCCGGTACGCCTCGAGCACCGCGTCGCCCAGCCGCTCGGGCGCGAGCCGCCGGGGCCACGCGCGGCTGATGCTCACGTCCACCACCGCGCCGTCGGCGCCCACCGTGACCCAGACCGAGTCCGACGCGTCGCCGCCCTGCTGCTGCGTGCCGGTACGCAGGTCCGGCTCCAGGCGGGCCATCGCCTCCTCGGCTCGGCTCCGCAGCGTCTGCGGGTCGCCGAGTCCGTCCAGGCGCGCCAGCCCGAAATCGTCGCGCATCATTCCTCCGGCGTCCATGAGCCGCTACAGCATAGGGGGGCCGGCGGAGCGGGCGCCGGGCTCGTCAGCGCCGCCGCAGCACCGCGCAGATCGCGTTCCCCTCGCGGAACTCGATCGTGTGCACCAGCTCGAAGCCGGCCGGGGCGAGCCGCTCGGTCGCGGCGAGCGCGACCGCGAGCCGTACGTGCCAGAAGCCCTTGGTGGCCGAGACGACCAGGTGCCGGTGCGGGTACTGCGCCAGGTCGAACTGGCCGGCGAGGACGGTCTCCGCCCGGACCTGGAACGTCTGGGCGATCAGCTGCGGCGTCTCGGGAGGCATGCGAGCCACCCTAGAGCCTGTTTCGTACGGCGCCCTGAATGGCCGTCCGATCGCTCCGGCGCCGGTAACTCGGCGTCGATCCGGTCGTTGGTCGCCATGTGCGGCAGGTCGCCGGCCGGTGGCCGGGTGAACCCCACCTCGGGAGACGTCACGAGCTCGGTGTGGGTGGGCCGGCGGGGGGCGCGGCGGGAGCTGATCGATGACGAGCGCGAATCCGGCCGGGCTACGCCGTATCCCCGGAGCATCGGATCGGGCGACCCTACTGGAGCTGTTCTTCGACGTCTTCTACGTCGCCTTGTTCGCGCAGTTGTCGACGGAGTTCGCCGAGGAACCCGGTTGGGGTGGGCTGGGACGGAACCTTCTCCTGCTGCTGGCCGCGTGGTGGACCTGGTCGGCTACCGCGCTCACCACCGAGTTCTACGATCCCCGGTTACGGGTGCTCCAGGCCGTGATCGCTGGCGCGATGTTCGGCGTGGTCCTGATGGCGGTCGCCGTACCGGGCGCCCACGAGGGACGCGGTCTTCTCTTCGCCGCCGCGTACGTCGGCCTCCACCTCGCACGCGAGGTGATGCTGGTCCTCGCGCTGCACCGGCACCACGCGCACGACCGAGCCCAGCGGTTCCTGTTCTGGTTCGTCGTCTCCGGAGCGCTGTGGCTCGGGGGCGGGCTCGTCGACCAGGCGTGGCGCGCCGGGCTGTGGGCCGTTGCCCTCGTTGTCGACTACGTGGCGGCCGCCCTGCGCTACCCGGTACCGGGACGAGGTCGGGTGCCACTCGACCAGTACGATCAGTTGAGCGTCCACTTCGGCGAGCGGTACCAACAGATCGCTATCCTGGCCCTCGGCGAACTGGCCCTGACGGCGGCGTTGGAATCCGGGAGCGTGGCATTCACTCCCGCCCGGACCGCCGCCTTCTTCGCCGCGATCGTCACCGTGCTGCTGTTCTGGCAGATCTACGTGATCCAGACGCACAGGTTCGTCGATCGATCGGCACACCGGTATCCGCGCCACGCCGTGCGCCTCGCACCATACGTCTACGCCACCTTGGTGACCGGGGTGGTCGCGACATCGGCCGGGGTGGATCTCGTCCTCCACCGGCCCCTTGGCACCACTCCCGCGAGCTGGATCGCCCTCATCGTCGGTGGCCCGGTCCTGTTCGTGCTCGGACGGATGGGCTCGGAGTACGTGCTCCTCCACCAGATCTCGCGGTCGCGGCTGGGCTGGCTGGCGCTGCTGATCGGGGCGGCGCCGGCGCTGACCGCGCTGGCCCCGGTCTTCGTCATGATCGTCGCCACCGGCGCGCTGGGCGGCATCGCGGTCACCGACACCTGGCGCGTCCGACACGAGGCCCCCGCCCGCTAGCCCGGGCGGACCGGTGGCCCCGCCGCCACGACCGACCGGCCCGAACCGGCGAGCGGGCCCGGGCCCCGGACGGGCGTACGTTTGGTAGCGGCGGAGGGAGCGCGACGTGATTCCCACACTGGTCCTGTTCGGTCTGGTGTTCGGCCGGTGGTGGCGGTCGGCGCTCGTCGCCGCCGCCGCGGGCTGGCCGCTGCTGCTGGTGGTCACCGGCGACGCGCCGGCCGGGCCGGGGTTGCTCGCCGGGGCCGCGCTCGCGGTCGTCAACACCGGCGTCGGCGTCCTGGTCCACCAGGGGCTCCGGCTCGCGGTAGGCCGGGCACGACGCTCGGCCGGCGGCTGAGGCGACCGGCCCTTCGAACGGGCCCTCGGCCGGCCGCCCCGGTCGGAGCGGCGGCAGGTCGCGGGTGGGCGTTGGGCGGCGGGGCGCGGTGTCAGGCGAACCAGACGAGTTCCTGCCCGTGCCCCCGGGTGAAGGCGAGCGGTCGCCCGTCGAGCGCGAGCACGTTGTAGAGCGCGTCGCCGGGCGGCTCCGGCAGCTCGTCGTACCGCAACACGCCCGGGTCCTCGTTCGCGATCCAGTGTCCGGGCAGCCCCCGGACCAGCCTGGCGAACGCCTCCCGCCGCGGGCCGGGCACCTGGTACAGCACCGAGCTGTGGAACACCACCAGCGTCGCGCCGGCCGGCGCCCGCGCCGCCAGGGCCGGCAGGTCGTCCACCAGGTCGCCGCGGACCAGCAGCGGCGGGTCGGCGGTGGCGACGGCCGCCGCGGCCCGCAGCCGGGCGCGGCGGTGGGCGTGCTCCGGCCAGACGAGCGCGTCGAGCCACCCGACGTCGGCCGGGTCGGTCAGCCGCAGCGGGTTCAGGTCGAGGCCGGCCCGCCACACCACCTCGGGGAGCCGCGCCGGCGGCGCCACCCCGGTCGCCGCGCACTCCAGGACCGGCTCGCCCGCGCCGACGAGCCGGTCCCCGTACCGGTAGGCGTACCGGTCGGGATAGAGGCAGAGCCCGGCGGAGGCGCCAACCTCCAACAGCGCGAGCGGCTGCGGCAGCGCGGCGAGGACCGGCAGCAGCACGGCGCACCGTCCCGCCTCGTTCGTCTGGGTGGCCCGGCGGCGCAGCTCGACGTCGACCGCCGCCCAGTTCGCCAGCACGAAGTCGCGGAACCCGCCCGGGTCGTCGACCGGCCCGCCGAGCAGCCGTACGACGCCGAACAGCAGGTTCGGCTGCCGCTTGCCCGCCGGGAGCGTACCGAGCCGGCCGAGCAGTTCCGCGTCGCCCGAGACCGCGAGGGCGAGCCGCTCGTACGTCGGCGACACCCCGCGCGCCTCGCGCAGCGCGAACCCGGCGTACTCGGAGGCGATCGTCATGCCGGGAGAATAGGCGTGGTACCCCGGTCGCCGCCCGCCCCGTACCGACGGCCGGGGCGGGCGGACCATGAGCGGGCGGACCGGGGCGGGCGGACCGGGCTCAGACCCGGGTGATCCGGACCGCGTCGGCGATGACGTAGCCGGTACCGGCCGTCCACCGGCTCACGCCCACCTTGTCGCCGTCGCCCGCGGCCAGGCTGAACACGCCGAGCGACACCCAGCGACCGCCGTTGGTGCGCTGGTTCACCCGGACCGTCTGGTTGCCGGCGGTGGTGGCGACGACGAACGGGGTGGAGTCGTTGTATCCGGCGTCGGCCGCGTACCAGACCGACACCTCGTAGCTGCCCGTCTCCGGGATGTCCGCCTGGTACCAGGCGACGTCGCTGGCGGAGACCGGTTCGGCGAAGCGGTAGTCCGCGCCGTACCGCTGGGTGGAGTAGGTGGACGTGCCCCAGTTCGCGCTCGCGGTGAACCGGCCGGCGGTGGTGTTGTCGATCGTGGTGCTCCACGCCGGCGGCTGGCCTCCCCCGCCCGCGGCGACGTCGAGGTAGTTGCGGTCGATGTGGATCTGTACGCCGCCCCAGGTCTCGTAGACGTTGCCGGCGTACTGGTGCAGCCGCTGGTGGTTCGCCCAGTACTCCGCCGGTACGTACGAGCCGCCGTCGGTGTCCGCCGCGTTGTTCCACCAGGCGATCCAGATGTGGTCCACCCGGCTGTAGGTGGGGTCGTCGTAGGCGCTGGCGAGGTCCACGATCCCGGACGACGCGCTGGAGTAGACCCCGGAGAGGTAGCCGCGCGCGTGCAGCGTGTCCGTCCAGCCGGAGAGGAACGACAGGACCGCGGCCCGGCAGGTCGCGTTCGACGGATAGCCCTCGATGTCGTTGTAGATCGCACTGCCGGCGGGGATGCCGAGCGCCTGCGCGGCCGAGACCGCGCTCGACGCGGCGGTCGAGCCCTGGGAACGCGCGGTCGCGGGATCGGTGGAGATCAGCAGCGTGTACCGGGTGGAGCAGGGCGCCTGCCGGCCGAGTTCGATCGGGATCAGGTGCCAGCCGTTCGCCGTCTGGTTGGTGACCCAGGTCGCGGTCAGGTTGGGTTGGGCGCACGAGCGGTTCGCGCCGCTGATGTAGATGCCGACGGCCCGGTACGGGCTGCTGTTCCGCCAGGCGTTCATCGCCGACTGGGACGGTGCCGTGCAGGTGTCGAAGCCCTTGCCGGTGTAGGCGCCGGGCTGGGGGCCGGCCGCGGCCAGCGGCGCCGCCCCGGCGGCGGCCCGCGACGCCGCACCGACCTCGGGTGACGGCGCGGGCACCGCGTCCGGGCCGAGGGTCGCGGAGGCGAGGATCCGGCGGACGAGAGGTTCGGTCGACGGCGTGTGCGCCGCCGTGACCAGCACGCCCGCGTCGCGTACCGCGAGCTGGATGGCGTCGTCCCGCGAGGCCGGCGCGGTCGCGACCGCCGTGCCCGGCGCGGTGGTCGCGGTGACCGCGGCCGCGCGCTCGGCCGACACCGCGTCGATCGGTTCGATGACGAGCCCGGCGGTACGCCCGGCGAGGTGGGTGGGGCAGGAGGACTGGTCGCCGGGGTGGCCCAGGTAGACGGCGGGCCGGTCGAACCGGACGCAGGCGTGCGGGTCGGACGCGAGGTCGACGACGGGCCAGTCCGCCGGGACGGCGACCCGGTAGCCGCGGTAGCTGACGGTGTGCGGCGCGAGCGGGTCGCCGGTGGGGTCCGCCTGGGCCGCCGTGGTCACCGCGGACGCTCCCGCGACCACGGCCAGGAGGCCGACCAGACCCGCCATGATCCTTCTCATCGACCTCTCCCTTGGAAAGAATCTTCACTCAATTCCGAGATACTTGGAAGATTCCTACCATTGATCGATGACGACCGCTAGGCCGTGTTCGGGCCGAGGCGACTCTCGGCCCCTAGGCTGGTGGCAGCTGGCTCAACGCGGACGGTCCCCACCCGGTCGGGTCGTCGCCCGGTGGCACCATCTCCATGGCCTGCCAGAGCAGCAGGATGTCCAACCAGCTCGCCTCGGCCGGAGTCAGCGGGCACACGGCCTGGTAGCCGGCGAGGAACCGCGTGCGGACCTCGGCCGGCACCGGCCCCCAGTCGTGGTAGCGGGTGCCGAGCAGGATCGCCGCGCGGGCCAGCTCGACGAGCCGGTGCTCGTGCCGGGTTTCCTCGAAGTCGAGGATCGCGGTGACCTCGCCGCCGGCGAACAGGACGTTGGCCGAGCGGAAGTCGAAGTGGACAAGTTGTCGCGGCAGCCGGTCGGCTGGAGCGGCGGCGACCAGCCCGCGCAGCACGTCGCGAGCCGCTGCCGGCAGATGCCCGGCGCGAGCGTCGAGCCAGCCGGTGACCCGCCGCGTCAACGGCTCGCACGCGACGTCGAGCGCGCGGAATCGATCAGCCTCCGGGTACGCCGCCAGCGCCTCCTGCAGCCGGGCCAGCGCCGCTCCGGCCGCCCGCACCTGATCGGGATCGGCGGTGTCGAGGAGATCGCCCTCGATCACCCGTTGCAGACCCATGGAGACGCCGTCGACCTCGGCTTGAAGACGGCCGTCCCGAGCGGGAACGGGGGCCGAAACCGGCAGCCCGTGGCGGTCCAGCCAGCTGGTGAGCCGCGCCACCTCCGCCAGGCGGGAGAAACGCCCGGGCACCACCGACCACTTCGCGAGCAGCCGACCGGACCGCGTGCCCACCCACGCCAGCGCGTTGCCGCCACTCATCACGATCCGCTCGCAGGAGTCGACGCGAACGCCCCAGTGCTCGTCCAGCGTGTCCGCCACCCAGCGGCCAGCCGCCTCCGCCCGGCCGAAGCCGAACCTCCCGTCGAGCGCCTGGCGGGGGTCACGCGCCTCCCACAGCATCTCCAACACCGGCGCAAGCGATTCGCTCATTCGGCGTATTCCATCATGGGACCGGCGGACCGCCCCGCCGCGGCACCGCCTCGGCCGCTGGTCAGCACCAACTGGTCGCCGCGGCACCGTCCCGAGTCCCGGGCCGCGGCGCCGGCCGCCCACCGGATACGCGCTCCGCGCGGTGCCGAGCATCGTCGCCACTCGCCGCCGTCATCCGCAGATTCCCCACCACAGCCCTCCAATCCCCATTGATCACCCAAATCGGACGATACGAGGATCGGCGCCCCAGGCGCAGGGTCAGAAGTGGACAACCGCGAACGACATCTTCCGGCGTCTATGTATCCGTGATTAGGGTGTTCCATGCGTCGCAGCGCCCTTCTCGTGGTGGCCGTTCTCGCCACCGGCACCGCGCTACCGAGTCCGCAGGCCGCCACCGCCGCGAACACACCCGCCGCGACGACATCCGCCGCGCTCGTGATCGCCAGCGACTTCCCCGATCCCGACGTCGTCAAGGTCGGCAACACCTACTACGCCTACTCGACCAACGGCGGGCAGGGAAACGTTCCTGTCGCCACGGCCGGATCCCTGACCGGGCCGTGGACCCGGCACCCCGACGTCCTGCCGACGCTCGGCGCCTGGGCGAGCGGGGGCCTCACCTGGGCGCCCGACGTCTCGTCCCGCGCCGACGGCACGTACCTGCTCTACTACACGGCGCGGAGCAGGGCCGTCGGCCGGCAGTGCATCGGCGCGGCCGTGGCCGGTTCCCCGCTGGGTCCGTTCACCCCCGTCGGCACCGGGCCGCTGGTCTGCGACGGCGGCGAGGGGGGCGACATCGACCCGTCGAGCTTCGTCGACGGTACGGGCACGCGCTACCTGCTCTACAAGGACGACGGGAACGCGATCGGCCAGCCGACGAGCCTCTGGCTGCAACGCGTGTCCGCCGACGGGCTGACGCCGCAGGGCGCCCGGGTCGAGCTGCTGCGCAGCGACCGGGCCGAGGAGGCGGGCGTGATCGAGGCGCCCGTGCTGACCAGGGTGGGGTCGCGGTACGTCCTCTTCTACTCGCTCGGCGGCTACGGGGGCGAGGGCTACCAGACGAGCTACGCCACCTCGACCTCGCTGACCGGTCCGTACACGAAGGCGTACCGGTCGCTGATCACGACCTCGACGGTGGACCGTGCGGTCATCGGCCCCGGCGGCGCCGACGTGGTACGCGAGCCCGGCGGCGACCACATCGTCTTCCACGGCTGGATCAACAACAACACGGCCCGGGGCATGTACGTGGCCGCGCTCGGCTGGAGCGGCGAGTACCCCGTGGTGCGGGGCAGCCGGGTGCGCTACGAGGCCGAACGCGGCGCGCTGAACCACTGCTCGGCGCGGACCGCCCCGAATGCCTCGCAGGGGCAGGTGGTGGCCTACCTCGACTACGCCGACAGTTGGGTCGACGTCACCGTCTTCGCCCCACGGGCCGGCGGGTACACCGCGTACATCACCTACGCCGCCGGTTACGGCGACGCGCAGCACACGCTGACCGTGAACGGCGGGGCCGCCCAAATCGTCGGCTATCCCGCCGCCGGCTGGGACAACTGGCGGCAGGTGGGGGTGGGGGTGACGCTCGCCGCGGGGGCCAACACGCTACGGCTGGCGTACCGCGACCGCTGGGCGGAGGTCGACCACATCGAGGTGGCCTGAGCCGTCACCCCGGCGCCGTCCCCCGGCCGGCCCGGCGGTCAGAGCCCCAGGTCGCTGAGGCCGGGGTGGTCGTCGGGGCGGCGCCCCTGCGGCCAGTGGTACTTGCGGTCGGCCTCGGCGATCGGCACGTCGTTGATGCTCGCCAGCCGGACGCGCATCAGCCCGTCCTCCTCGAACTCCCAGTTCTCGTTGCCGTAGGAGCGGTACCAGTTGCCGGAGTCGTCGTGCCACTCGTAGGCGAACCGGACGGCGATGTGGTTGCCGTCGAACGACCAGAGCTCCTTGATCAGCCGGTACTCCAGTTCCTTCGCCCACTTGCGGGTCAGGAACGCGGTCACCTCGTCCCGCCCGTGCAGGAACTCGGCGCGGTTGCGCCAGTAGGTGTCCGGCGTGTACGCCAGCGCCACCTTCTCCGGATCGCGGGAGTTCCAGGCGTCCTCGGCCAGGCGGACCTTCTGCCCGGCGGTCTCGCGGGTGAACGGTGGCAACGGAGGTCGGGTCATCGCGCTTCCCCTCGGTCCCTTCCGCCGACGCGAACGGCCGGTCGCGCCCGGACCGCCGCCGTCGCGGCCGCCCCGCTCCCGCCTCGACTCGGCATGATCGACACGAGCAAGCCTATCCGCTCCCCCGGCCGCCGGTACGGGTCTCCGAAAGACCGGCCGCCCCGGCGCGTCGGGCGCGCGGCCCGGCCGGCGGACCGGGTACGCGACGCGGGCACGGACCGGCCGGCAGGGCGAGCATGCGGGTCAGGCCGGCGGGGCGAGCCCACGGGTCAGGCCGGGGGTCAGGCCGGGGGGTCCGCGTCGAGCAGGGCCGCGACCGCCTCCGGTACCGGCCGGTCGGCGGGCAGCGGCGAGACCGCGACGACGGCGTCGACCGGAAGCGGGCCGTAGAGGTGCGGGAAGCGGGCGCCGCCGCGGGACATCTCCCACCGCAGCGCGGGGCCGAGCCGCTCCGCCGCCACGGCCAGCAGGGTGAGGTCGCGCTGGTCGGCGAAGTGGCGCGCCGCGGTCTCGACCACCTGGTCCCGGCCGGAGAGGTGGACGAAGCCGTCGCGCCGGTCCACCGCCGACCCGTCGTACCGTCCCCGGGACTCCGCCTCGGCCCACTCGGCCGCCGGCAGTAGCTTGTAGATCAGCACGTCGCCTCAGATCTCGAAGAGGTCGCGGAGCGCGTCGTTGAGGCGGGCCATGCTCGCGCCGGTCACCATGCCGACCCGGTCCGACCCGGCCGAGGCCGGCAGCCGGCGCATCCGGTTGACCACGACCACGCCGGAGAGCGGGTCGGTCTCGGCGAGCGGTACGACGAACGGCGGCAGCTTGGTGGAGCCGCGCTGACGGACGATCGGCGCGCAGTACGGCGACGCGCTGGGCCGGTCGTTGTGCGCGTCGCCGGAGAGGACGACCACGCGGTACCGCAGATCGCCCCGGCCACCGATGGTCCAGATCTCGCCGCGGTTCACGCCGCGTCGCCCAGGTCGGTCCAGCCCGCTTCGAGCCGGTCCGCCAGCCGGTCGAAGCCGTCGAGTTCGTCGCGTACGTCGGGGTTGGCGTCCAGCCACTCGTCCTGGTGCCGCCCGGCGTCGCGCAGCGCCTCGCGGCGGGCCGCCCGGTCCATCCAGGCGGAGAGGCTCATCCCCGCCCGCTCGGCGGCGGCGCGGGCCCGGGCGAGGGTGTCCGGGTTCAGGCTCAGCGTGACCTTGTCCGCCATACGGGGGATGGTACCGCCGGTGGTATCTCCGGACGTATCGCGCCGCGCCCCGCTCTCGTCGACCGTGCCGAACGCCCGTACCGAGCACGGGCACCGCCATCGACCACGAGCGCCGCCGTCGGCCGCCACATGGGCGCCGGTGTCGACCACCACGGATTGCCCGGGTGTCGTGCCGCGGCCGGCGGCCCCGGGGCGGCCGACGAGCGGGAACGGCTGTGTCGGCGCTCATCACGCATCCGCGCGACAAATGCTGACACCTCAGATACTGTTACCTCAGCGGAGTCGGAGGTGGGGATGGAACGGCCGGACAGCTCACGGCTGGCGGCGTGGCAGGACTTCCTGTTCGCGCACAGCCGGCTCCTGCGCGAGCTGGAGCGCGAACTCGGCGAGGCGAGCGGGCTCTCCGTGGCCCAGTACGACGTGCTGCTGCGGCTGAGCCACGCGCCGGAGAAGCGGCTGCGCATGGTGGACCTCTCCGAGGCCGTGCTCTACACCACCGGCGGGGTCACCCGGCTGATCGACCGGATGGCCGCCGCCGGGCTGGTCACCCGGGAGCCCTCCCCGACGGACCGACGCGCCGTCCTGGCCGCCCTGACCCCGGCCGGCGAGGAGCTGCTCCGCCAGGCCGGTCGGGTCCACCTGGCCGGCATCCAGCGACACTTCGGGGCGCTCCTGCCCGACGAGGAACTGCCGGCGGTCGCCCGCTTCCTGGGCCGGCTGGCGCGCCCGGGCGACGAACCCCGGTCGGCGGACGGGTGCGCACCCGACTCGGTGCTCGCCGAGGTCGACGCGGAGACCGGGAGCGGCGCGGAGACCGAGAGCGACGGGGCGGTACGGCAATGAGCGAGGAACACGGCCGGACGGGACAACGGGGCGAGACGAAGGAGTTCGTCCGCTCCCCGAACCGGTTCACCGACCGGATCACCGCCGACGGTTCCTCGGGCTGGCCGGTCGAGGCGGGCCGGTACCGCCTGGTGGTCAGCCGCGCCTGCCCCTGGGCGAACCGGGCGCTGATCGTACGGCGGCTGCTCGGGCTGGAGCCGGCGATCTCGGTGGCGGTCGCCGACCCGATCCAGGACGAGCGGAGCTGGCGCTTCACGCTCGACCCGGACGGCCGCGACCCGGTCCTCGGCATCCGCTACCTGGCCGAGGCGTACCGGGCCCGGGACCCGGAGTACGACGGCGGCGTCAGCGTGCCGGCGATCGTGGACGTCCCGAGCGGGCGGCTGGTCACCAACGACTACCCGCAGATCACCCTCGACCTCGAGACGCAGTGGACCGCGCTGCACCGGCCCGGGGCGCCGGACCTCTACCCCGAGCCGCTGCGCGACGAGATCGACGCCGTCAACGCGGAGGTCTTCCGGGACGTGAACAACGGCGTCTACCAGGCGGGCTTCGCCGTCAGCCAGCGCGGCTACGAGCGGGCCGTCACCCGCCTCTTCGACCGTCTGCGGGCGCTCTCCGAGCGGTTGGCGCGCCGACGGTACCTGGTCGGGGAGTCGATCACCGAGGCCGACGTGCGGCTCTTCGTCACCCTGGTCCGCTTCGACGCGGCCTACCACGGCCAGTTCAAGTGCAACCTCTACAAGCTCACCGAACTGCCCGTGCTCTGGGCGTACGCCCGCGATCTGTTCCAGACGCCGGGCTTCGGCGACACCATCGACTTCGACCACATCAAGCGGCACTACTACGCGGTGCACCGGCAGATCAACCCCACCGGCATCGTCCCGCTCGGGCCCGACCTCGCCGGCTGGTCGATCCCGCACGGACGCGAGTCGCTGGGCGGCCGGCCCTTCGGCGAAGGTACGCCGCCCGGACCGCCGCCGCCCGACGAGGCCGTACCGCCGCCGGCCTGAGCCCGACCGGGCGGCGCCCGCCCCGGCCCACCCGGCCGCGACCGCGCCACCGGGGAGCCACACCCGTCTTCGGCGTACCGAACCCCTCCCCTACCGACCCGTGCCCGTACCGAGCTGGAGTGTCCCCGTGCCCGATCATCGCCATCCGCTGCTCTTCGGCGCGTTCCTCGTACCGGACGCCCGGGAGCCGGAGCGCACCGTCGCCCTCGCCCGTACCGCCGACACGTTCGGGCTGGACATCCTCGGGGTGCAGGACCACCCGTACCAGCCGGGCTTCCTCGACACCTGGACCCTGCTCTCCGCCCTGGCCCGGCAGACCGAGCGGCTCGTCCTCTTCCCCGACGTGGCGAACGTGCCGTTACGGCCGCCGGCCGTGCTGGCCCGGGCCGCGGCCACGCTCGACCTGCTCAGCGGCGGCCGGTTCGAGTTGGGGCTCGGCGCCGGCGGCTTCCCCGGGGGCATCGCCGCGATGGGCGGTACCGAGCGGAGCCCGGGCGAGTCGGTCGACGCCCTCGCGGAGGCGATCACCGTGCTGCGGTCGCTCTGGACGCCCGGCGCGCCCGTCCACTTCGCCGGCAAGCACTACTCGCTGGCCGGCGCGCAGCCCGGTCCCCCGCCGGCGCATCCGATCGGCATCTGGATCGGGGCGTACAAGCCGCGGCTGCTGGCGCTCACCGGCCGGCTCGCCGACGGCTGGATTCCCAGCTCCGGCTATGCCGGGCCGGACCAGCTGCCCGAGCTCGCGAAGGTGATCGACCGGGCCGCCGAGGAGGCCGGGCGCGACCCGGCGGAGATCCGCCGCTGGTACAACGTCGGCGGCACCTTCTCCGCGCGCCCCGGCGGGTTCCTGCAGGGCCCGCCCCGGATCTGGGTCGAACAGCTCACCGAGCTGGCACTGGACCAGGGGATCAGCGGCTTCATCCTCGCCCCGGGCCGGGCGGTCGAGTCGGACCTGCGGCGCTTCGCCGAGGAGGTCGCGCCCGCCGTACGGGCGGCGGTCGCCGCGGCGCGCGGCACCGACACGGCGGTCGCGGCCGGCACCGGCGCGGCCGGGCCGGCGGATCCGCAGACCGACCTGGCACCCTCGGAGCGCACCACCGGCCGGGAGCCCGCCCTCGACCCGGCGACCCGGCCCCGCGCGCCCCGCGACCCCGACGCGCCCAGCACGGCCGCCGGGCGGGCCGCCGCCGAGGCGCTGGTCTACTTCCACGACAACCTGCGCAGCGAGCTGCAGCAGCTCGGCGAGGTGATCGAGCAGGTCGCCGCCGGACACAGCGACCCGGCCTCGGCCCGTTCGTTGATCAACCGGATGTCGATGCGGCAGAACTACTGGACGCTCGGCGCGTTCTGCGCCTCGTACTGCCGGGTGGTCACCATGCACCACACGATCGAGGACCAGCGGATGTTCGTCGAGCTGCGGGAGCGCGACGGCGACCTCGGGCCGGTACTGGACCGGCTCGGCGAGGAGCACGAGGTGATCGCCGGCGTGCTGACCCGGCTCGACCGCGCGCTGGTGGAGATGATCGGCGATCCGGAGCGGCTGCCCGCCGTGCGCTCGGAGTACGACCGCCTCGCCGAACTGCTCCTGTCGCACCTGACGTACGAGGAGGAGGAGCTGCTCGAACCGATCGGGCGGCTCGGCATCACGGTCTGACCCGCGGCCGGCGGAGCCGGGGTGCGGTGGGTGCCGCGCCCCGACCCCGCCGGCGTCACCGACGGTAGTTCTTCCCCGGGGCCCTGCCGGGGATCGGCCTCGCGATCAGCGCGACGGGTACGAAGAAGCAGATCTGGCCGATCGCCAGGATCAACGTCCAGAGCGCCTTCTCGTCGTAGTGGGCGGCGGCCCTCTCGTACAGCTCGTCCGGGACGCGCTCCCCCGACGGGTTCGGGGTCAGGACGGCGTCGACCAACTCCAGCGCGACCCGCTCGGCGTCGGTGAAGTAGGGGGCATCCGGCCAGGACGCCACCGCCGTGATCCGCTCCTCCGGCTCGCCGGCCCCGCGGAGGAGCCCGCTCTGCCGGACCGTGTGGTAGGTGCTGCCGACGATCTGTCCGGCGCGGAGCTGCACGAGGCCGATCGTGCTCCGCGGGACCGCACCGTTGCGGGTCGCCCTCGTCATCGCCGCGGCGATCTCCCCCAGCTCGGGGAAGAACCGGGCGGGGTCGGGCAGGCGCGACCGGACGTCGTCCTGGTCGGCTGCGGTGGAAGCGGACATGTCGCCCTCCTCGATTTCGGCGTCTCTATAGCCCGACGGCACAGCCCCGGCGATTGTGACGCGCCACGGTCAGCGCTGGGAGCTGGTCCACTCCCGCCGGGCGACCTGTCGGCGTCGGTCGGTGGTGCCAGACGACCGCGCCGTTTTGCGAGGTTGCGGCCCGGCCGCGATCTTCAACCGATACGCGCGGCGATTCCGTTTACGCACTCGCATCGCCGACTGACCGTTCCATCACCGATCATGTCCGGCGTAATGATCACCCCATTCGCCCGGCGCATTATCGCTGGTCAGTGCCGCCGTCCAGGCTTTGTGCCAAGCCGCACAAGAACCCGGTAAAGCGTTTCTGGCGAAAAGCGAAATGGGTACCGCCAGCGCCTGTCCGGAAATGGTTTCCGGCACGAGACAGCCGACCGGTGGCCGGCGCCGACGGAGGGTCGGCGTGGCCCGGCCGGCCGGATCCGAAGGAGGCAGCGGAATGAATCGCGCAGCCCAGTTCGCACTGGCGGCCAGTGCCGGCTATCTACTCGGTCGGCGCCGCAAGCTCCGGCTGGTGCTCGCCCTCGGCGGCGCGGTGGCGGCCGGACGGTTCAGCGGCAACTCGGGCGACCTGCTGCGTCGCGGCGCGAAGGCGCTGGGCGGCACCGGCGAACTCGGCCGGCTGACCACGCTCGGCGGTCCGCTGGTCACCGCGGCCCGGGCGGCGGCCACGAGCGCCGTGACCAGGCGCATCGACTCGCTCAGCGACAACCTGCACGACCGGGCCGAGCTGCTCCGCCAGTCCGGCGGCAGCGGCTCCGGCGGGGGGAAGACGGCGGCGAAGGACGCCCGGGACCTCGACAAGGGCCGCTCCGACGAGGACCTCGACGAGCGGGACGTCGAGGACGACGAGGAGTTCGACGACGACGAGTTCGACGACGGGGACGACGACCTCGGCGACGGGGACGACGAGCGGGACAACGAGGACGACGACCTCAACGCCGAGCGGGACGACGAAGCGGACCTGCCCGAGGACGAGGACGAGGACGAAGACGAAGACGACGGGGAAGACGAGGGCGAGGACGACGACCTGCCGGAGGACGAGGACGACGGGGAAGACGAGGACGAACCGGCCGCGGCGGCGCGGAGCGGGAGCGGCCCGGCTCGGCGTTCGTCGGCACAGCAGGGCAAGGCCGCCACGACCCGGGCGAAGGGCGCGCCGGCACGGGCGCAGAACAGCACGACCCGGGCGAAGAAGAGCGCACCGGCACGGGCGGCGGAGAGCGCCGCGCCGGTACGCCGGCGGGGGAAGTGATCGCCATGCCTCGGACGACGACGGAAAGCCGCCCCATCCGGGAACTGCTCGCCGAGCGGATCGGCGGCGAGCTGCGCAACCTGGCCGGCGCGGCCGGCGAACGCCTGGTCTCCACGGCGACCGCGCGGATCGGCTCGGCCACCAGCCGGCTGACCGAGTACGCCGACGGGGGCGGGCCGGGCCGGGCCGCCGCGGCCGCGGGAGCCCGCAAGCTGGCCGAGGGGCGCTCGCCCGCACGGGCCGGGCTGAGCGCCGGCCTGGCGGCCGGGAAGGAGCAGCTCAAGGCGGCTCTCGGCAAGGGCGGCGGCGGGTCGAACAAGGTGAAGGTGACCAACATCGTCGAGTCGATCGACGTCGGGGTGCCGGTGCGGGTCGCCTACAACCAGTGGACCCGGTACGAGGACTTTCCCCGCTTCACCAAGAAGGTCGAGCACGTCGAGCGGACCTCCGACGAAAAGCTGACCTGGAAGGCGCAGGTCTTCTGGTCGCACCGCAGCTGGGAGGCGACGGTGCTGGAGCAGGTGCCCGACGAGCGGATCGTCTGGCGCTCCAGCGGCAAGAAGGGGCACGTGGACGGCACCGTCACCTTCCACGCGCTGACGCCGAGCCTGACCCGCATCCTGCTGGTGCTGGAGTACCACCCGCAGGGGCTCTTCGAGCGGACCGGCAACCTCTGGCGCGCCCAGGGCCGGCGGGCGCGGCTGGAGCTGAAGCACTTCGCGCGGCACGTCATGACCCAGTCGATCCTGCGGCCCGACGAGATCGAGGGCTCGCGCGTGGAGATCCGTGACGGGCGGGTGGTGCGGCGCGACGAGCCCGGCCCGAAGCGGGGGCGTGGCTCGGGCCAGGACCAGGACCAGGAGCGCGGTACCGGCGAGCGGGCCCGCACGAACCGAAAGGGACGGCGATGACGATCGAACCAACCGGTACGAGCGCGGCGGCCGGCGGTGGCGGCAGCAGCGGCTCGGACCTGGCCGACGTGGTGGCGACGATCCTCGACAAGGGCGTGGTGATCGACGCGCACGTCTCCGTCGGCATCGTCGGCATCCAACTGCTGACCATCGACGCCCGGGTGGTGGTGGCCAGCGTGGACACGTACCTGCGGTTCGCGGAGGCGACCAACCGGCTCGACCTCTCCGGTACGCAGGGCAAGGGCCTGCCCGACCTCGTCGGTGGGCCGAAGGCGGGGCTGGTGGAGAAGGCCGGTGACGCGCTCGGCGAACTCGTCGGCGGGGCCGGCCGCGAGCGGGAACGGGCACCGCGTCGGCGGCGCCGGGAGGAGGACTGAGATGACCGACCGATCGACATCGCCCGCGGCGCCGGCCGACGGTACCGCCCCGGAGCGCGGATGGTTCCTCTACGGGCTGGTACCGGACGACGTGGAGGCCACCTCGGCGGCCCGCGGCCTGGACGAGTCGCTGGGGCCGGTGACGGTGCTGAGCCACGACGGGATCGGGGCGCTGGTGAGCGAGATCCCGCTCGACGTGCGGCTGGGCCTGCCGGAGCAGCTGGTCGCGTACAAGGAGTTGCTCGACGCGACGGCGCTGGCGGCACCGGTGCTGCCGGTGCGCTTCGGCACGGTGCTGACCAGCCCGGAGGCGGTCACCGAGCTGCTCGCGGCCGGCCGGGACGAGTACCGGGCCGCGCTGGAGGAGTTGGAGGGACGGGTCGAGTACCTGGTCCGGGCCCGGTACGACGAGCGCGCGGTGCTGACCGAGGTGCTCGAACAGAACTCCGAGGCCGCGCGGCTGCGCGAACAGCTGCGGGGCCAGCCGGAGGAGACCGGCATGGACCTGCGCATCCGGCTCGGCGAGATCCTCAGCCAGGAGGTCGAGGCGCGCCGCGCGGCGGACACCGAACGCCTCGTCCAGTTGCTCGGGCCGGTGGCCGTGGCGCACGTACCGCAGTCGCCGCTGCACGAACAGGACGCCGCCAACGTCGCGTTCCTCGTCGACGAGGACCGGCGGGCGGACTTCGAGCGGGCCGTCGACGGGATCACCGACGAGTGGCGGGACCGGGCCACGGTACGGCTGGTCGGGCCGCTCGCGGCGTACGACTTCGCCGGTGGTACGCGGCCGAGGGGGTGAGCGGCGATGCTGCTCACGTTGCTGACGCTGCCGCTCGCCCCGGTGCGCGGGGTGACGGCGCTGGCCCGGGTCCTGCTTACCCAGGCGGAGCAGGAACTCTACGACCCGGCCCGGGCCTGGCGCCGGTTGGCCGAGCTGGACACGGCGGCGAAGGAGGGCCAGATCTCCCCCGAGGAGTTGGCCGCCGCCCGGCAGCAGATCCTCGACCGCCTGATCGCGTGACCGAAGCCGCCCGGCGGCAGGTCACGAACGAACGGAAGCAGCCGGCGGAACGAACGGAAGCAGAGGTGATCAGATGCCCAGCGCAGGGCGGACCGAACGGGAAGGCCGCGCCGCCCGACGCCGCCGCGCCCGGCCCGAGGAGCCGGACGAGCGGTACGACGACGAGCCGGAACAGCCGGACGAGCCGCAACAGCCCGACGAGCCGGAACAGCCCGACGAGCCGGAACAGCCGGACGAGCCGGACCGGGCGGCGCCGCTGCCGGCGCGGCTCGCGGCGCGGGCCGGTCTGGAACACGTCGCCGAGCTGACCACCAAGACGCCCACCGGGGTCACCTCGCTGGACCGGACGGAGGACGGCTGGACGGTCGGGGTGGAGGTGATCGAGGATCGGCGCATCCCCTCCTCCACCGACATCCTCGCCGTCTACGAGGTGCAGGTCGACGCCGAGGGCGAGCTGATCGGGTACCGCCGGGTCCGGCGCTACCCACGCGGACGCGGCGACGGCGGGAGCGAGTCGCGATGACGGGCGTACCGGAGTATCCGGCCACGTCCGGCGGGTACGGGCTTCCCGCGACCGGGCAGTCGGGCAACCTCGCCGACATCCTGGAGCGGGTGCTCGACCGGGGCATCGTGATCGCCGGCGACATCCGGGTGAACCTGCTCGACATCGAGCTGTTGACGATCAAGCTCCGGCTGGTGGTGGCCTCGGTCGACACCGCCCGGGAGATGGGCATCGACTGGTGGGAGCACGACCCGTTCCTGACCGCGCGCCCGCGCCGCCCGGTGCCGCCGGGCGACGACCGGGGCGAGTTGACCGGCGGAGAGGAGGAGCGTTGAGCGAGGAACCCGTTCTCTGGCTGCACGCCGTGACGCCCGGCCCGGACGCCGGCCGGCTCGCCGGGATCACCGGCGTCGGTGGCGGACCGGTCCGGCCGGTCGCGGCGGACGGTCTGGTGGCCGTGGTGGCCCCGGTCGCCCCGACCGAGTACGGCGAGGTCGCGCTGCGCCGCAACCTCGAAGACCTGACGTGGCTGGAGCGGGTGGCCCGCGAGCACCACCGCGTCGCCGACGTGCTGGCGCGACTCGGCCCGGTGGTGCCGGCCCGGCTCGCCACCGTCTACCGCGACGAGGGCGGGCTGCGGGAGGCGCTGGCCCAGCGGCGGGACGACTTCCGGGCCGCGTTCGACCGGGTCGCCGGCCGGGTCGAGTGGGGCGTGAAGGCATACGCCGTACCCGGGGCGGGCGCCGCGGCGAGCGCGCCGGCCGCGTCCGGGGGCGCCGGCGGGGCCGGCACGGCGTACCTGCTGCGACGCCGGGCCCAGTTGGCCGCCACCGAGGCGGCGGGGCGGGCGGCGGCGCGCGCCGCGCAGGCGACGCACGAGGCCCTGGCCCGGCACGCCCGGGCGGCCAGGCGGCACGCGCCGCAGGACCGGGGGCTCAGCGGCGTACCGGAGCAGATGCTGCTCAACGGCGCCTACCTGGTCGACGCCGACGGCGGTACGGACTTCGCGAACCTGGTCGAGGCGCTCGCCGGGCGGTACCCCGCGATCCGGCTCGAACTGACCGGGCCGTGGCCGCCGTACTCGTTCGCCGACATCGACGACGGGGGGCGGCACGATGGGTGACGCGTGGACCCGTGACGACGCCTCGACGAGCGACGCCCTGACGGGCGAGGTCGTCGGCGCGCCGGTACCGGACGGCGCCGACGACTACCGCCCGGTGGCCCTGGTCGACCTGCTCGACCGGGTGCTCGCGCGCGGGGTGGTGGTCAGCGGCGAACTCGCCCTCTCCATCGCGGACGTGGACCTGGTCTACGTCTCGCTGCGGGCGCTGCTCTCGTCGGTGCGCGCGGCGGCGGGCGGACCGGAGGCGCCGCGATGACCGGCGACGCGGGCGCGGCCGGCGGGGACGTCGGGATTCCCGAGCCCCGGCGGCTCGCGCGCGGCGTGCAACTGGATCGGGACGGGGTCGAGCGCGGCCTCGGCGGGCTGGTGCTGACCATCGTGGAGTTGCTGCGGCAGCTGATGGA
This sequence comes from Micromonospora sp. NPDC049559, assembly GCF_040676675.1. Lineage (NCBI taxonomy): Bacteria > Bacillati > Actinomycetota > Actinomycetes > Micromonosporales > Micromonosporaceae > Micromonospora > Micromonospora sp. NPDC049559. Next base: position 45,590 of record NZ_JBFAPK010000016.1, on the reverse strand, counting down.
GCGGCAGGCGCTGCGCCGGATCGACCAGGGCGACCTCACCGACGAGCAGATCGAGCGGATCGGCGCGACGCTGATGGCGCTGGACGAGCAGATGACCGAACTCCGGGAACACTTCGGGCTCGCCCCCGAGGACCTGAACCTCGACCTCGGCCCGCTCGGCCCGCTCCTGCCCCGTTGACGTCCCTCCCGCGCTGGAGGATGGGGATTCCTCCGCGCCGCCCCGGTTGATCGCGGCTCAGCTGGCCGTGCGTCGCTGGCCGGATCGAAGTAGGACGGTGGCAGTGGCCGCACCGATGATGGCGGTGCCGGCGCCGATGGCGATGAGGTGGTTGAGCCCGTCGGCGAAGCCGGCGGCGGTTTCCGGGAAGGTGCCGAGGACGGCGCCGTAGCTGGCGATGCCGAGGGCGAATCCGAGTTGTAGCGCGGTGTTGTTGACGCCGGCGGCCACGCCGACCTGTGCTGGCGGGACATCGACGGCGAGAGCACCGAGCACGGGCAGGGCGACGCCGCAGCCGAGGCCGGTGACGACCATGCCTGCCAGGAAGTGGCTCCAGCCGGTGCGCTCGGTGACCCCGAGCATGAGCAGCAGCCCGACGCCGATGAGTGCGAGGGAGACGCCGATGGTGAGTCGGGGCGGGATGCGATCGAGGAAGGCGCCCACCGCCGCCCCGGCGATCATGATTGGAATGACGATGGGCAGGAAGGACAGTCCCGCTCCGATGACGCTCTTGCCGAGGTGGTTCTGGAAGTAGACGGAGAAGAAGACGAACAAGGCGAAAACGCTGCCCTGGACGGTGAACGAGCCGATCTGGGTGGCGACGAATGTGCGGTCGGCAAAGAGCCGCAGGTCGAGCATGGGGTGGGTGAGCCCGCTCTCGACGACGAGGAACGCGGCGAGGGCTAGACCGGCACCGGTGAGACAACTGAGAATCAGCGGGTCGGTCCAGCCCCTGTTGTTGGCGCTGAGGAGCGCGTAGACGAGCGCGACGAGCCCGATGGCGAGCAGCAGCGGGCCCGGCACGTCGATCCGGCGGTGCCGCAGCAGTTCCTCGCCGCGGCGCAGCTTCGACCAACCGATGGTCATCGCGGCGGCCGCGACGGGCAGGTTGACCAAGAAGATCCACCGCCAGCCGAGGCCGTCGGTGAGCAGGCCGCCGATGACCGGGCCAAGTACCACCGCGATCCCCGCCGTCGTACCGCGGACGGCGAACGCCGTGCCGCGCGCCGCGCCGGTGTAGTTCTGCCCGATCAACGCGAGCGTGGTGGCGAACATGATGGCGCCGGCGAGCCCTTGCGCGACTCGCGCGGCGATCAGCATCGTGAGTGTCGTCGCGAGGCCGCAGGCCACCGAGGCCATCGCGAACCATCCGACGGAGATCAGGAACAGCCTCCGCCGACCGTACCGGTCAGCGAGCGCACCGGCGCTGAGCTGAACGGCGGCCATGGCGATCGTGTAGGCGTTCATCACCCATTGCAGGTCAGTGACGTCGCCATCGAGGTCACGGGCCATGGCCGGCAACGCGACGGTCACCACGGTCGCGTCGAGCATCAGCACGAACACCGCGAGCACGACCGCGACCAGCGGCAGCCAACTCGTCGTTCGGCTGGTCGATCCCTGTGTCGATACGGCAACCATCGAACATCCCCCTATCGTCGATAGGCGGAAACTATCAGTGATAGGTAACCCCTTGCAATGGTAGGCTGCCTCCACGGACGAGAGGGGAAGGGATGGCTGGGCGGGCGTGGCCATACCCGTGGCCCGACAGTGGTGACGGCCATGGACGGCTGGACCGTGCGGAGATCGTGCGCGCGGCTCTTGAGCTGCTGGATGCCGATGGGGTCGAACAGTTCAGCACGCGCAAGCTGGCCGCCCGGTTGGGCATCAAGTCGCCGTCGCTGTACTGGCACGTGAAAGGCAAGGAGGAGCTGTTCGCGCTGGTGATCGACCATGTTGTCGGCCAGTGTGCGCTGCCGTCGCGGCACTCCGGGTGGCGTCAGCAGCTTGACGTGATCGGGCATGGCCTGCGCAGGGCGATCATCGAACACCCGGCCACCCCGCAATTGCTGCTCGGACGACCGATGTTCGGGCCGAACGGCCTCCGCCTGGCCGACCATGTGATCGGCGCCCTGCGCGAGCATGGCTTCACCGACAAGCTAGCCAGCTACGGCTACATCGTCTTCCTGAACTACGTGGTCGGCTTCGCCAGCCAGGAGACCGCCTTCGGCAAGGGGACCGGCCAGGCAGGCCGCCTCGACCAGGTCAAATCCTTCCTCGCGGCGCTGCCGCCCGAGCAGTACCCCGACCTCACCGCCGTGACCGGCGAACTTCTGCTCGGCCAGTTCACCCATCGTTTCGCGCTGGGTCTAGACGCCATCCTCGACCGCTTCGAGAGGGAGCGCGACAAGGCGGCCACCGTTCGCTCCCCGTGATCGGGCTCGTCGCCCCTCCGGCGCGGGGCGGAGCGGCGACGGCTTGCCGTCCGGTAGCCGTCTCCGCCGCGGCCGGTCAGCGTACCCGGCAGAGGATCTCGCCGTTGAGGACCGTGAACCAGCCGTCGGGGTGGACGCCCCACTCGCGCCACCCGTCGGCGATCCGTTCCAGCTGGGCGGTCGTGGCGTGCCCGACCTCGGTGGCCCGGCGGGCGTACGTGGCGGCGAGCGTGCGCTCCGCCCAGAGGGCGCTCCACCAGGCGCGCTCCTGCTCCGTGGTGTAGCACCAGTTGCCGGTGGAGGCGGTGATCTCGGTGAAACCGGCCTCCCGCGCCCAGGCGTGCAGCCGGCGTCCGGCGTCCGGCTCGCCGCCGTTGGCGCGGGCGACCCGGCGGTAGAGCGCGCGCCACTCGTCGAGGACGGGGACCTCGGGGTACCAGACCATCGCGGCGTAGTCGCACTCCCGTACCGCGACGATGCCGCCCGGCCTGGTCACCCGGCGCATCTCGCGCAGGGCCCCCACCGGGTCGCCGACGTGCTGCAACACCTGGTGCGCGTGCACCACCGAGAAGGTGTCGTCCGGGTAGTCCAGGGCATGCACGTCGGCGACCGCGAAGTCGATGTTGGTGAGCCCGCGGTCGCGCGCCAGCTCGCGGGCCTCGTCCAGTACGCCCGCCGCGGCGTCGACCGCGGTGACGTGCCCCTGCGGCACCCGGGCCGCCAGGTCCGCGCTGATGGTCCCGGGGCCGCAGCCCACGTCGAGGATCGTCATGTCCGGCCGCAGCTCCGGCAGCAGGTAGGCGGCGGAGTTCTCGGCGGTGCGCCAGCGGTGGGAGCGCAGTACGGAATCGTGGTGGCCGTGGGTGTACACGGCCGCGTCGGTCGCCATGCCGGCAACCCTAGACCGCGTCCCGCTATGTGAGCCAAATTTCTCGTTATATGGACTCGCTATCCGACCCCGCCGTCCGCCTCGACCCGGGCCAGCACGTCGGTGACCAGGCGAACCGCCGCCCGACCGTCGCCCTGCATGCGGTTGATCTGGATGGCCAGCACCAGCGCCGTCGCCTCCAGCGCGCGCAGTTCGCGGGGGGTCCAGGGCCCGAACTGCGCCCGCCACAGGCTCGGGCTCAGGTTCAGCGCCGCCGCCGTGATCAGCGCCGACATCGTCGGGATCGCCTCGGGGGCCACCGACTTCGGCATGTGCCGCAGGGCGAGCAGCGCCCCCGGCAGCACTCCCTCCACCACATCCCGCCCGGCCGCCTCGTGCACGGAACGGAGACTGCTGACGAACATGTAGACGAGGGTGCAGAAGCCGTCGGTGACGTCGGAGAGGTCCACCATCGAGGAGACCAGGGTGTCCCGCAACCCGGTCGGCGGTACCCGGTCGGGGTTTTCCATCCGGGCCAGCAGCGAGTCCACCTGCAGGATGGCGGCCGCCACGTCCCCGGCGCGGGCCCGGGGCGGATCGAGCGACGAGGTCATGGGGCACTCCCGGGGAGATCGACGGTCGGTCACTACTCGAACACCAATCGCCATACTGCCAGATCGGGCCGGCCGCGCACCGGGGCGCCGCGCCCACCAGGCGGCTTCCCGGTGCCCCTCGTCACTCGCCCTTCGTGGCGAGCAGACCGAAGATGTCGGGCACGCCGCCGGGCCCGGCCTCGGCCGCGCGCAGCAGCCGCAGGCCGGCCGCCGTGACCGCGTTGACCAGGTCAGCGACGGGAACGTGCCAGGCGCCCACCCGGGCGCGCACCCCGGAAGGGCACCACGCGTCGAGGGTGCGGTCCCGCTCGGCGTACCGCTCGTCGACGACGATCCTGGTCGGATCGCGGCGGTCGGCGAAGGCGCCCACGAAACAGGGGTGCACGCCGACGTGCACGAAGCGCCCGCCGGGCCGCAGCGCACGGGCGACCTCCCGCAGCACCGCCGGGTAGTCCGGCAGGTCGGTGTGGCCGAGCACGCAGACCGCCGCCGGAACCGCCCCGTCGCGTACCGGCAGCGCGGCGGCGCCGCCCACCGCGGCCGGCAACCGCCGTACGCCGTACCGCAGTTGCCCGCGGGAGAGGTCGACACCGAGCGGCGTCCAGCCCAGTTCGCGCAGCACGCCCGCCCGCGCCCCGGTCCCGCAGCACACGTCCAGGCAGCCACCCGTACCACCGCCGAGCAGGTCGCGCAGCATCCCGTCGACGCGCCGGTTGTACTCCTCGGTGGCGGTGCCGATGTACTCCTCGTACCAGTCGGCGTGCGCGTCGTAGAGCGCGGGCGTGGCCATGGGTCGACCGTAACGGCGGGCCGGGGGCCGCGTGGTGCCGCTTCACTCACGGCCAATCCGGCTTGCGTGGCCCGGGGCGGGGAGCGGCGCGATCCCAGTCCGTGCGGTGCGGACCGGCCGCGCGCGGCTCCGGGCCTGCCGGAGCGGCGGGCCGGTCGGCGCGGTCGCCGGGGAGCCGGGTGGCGCCGGCGAGGTCGGCGCCACCCGGAACGCGGTCAGGCGATGGTGCAGGCGGTGCCGTTGAGCGTGAAGGACGACGGCCGCCCGGTGTTGCCGGTGTGCGTGGCCTGGAAGCCGATGCTCACCGACGCGTTCGGCGCGATGGTGCCGTTGTAGGAGACGTTCCTGGCGGTGACCGCGCCGCTGCTCGGGCTGTACGAGGCGTTCCAGCCGGAGGTGATGGTCTGTCCGGCCGGGAGGGTGAACGCCAGGCTCCAGCCGTTGACGGCGCCGCTGCCCCGGTTGGTGATGGTGATCGCGGCGGTGAAGCCGTTGTTCCAGGCGTTGACGCCGTAGGCCACCGCGCAGCCGCCCGCCGGGGGCGCCGTGGTCGGCGGCGCGGTGGTGGGCGGAGCCGTCGTCGGCGGGGCGGTGGTCGGGGGCGCCGTCGTCGGCGGGGCGGTGGTGGGCGGGGTGGTGCTGTCCAGCCCGAAGAAGCGGATCGCCTCGGCCGCGTTGACCGGCAGGTTGTGCGACACGCCCTGCATGCTGATCGCCTCGACCGGGGCCTGGCCGCCGCTGCCGCCGTACCGGGTCCGGGTGTAGCCCGACTGCGGCGTGTCGGTGTAGGTGGGCGTCTGGCTCAGCCCGTGGACGTTGGTCCACTGCTTGATCTCTTCACCGAAGTTCGGGTACCGCAGCGTCTCGTCGCTGGTGCCGTGCCAGAGCTGCATCCTCGGCCGCGGTCCGCTGTAGCCGGGATAGGCGTTGCGCACGGCGTCGCCCCACTGCTGCGCGGTGCGGATGATGGTGCCGTTGGCGCACTCGCTGTTCCAGGTCGAGCCGCCGGTCGTGGCGAAGCAGCTGAACGGCACCCCGGCGAAGGCCGCCCCGGCGGCGAAGACGTCGGGGTAGAGCGCGAGCAGGACGTTGGTCATCATCGCGCCGGACGAGGTACCGGTGGCGAAGACCCGGGCCGGGTCGGTGTTGTACCGCTGCTGCACGTACCGGACCATCGACATGATCGACACGGGGTCGCTGCCGCCGTCGCGCCGTAGCGCCTGCTGCGTGTAGACGTCGAAGCACTGGCCGCTGCGGGTCGCCGACGGATAGATCACGATGTAGCCGTACCGGTCGGCCAGGGAGGCGAACTGGGTACCGGAGTAGAACGCCGGGCCCGAGCCGGTGCAGTAGTGCACGGCGACCAGGATCGCCGGCCGGGCCGCGAGCCGGTCCGGTACGTAGAGGTGCATCCGCAGGTTACTGGGGTTCGTACCGAAGTTGGTGACCTCGGTCAGCGTCGCCGCCGAGGCCGGCGGCGTGGGGAGGGTCAACCCCACCAGCGCCAGCGCCGCTGTCACTCCGACGGCCCCGAGCGTGGCTAGCAGGCGTTTCATCTGGGATCCCTTCGACGCCGGCGCGGGGCGACCCGCGGCCACCCCGCCGCCATCTGTGTGAAACATTTCGAAGTATCGATTGAAACCTTTCGGAGCACAATACATCGCTGAGCTTGGATGTATTGGAGCAGCGTCCGCGCCGGTCACCGGCGATCACGGCACCGCGGGCGCGTCCGCTTCCGGTGACGTTCCGGAAGGCCGGGCCGACGCGCACCGGCCGGCGCGCACCCGGTCAGCCGGCCGCCGACGACTCGCCCCGTCCGGCCGGGAGCGACGACAGGCGCCCCGCCGAGGGACTCAGCAGGAGCCGTGCGGGGGTGCGGTGCTCTCGCGTACGACGAGCCGGGTGGCCAGCTCGACCCGGTGCTGCTCCAGGGCCCGACCGGCGGCCAGTTCGACGATCATCCGGGCGGCGGTGGCGCCCATCTGCTCAAGCGGCTGGCGGACGGTGGTCATCGGCGGCCCGGACCAGCGGGTGAAGGCGAGGTCGTCGAAGCCGACCACGCTCAGCTCCTCCGGCACGCGTACGCCGGCCCGCCGGGCCGCCTCGTAGACCCCGAGCGCCTGGAGGTCGTTCGCGGTGAAGACGGCCGTGGGCGGCTCCGGCAGGCGCAGCAGCGCGGCACCGTCGGCCAGCCCGCCCTCGACGTAGAGGGTGCTGATCCGGACCAGGTCCGGCTCCACCGGCACCCCCGCGGCGTCCATCGCCGCCCGGTAGCCGTCGAGGCGGGCACGGCAGCAGGGCCACTGGACCGGGCCGCTGAGCATCGCGATGCGGCGGTGGCCGAGGTCCAGCAGGTGCCGGGTCGCGGCCAGGCCGCCGTTCCAGTTGGTCGCCCCGACCGACGGCGTCCGGTGCAGCGGCTCACCGGTCGGGTCCAGCACGACCAGCGGTACCGACCGGGTGGCCAGCTGCGACTGCTGGGCGACCGTCAGCTCGGAGAAGACGGCGATGACGCCGGCCGGCCGGCGGGTCAGCACCTGCTCGGTCCAGGCCCGTCCCGGGGTCAGCCGCCCCTGCATCTCGGTGAGCACCACGGCCAGGTCGTTCTCCCGCGCGACCCGCTCCACGCCCCGGATGATCTCCAGCGCCCACGGGCTCTCCAGCGCGTGGAACACCAGCTCCAGCACGGCGATCGAGCTGCTGCCGGCCGGACGCCGGTAGCCGTGCTCGCGCAGCACCGCCTCGACCCGCTGCCGGGTCGCCAGCGCCACCCCGGACTGTCCGTTCAGGACCCGGGACACGGTCGGCGCGGAGACCCCCGCCAGCCGCGCGATCTCCACCACCGTCAACGCCCCGTCGCGACCCCTGGCCGCCGGCCGTGGCTCGGTGACGCTCACCGCCGCAGCCTACGCGAACGACGCCACGCCGCGGCGGTACCGCGGGGCCTCCGGGCAACCCGAGGGACTCGCGCCCGGCCCCAGTCATCCGATCTCTGCCGATCGGCGCCGGGCAGCCAGTCCGGCCCGCAGGACAGCTTTCCCTGGTCACCGGTTACGGTGGCGGGTCCGGACGGCGTGTTCGAGGCGCCACCCGTTGACAATTCATAATTAATGATCGTACGTTTCAGCGATCGCGCCCCGCCGGACATCCCGGTCGCGCTCCCCCGGCGCCAACTGTCAAGGAGGGTACGGAGATGACGGACGACGCTGCTCAACAGCCCGGTGACGATCCGGGTGCGACGGTCGCGGGTGGACCGTCGAGGCGGGACTTCCTCCGCCTGACCGGAGCCGCCGGCGCGGGGCTCGCACTGGTCGGTGCCCGGCCGTTCGCGGCGCACGCCGAACCGGTACGCCCCACCGGTGTCTCGCTCGTCGCCGAGGCGGAGGCGACCACGCTCTGGTACCGCACCCCCGCCGACGAGGGAAAGATCATCGAGCAGGGGCTGCCGATCGGCAACGGTCGGCTCGGCGGCCTCGTCGGCTGCGACCCGGTCGACGACTTCGTCTACCTCACCGACGCCTCGTTCTGGACCGGCACCCGCAACGACGTGCTCCAGGACGACGGGCAGTTCCCCTACGGCCCGACCGACTTCGGCAGCTTTGGGCTGCTCGCCAAGGTACGCGTCGCGCTGCCGGGTCACCCGCCGGATGCGGTGACCGACTACCGCCGGCAGCTCGACCTGAGCAACGGCGTCGTCTCGGCGACCTACCGCCACCAGGGGGTCCGCTACCGGCGCGAGATCTACGCCAGCCACCCCGACGACGTGGTCGTCATCCGGCTGACCCAGTCCGGCGGCGGAACCCACGAGGGCTCGGTGTCGCTGGCCGGTACGCACGGCGAGACGACCGCCGGTGCCGGCACCGGCCTGTCGTTCGCCGGTACGCTCGACAACGGGCTGCGGTACGCGGCGGCGGTGACCGTGGTGGGTCGCGCCGGGACCGTCCGCGTCGAGGGCTCCCGGATCACCTTCGCCGGCTGCCGCGAACTCCTCGTCGTCGTCAGCGGCGGCACGAACTACGCCCCCGACCCGGACCGCGGCTACCGCGACCCGGCCGCCGACCCGCTCGCCATCGCCCGGGCCAAGGTCGCCGCCGCCGCGAAGCTGCCCGGCACGACGCTGCTCACCACCCACGTGGCGGACTACCACCGGCTCTACAACCGGATGACGATCCGGCTGGGCGAGTCGTCGAAGACCCAGCGGGCGCTGGACTCGTGGTCCCGCATCACCGTGCGCCACACCGACCCGTCCCAGCCGGACCCGGAGTTGGAGGCGGCCTACCTGCAGTTCGGCCGGTACCTGACGATCACCGGCTCGCGGGACAGCCTGCCGCTGAACCTGCAGGGGCTCTGGCTGCACAACAACACCCCGGACTGGTACAGCGACTACCACACCGACATCAACGTCCAGATGAACTACTGGCTCGCCGACCGGGCGGGGCTTGGCGAGTGCTTCCACGCGCTGGCCGACTACTGCCTGTCCCAGCTGCCGTCCTGGACCGCACAGACCGGCCGCCTCTTCAACGATCCGCGCAACCGGTTCCGCAACTCCAGCGGCCGCGTCGCCGGCTGGACGGTGGCCTTCTCCACCAACATCCACGGTGGCCTCGGCTGGTGGTGGCACCCGGCGGGCAACGCCTGGCTCTGCAACTCGCTCTGGCAGCACTACGAGTTCACCCAGGACAGGGCGTACCTCGAAAAGATCTACCCGGTCCTCCGGGGCGCCGCCGAGTTCTGGCAGGCCCGGCTGATCACCGCCACCGTCACCGACCCGGAGACCGGCGCGTCCCGGGAGGTGCTGGTCGACGACGCCGACTGGTCGCCCGAGCACGGGCCGCAGGACGCCAAGGGGATCACGTACGCGCAGGAGCTCGCCTGGGACCTCTTCGGCCAGATCGGTACCGCCGCCGCCCGGCTCGGCCGCGACGGCGCGTTCGCCGAGACGGTCACGGCGCTGCGGGCCCGCCTCCACCTGCCCCGGGTGAGCCCGAAGACCGGCTGGCTGGAGGAGTGGATGAGCCCGGACAACCTGGGCGAGCAGACGCACCGGCACCTCTCGCCGCTGATCGGCTTCTTCCCGGGCGACCGGATCAACACCGACACCGCCGGGGACGAGCTGCTCGACGGCGTACGGGAGCTGCTGACCGCCCGGGGCATGGACAGCTTCGGCTGGGCGTGCGCCTGGCGTTCGCTCTGCTGGGCCCGGCTGCGCGAGGCCGAGAAGGCGTACCAGCTTTACCTCACGGTGCTGCGACCGTCGATGAACAACGGCAACGGCACGGCGGCGAACTTCTTCGACATGTACAGCCAGGGCGACCGCACCATCTTCCAGATCGACGCGAACCTCGGCGGCGCCGCCGCGGTGCTGGAGATGCTGCTCTACTCCCGGCCCGGCGTGATCGAACTCCTGCCCGCCCTCCCTGCGGCCTGGGCGGCGGACGGGGAGGTCACCGGCGTCGGCGCGCGCGGCGGCTTCGAGGTCGACCTCAGGTGGCGCGGCGGCCGGGCCACCAGCGCGACGGTACGCAGCGTCGGCGGTACCGCCACCGAACTGCGGCACGGGTCGTGGCGGCGGGACATCACCCTGCGGCCCGGTGAGTCGATCACCGTGACGCCGGGCCGCTGACGCCGTCGTCCCCGGCCACCGGCTCCCGCCGCCCGACGGGAGCCGGTGGCGCGCCGGTCAGGGCTGCCAGAGCCGTACGTGGTGGAAGACGGTCTCGCCGTCCGGGTCGGTACCGTCCGGCGCCTTCCCACCGTCGGTGAAGACCCCGATGCCGCCCTCGGCGAACTGCCCGTCGGTCATCTCACCGACCCGTTCGCCGTCGACGTACACGGCGAACCGGTCTCCCACCGCGGTCACCGCGAGCCGGTGCCGCCGCGCCGGATCGGGTGCCGGCGCCTGGCCGGTGAAGAGGTCCGGGTCGGCCGGGCTGCCCGCGACCCCCTTGCTGAGCCAGACCGTCCCGCTGCGGCCGACCTCCGCGAAGTACCAGCTTCCTTCGCCGCTCTGGCGGAAGAAGATCCCCGCCGCCCGGGCCGTACCGAAGGAGAACTCGACCTCGTACGTGAAGTCCCGTACCGATTTCGTGCCGTAGCACTCGTGGTACTTGTTGCCCCCGGTCGACGCCACGTGGTAGCCGTCCGGGCCGAACCGGCAGGTCCCGGTTCCCGAGTTCAGGTTCCGCCAGCCCCCGTTCTCGGCCACCATCGCCTGGTCGAGCAGCACGGTCCGGTGCCCGGGCGGATAGGGGTTCCCGGCCGTGCCCCGGCCGGCGGCGGTGGTCGCGGCCGAGGTCGCCGTCGGGGTGGCGGTCGGTCCCGGCGACGCCAGTGTGCGCCGGTCCGGGGAATCCTCCCCACCGGGCAGCAGGAACGCGAGGAGCAGCCCTACCACGACCACGGTCAGGCCGCCGGCGATGGCGACCCGGGCCTTGGGCGGATAGCGGCGCCACCAGCGCGCCGGCCCGGTGGCCCGCGGTTGGGCGGCGTCCTGTCCCCGTTGGCGGCCGTCCTGTCCCCCGGACCGGCCGGATCCGGTGGACTCCGTTCGCCGCCGTGCCACGATCTCACCGATGACCGTGGCGATGACCGTGAACACGCCGGAGACGAGGGCGCTCACCAATCCCGCCTGGTCCAGCGAGCGAAACCAGTCGACCATGTCCTTCCCTTCCCGTCCGAGATCAGGGTCGCCACACCCGTACGTCGCGGAAGATGGTTTCCCCGTGCGGGTCCGCACCGTCGGGCGCCCGGCCGCCGTCGGTGAAGACGCCGATCGGGCCGGCGTCGAACTGCCCGTCCGTGATCGAGCCGACCCGTTCGCCGTCCACGTAGACGGTGAGCGTGTCGCCCACACCGGTCACCGCCAGCCGGTGCCACCCGTTCGGGTCCGGCGGGTCGACGGAGCCGGTGAACAGGTCGGGATCTTCCGGGACCCCGGCGACACCCTTGCTCAGCCAGACCGTCCCGCTGCGACCGATCATCGCGAAGTACCAGCTTCCGTCGCCGCTCTGGCGGACGAAGACTCCCGCCGCGCGGGCCGTACCGAAGTGGAACCGCACCTCGTAGGTGAAGTCCTCGACCCGGAGGTCGCCGTAGCACTCGTGGAACCTGTGCCCGTTGCTCGACTCCACGTGGTAGCCGTCCGAGGCGAACCGGCAGGTGCCGGTGGCGTCGTTGTCGTTGCTCCAGCGGCCGGTGTTCCTCGTCATCGGATCGTCGAGCACCAGCCGGTCGTGCTCCCGCAGGTAGGGGTTCCTCGGTGTGGAAGGGGTCGGCGAGGGCGTCCGGGTCCGGCTCGGCGACGGCGTCGGTGACCGGCTCGGCGTGCGCGAGGGGGTGGGGCTGGCGCTCCGGTCCGTCGGGCCGGGGCGGGGCGACGGCCCGGGCGGCGCGGACGAGGCCGTCGGCGGCGGGGTGGCCGTGGCCGGCGGGCCGGCGGGCGGGGCGCCGCCGTACTTGACCAGCCGGCGCGCCGACCCGTCCGCCGCGACGACGGCCGCCGCCGGCCCGTCCGGGTCGTTGAGGAAGACCACGCCGCCCGCGACCGACAGCTCGACCCGGGCGCCCGGGTCGGCCAGCCGCTCGGTGGCCGCGCCCGGGCCGCCGGCGAGGTCGACGATCCGTACCACGCCCGCCCCGCGGTCCGGCACGAAGACCGCGCCCCGCGCCCCCACGGCCGCCCCGAGTTCCGGCCCGGCGCCGACCAGCGTGGTCCGGCCGGAGCAGGTGTCCGCCCGCACCTCGCAGCGCAGCAGCGTCGCGTCGGCAGGCCGGACCGCCAGCAGCCACGGCCCGTCCGGCACGCCGCTGACCAGGTCGTCGGGGCCGATGTCGACGGGCAGCTCGTGCACGACCTCGCCCCGCTCGGGCGAGAGGAGATAGGCCCGCCGCGCATCCGCGTCCACCAGCACCGGCCCGGCGCCGGTCACGACCAGGCGCCGCGCGCCGCCCGTCGACCCGGCCGAGCCCGTCACCGCCGGACCCGCTCCGCCCGGACCCGCTCCGGCCGGCGGCGCGAACGCCCGCGGCACCGCCGGGGCGTCGGCGAACCGGGTCAGCCCGCCGTCGCGGCGCAACCCCCAGAGGTACCGGTCGTCGCCGGCCAGCGCCGACAGCTCCCCGGACGGTACGTCCACCGGCCGCGGCGCGTGGGTCGCCCCGTCCACCCGTACCAGCGGGCCCGGCGGTGCCGTCACGTAGCCGGCCCGGCCCTGCTGGGTCACGGTGAACGGGCTGCCCGGCGGCGCCACCGGCACCGTCGCCGCCACCTCGGCCGAGACCCCGTCGACCAGCGTGAGCGCGCCGATCGCCCGCGACGCCAGCCAGGCGGAGGCGTAGCGCACGGCGGGTCGGGTGGCTGGGTCGCCCCGGTGCACCCCGACGACCGCGACGCCGACCGGCAGCACGATCGCGAGCAGCGCCGCCGGCAGCGACCGCCAGCGCCGGCCGGACCGGACCGCGCCGAGGGTTCGGGCCAACCGGCCCGGACCGCCGGCGCGGGTCAACGGACCGGCGCCGACCGCCCGGGCCGGCCGGGTCGGACCGGCGGGACCGCCGGGTGGCGGCCTCCACGGGCGCGGCTCGATCATCGGGCCACCCCCTCCCGACCCGGTTCCGCCGTCGGCGAGGCGCGGTACCGGTCCGCCCTCGACCGCCACCACCCACGCGACGGGCGGCGGTGGGCCAGGAACGGCCGGGGGTCGAACGAGGCCAGATACCGCCGGTACGACGTCGGCGGGTACCGCAGCCAGCGGCGGACGACGGCTTCGAGATCCCAGGCGGCCCGCACCGCCGGCTCGTCCGGAGCCGTCACGTCGAAGAACGCCGCGGTGACCGCCCCGGCCAGCAGCGTCAACTCCGGTGGGCCCGGTGCTCCGGCGGGCGCCGGCACCCGCCGCGCCGCCTCCCGGGCGATCTCGACGGGCGTCATGGCGGAGGTCAGCGGCACCCGGCGGTACCGGAGCCGTTCCATCGTCTCGGCCCACGCGCCGGCCAGCCGGCTCGTGGTCGTGCCCCGGGTGCGCCGGCGCCGCCGCCGCAGCGCCCGGGCCAGCGGTACCAGCGGCAGCGCGAGCACGCCGAGCAGCACCGGTGCCACGAGCAGCGGCAACACGCGGCCCAGCCCGGCGGAGCCGACCCAGGCCGGGGCCTCCGGCACGGGTGTCGCGACGGCGGAAGGGCTCGGATCCGGCGCCGGGGTGGCCGGCGGCGGGACCGGAGCGACCCGGCCGGGAACGGCGGGGCTGTCGCCGGTCGGTTCGAACGGCATCCAGCCGTACCCGGCGAACCGGACCTCCGGCCAGGCGTGGGCCTCCCGCGTGGTGACCGCGTACCGTCCCCGCTCCCCCGGCGGCAGGCGGAAGCCGACCACGACCCGCGCCGGGTAGCCGAGCATCCGGGCCAGCACCGCGAACGCGGCGGCACGCTGTTCCGCGTGGCCCGCGCCGCCGCCGGCCACGGCGAGCGCCGCGTACGAGTGCCCGGGCGGCGCGTCGAGGTCGTACGGCAGCGACCGCAGGTGCCGCTCGACGGCGCGGAGCTTGTCGACCGGGCGGGCGGCCGGGGCGGTGAGCCGGTCCAGCAGCTCGGCGAGCGCGCGGGGCGGTTCGCCGGGCAGCTCCCGCAGGCGCGGGTCGGCGGCGCCGTCCGGTACCGCCGCGTCGAAGCCGGCGTCGGCCGGGCGTACCCGCGCGGTGACGGCGTAGCCGAGCCCGGCCGCGCCGGGCGGGTCGGTGACGAGCGTGGCGGGATCGTCGGCGACCGCGAACCGGTACGGCCCCGGGGTCTGCGCGTCGACCCGGTACGGCCGGCCCGCCACCGGTAGGAACGGCCCGGCGAGCCCGTCCAGGGTGACCCGGAACCGCACCTCGTCCGCGCCGGTGTCGGTGCCGGTGCCGCCGCCGGCCGGGGCGCGGCCGACGGGCAGGTGCCGGGCGTCGGTGCTCCACAGCACCCCGTCGTACCGGTCGAGCGCCATCAGCCGGACCCGATCGCCGAGGGCGGCCGGCGGCCCGGCGACGACCTCCAGCGAGAAGAGCGGCCGGGGCGGGTTTCGCCGCAGCTCGACCCGGACCGTCGACAGTGGATCGACCACCGGCGCGACCCGGACCGGCGGCCGGAGCAGGCGGCCGGCGTCGGCCCGGTCGGCTCCGGCGGCCAGCACGCGCACCGGACCGAGGGCCAGCCCGGCGGTGGCGAGGGCGACCACGGCCACGAGGACCGCCGGCGCCAGCGCCGCGCCGATCCGCCCGGGGCCGCCCCGACCGCCTCGGTCGGCGGGGGCGGGCCGGCCGGAGCGGCGTACCGCCAGCGTTGCCGCCGCCGCCACGACGAGCAGCGTCGTGGCCGGCAGCGAGTCGACGACGGCGGGACCGGAGAGCACCAGCGCCACGACGAACGAGGCGAGCGGCGGGGCGACCGGTGCCACCGCCGACCGGGTGCGCACCGCGAGGACGGTCGCGCCGGCCGCCGCGCCGAAGTGCGTGAGCAGCGGCGCCACGAGCAGCTCCCCGACCGCCCCCGTGGGCACCCGCGCCGACAGCATCCGCGCCCAGCCGCCGCCGACGCCCGCCAGGACGGCGGCGGCCGTCCGCACGCCGGGCAGCCCGTGCCAGAGCGTCCCGGGGAAGGCCAGGTACGCGGTCAGCAGCGCGGCGATCCCGCAGCCGGCCAGCAGCAGCCCGGCCGGCGACCCGCGCCGGCCGGCGAGCAGTCCGAAGGCGATCCCGGCCACCGCGGCGACCAGCAGCGGGACCAGATATCCGGTCCCAGCGAAGAAGCCCCGGTAGAGCAGCCCGCCGGCCAGCGTCGCCAGCAGCCCGAGCGCCACGGCCGCGGTCGGACGGGCGGGCGCGGTCACGGCCGACGTGGGCCGCGCGGGCGCGGTCACGGCCGCCGCCACAGTCGTACGAAGTCGGCGCTGCCGCCGACCCGGACGACGGAGACGGGCGCGGCCGCCGGGGCGGGCGCCGACTCGTCCGCGTCGACCGCGACCACGTGTACCGCCGCCCACGCCGGGGCCGTCCGGGCGAGCGCCGCCGGTTCGTCCGCCTCGATCCGCCCGGTCACCAGGATCAGGGCCGTCGGTGCGGCGGGCGGGGCCGGCGGCACGATCGCCGGCAGACCCCGCCGCGCCGGGCCGGTGGTGACCGTGGTGAGCAGGTCCAGCACCGCCGTCTCCGACGTCGCGGTGCCGGCGGGGCCGCGCAGGCTGGCCGGTACGCCGGAGCGGATGGCGGAGACGCAGATGGCGGCGGCCACCCGGACCGCCTCGTCGAACAGCTCCGGCCCGTACCGGTGCGCCCCGGTGTCGAGCACCACCACGCAGCCGGGACGGCTCGGCGGCACCCGCTCCTCGCGGACCATCAGGTCGCCGGTACGGGCGGAGGACATCCAGTGGATCAGGCGGTGGTCGTCGCCGGGCTCGTACGGCCGCAGGGTGTGGAAGGAGCTGTCGTCCGAGACCGCGCCCGCGCGCGTGGCCCGGCGCGACGGTGCGGCCGTACGGTCCACGCCGGGCACGAGCACGGGGTGGACCCGGGGATGCACGGTGACCACGCTCGGCTGCCCGTGCGCCACCCCCTGGCGCCACAGCCCGAACGGGTCGGCCCGACCGACGAGCGGCGGCGGGAGCCGGTGCACGCCCCGGCGCTCGAAGACCACCTCGTACGGCTCGACCTCGTGGCGCCCGCCCGGCGGGACGGCCGGTACCCGCAGGGACGTCGCGGTCGCCGGGTCGACCACCTCGGCCGGGCCGCTGCGGCGGCGGCCCGGGTTCGAGACGGTGACCCGGCAGCGGGCGGAGCCGCCCTCGGGCAGCCGCCCCGGTTCGAACCGGCGCTCGGCGCGCACCTGCGGCGGCACCACCGTCCGCAGCAGGCCGTACCCGAGGGCGAGGGCCCCGGCCAGGCCGATCGTGACCAGCTCCGGATAGTCGGCGACGGCGCCGGCCGGCACCAGCAGCGCCGCGGCGGCCAGCACCCGGCGGCCGGTCCGGGTGAGCCGGGGCCGGGTCCGGCGCCGGCCGGTCACCGCGGCCTCGTCACGGCGACGTCCCGCAGCACCTCCGCCACCAGTTCCTCCGGGTCCGTACCCGCGGCCTCCGCCTCCCCGGTCAGCAGCAGTCGGTGGCCGAGGACGGGTACGGCCACGTCCTTGACGTCGTCCGGGGTGACGTACCGCTGGCCGCGCGAGGCCGCCTGGACCCGGGCCGCCAATCCGAGCGCGATGGCGCCGCGCGGGCTGATCCCGAGCCGGACCACCTGCCGCATCGTGCGCCGCAGGTCCCGGGTGGCGCGGATGATCCGGACCACGTACCCGGTCAGCTCGTCGCTGACGGCGACCTCGCGGACCGCCGCCAGCATCTCCCTCACCTCGGCGAGGGTCAGCACCGGCTTGAGGGCGTCGGGCGTCTGGTCGGCCAGCTCCTGTTTCACGATCTTCTCTTCGGCCGACTCGTCCGGATATCCCATCGGCAGCCGCATCATGAACCGGTCGAGCAGCCCTTCGGACAGGGGATAGGTGCCCTGGTGGTCGAGCGGGTTCTGGGTCGCCAAACAGATGAACGGACGATGTACGAGAGCCGTCTCAAGCCCGACGGTCACCTGGCGCTCGGCCATGACCTGCAACAATGCGGACTGTGTTTTCGGTGCGGCCCGATTGATCTCGTCACCGAGCAGGACATTGCAGAAGACCGGACCCCGATGGAACGAGAAATCCTCCGTGGCGCGATGGAATATCTGTGCGCCGACCAGGTCGGAGGGCAGGAGGTCGGGGGTGAACTGTATCCTGTTGAACTCTCCGCCGATGGATTTGGCGATCGCCTTGGCCAAAGAGGTCTTGGCCAGCCCGGGCACGTCCTCGATCAGCAGGTGCCCCTCGGCGAACAGGCAGACCAAGGCCAACGAGACCGTGCGGGACTTACCGTGGATCACCTGCTCGACATTGTGCTTCACGTGATCGAAACGCGTTTGGAAGACGCGGACACCCGTCATCAGAAGAACGCCCCTTCTCGATGGCGGAAATAAGCCTATCGCCGCGCTCACGCGAACACGAGGCGCATTGTCCGGTAAGAGACTCGGGGTCGACCATTCGATTGACCGGCCATCGATTCTTCGATCCGGCCGTCGCGCCGACCGGTGCGGACCGGCAATTTCACACGCTTTCCCGCCACATCCGGCAGCCCGGCGCCGGCGCGCGCCCGGTGCGGTCAGTCGCCCAGGCGCTGCCGGGCGAGGAACTTGGGGACCACCATCCGCCACGCCTCGGTGACCAGTTCGGTCATGTGGTCGTGATCGAGCCGGTCGAGCCGGCAGCAGGCCCAGTTGAAACGCAGGTCGGCGGGGGGCGGGAGGAAGAACAGCTCCGGGTCGCCGGCGATCAGGGCGTCGCGCTCCTCCTTCGGGAACCCGAAGCCCATCGTCGTCTCGTCCCGGGAGAACGCCACGTAGACGATGGCGCCGACCCGGAACTTGACCCGGTCGCGGATCAGGTGCTCGCTGGTGCGCGGCAGCGTCCGGGCCAGTGCGCGTACGTCGTCGACGGTGACCACCCGGCGACGCTACCGCCGCCGTACGACACCTTCGCCGCGACGGCCGCCCGACCCCGGTACGCCGGCCGCCCGCTCACCGCCCGGACGTGCCGTCCTCCAGGTCGCCCTCGGTCTGCACGTACAGCTCACGCAGGGCGTCCAGGGTGGCCGGCTCCGGGCGCTCCCAGAGCCCCCGGCCGGCGGCCTCCAGCAGCCGCTCGGTGATGCCGTGCAGCGCCCACGGGTTCGACTCGCTGAGGAACTTGCGGTTCTCCGGGTCGAGCACGTACGCCTCGGTGAGCTTCTCGTACATCCAGTCCGCGACCACGCCGGCCGTGGCGTCGTACCCGAAGAGGTAGTCCACCGTCGCGGCCAGCTCGAACGCGCCCTTGTAGCCGTGCCGGCGCATCGCGGCCAGCCAGCGCGGGTTCACCACCCTGGCCCGGAAGACCCGCGCCGTCTCCTCGCCGAGGGTACGGGTCCGGACCGCGTCCGGGCGGGTGCTGTCCCCGACGTACGCGACCGGGCTCCGCCCGCTCAGCGCCCGTACCGTGGCGATCATGCCGCCGTGGTACTGGAAGTAGTCGTCGGAGTCGGCGATGTCGTGCTCCCGGCTGTCGGTGTTCTTCACCGCCACCGCGATGCGCCGGTACGCGTTCTCCATGTCGCCGCGCGCCGCCACCCCGTCCACGCCGCGCCCGTAGGCGTAGCCGCCCCAGACCGCGTACACCTCGGCCAGGTCGGCGTCACCGCGCCAGTTCCGGCTGTCGATCAGCGGCAGCAGCCCGGCCCCGTACGCGCCGGGCTTCGAGCCGAAGATGCGCAGGGTGGCGCGCCGTTCGTCGCCGTGCCCGGCCAGGTCGGTCCGGGCGTGTGCCCGTACGTAGTTCGCCTCGTCCGGCTCGTCCAGCCCGGCGACCAGCCGCACCGCGTCGTCGAGCAGCCCCACCACGTGCGGGAACGCGTCCCGGAAGAAACCGCTGATCCGCATGGTCACGTCGATGCGGGGCCGGCCCAGCTCGGCCAGGTCGATCGGCGCCAGGCCGGTGACCCGGCGCGACGCCTCGTCCCACCGGGGCCGCACGCCGAGCAGGGCCAGCACCTCGGCGATGTCGTCGCCCGCGGTACGCATGGCGCTGGTGCCCCACATGGAGAGCCCGACCGAGCGCGGCCACTCGCCCGTGTCGGCCCGGTACCGGGCCAGCAGCGAGTCGGCCATCGCCTGACCGGTCTCCCAGGCCAGCCGGCTCGGCACGGCCTTCGGGTCGACGGAGTAGAAGTTGCGCCCGGTCGGCAGGACGTTGACCAGGCCGCGCAGCGGGGAGCCGCTCGGCCCGGCCGGCACGTACCCGCCGTCGAGGGCGTGCAGCACCGCGGTGAGCTCGTCGGTGGTACGGGCCAGCCGCGGCACGATCTCGGTGGCCGCGAACTCGAGCACGCGTACCACGGCGTCGCGGTCCGGGCCCGTCGCCGGCCCGTCCGCGCCGGTGCCGGCGGAGCTGCCGGTGCCAGTGGCGTTGCCGGCGGAGTTGTCGATGCCGGCCTCGCCGGGCGGGTCGCCGCCGGTGTCGGCGTCGGTGCCGGGGCCGGTCAGCAGCTCGCGGCAGACCTCGGCGGCCGAACCGGGACGCCAGTCCCGCCGCTCCATCGCGGCGACCAGCGACCGGGCCAGCTCCTCGACCCGGTCCACGTCGCCGCGGGCGGCCTCGCCCGACTCGGTGAGCCCCAGCGCCTCCCGCAGGCCGGGCAACGCGGCGACCTGGCCGGCCCACATCTGCCGGGCCCGCAGCATGGCCAGGACCAGGTCGACCCGCGTCTCACCGGCCGGCGGCTGGCCGAGCACGTGCAGCCCGTCGCGGATCTGCACGTCCTTCACCTCGCAGAGCCAGCCGTCGACGTGCAGCAGGAAGTCGTCGAACTCCGCGTCGTGCGGGCGGTCGGCGATGCCGAGGTCGTGGTCGAGCCGGGCCGCCCGGATCAGCGTCCAGATCTGGGCGCGGATGGCGGGCAGCTTGGCCGGGTCGAGCGCCGCGATCGAGGAGTGCTCGTCGAGCAGCTGCTCCAGCCGCGCGAGGTCGCCGTAGCTGTCGGCCCGCGCCATCGGCGGGATGAGGTGGTCGACCAGGGTGGCGTGGGCGCGCCGCTTGGCCTGCGTACCCTCGCCCGGGTCGTTGACCAGGAACGGGTAGATCAGGGGCAGGTCGCCCAGCGCCGCGTCCGGGCCGCACGCCGCCGACATGCCGAGCGTCTTGCCGGGCAGCCACTCCAGGTTGCCGTGCTTGCCGACGTGCACCACCGCGTGCGCGCCGAACTCGTCGGCGAGCCACCGGTACGCGGCCAGGTAGTGGTGGCTCGGCGGCAGGTCCGGGTCGTGGTAGATGGCGATCGGGTTCTCCCCGAAACCACGGGGCGGCTGCACCATCACCACGACGTTGCCGGCGCGCAGCCCGGCCAGCACGATCTCGCCGCCCGGGTCGCGGGAGCGGTCGACGAAGAGTTCGCCGGGCGGCGGTCCCCAGTGCCGTTCCATCCCCTCCCGCAGCTCGGCCGGCAGCGTGTCGTACCAGGCCCGGTAGCGGTCGGCGGGGATGCGGATCGGGTTGCCCTCCAGCTGCTCCTCGGTCAGCCAGTCGGGATCCTGCCCGCCCGCCGCGATCAGGGCGTGCACCAGCGCGTCGCCGTCGCCCGCGGCCACACCCGGCAGCGCGTCCGGCCCGTCGGCCGGTCCGATGTCGTAGCCCCGCTCGCGCAGGGCGGCGAGCAGCCGCACCACGCTGGCCGGGGTGTCCAGGCCGACCGCGTTGCCGATCCGGGAGTGCTTCGTCGGGTACGCCGAGAGCATCAGCACCACCCGGCGCTCGGCCGGCGGTACGTGCCGCAGCGCGGCGTGCCGTACGGCGATGCCGGCGACCCGGGCGGCCCGCTCCGGGTCGGCCACGTAGACGGTCAGCCCGTCCGAGTCGATCTCCTTGAACGAGAACGGCACGGTGATCAGGCGCCCGTCGAACTCGGGGATCGCCACCTGGGTGGCCGTGTCCAGCGGGCTGAGCCCGTCGTCGTTCGCCGCCCAGCTGGCCCGGCTGCTGGTCAGGCAGAGCCCCTGCAGGATCGGTACGTCCAGCGCGGCGAGCGCGCCGACGTCCCAGGCGTCGTCCTCGCCGCCGGCTCCCGCCTCGGCGGGCCGGGTACCGCCGGCCGCGAGCACCGTCACGACCAGCGCGTCCGCCTCGGCGAGGGTGGCGAGCAGCTCCGGTTCGGCGCTGCGCAGCGAGGCGCAGTAAACCGGCAGCGGCCGGCCACCGGCGGCCTCGATAGCGTCGCAGAGCGCCTCGACGAACCCGGTGTTGCCGGCGACGTGATGGGCCCGGTAGTACAGCACGCCGACCACGGGCCCGTCGGCGGGCACGCCCGGCCGCACGACGGGCACACCCGGCTGCGCGGCGGACACGCCCGGCCCGTCGACGCGGCGCGCCGTCCGCTCCAGCCGGCCCCAGGCCGGGGTGGGCGCCGGGGCGGCGAAGCCGTGGCCGGTGAGCAGCACCGTGTCGGAGAGGAAGCGGTACAGCTCGCCGAGGTTCGCCGGGCCGCCATGGGCCAGGTACGCGTGCGCCTCGGCGGCGACCCCCGCCGGCACCGTCGAGCGGCGCATCAGCTCGGCGTCGGGGGCCTGCTCGCCGCCGAGCAGCACCACCGGCAGCGCCCCGGCCAGCAGCGCGTCGAGCCCTTCCTCCCAGGCCCGGTAGCCGCCGAGGAGGCGTACCACGACCAGCTCGACGCCGTCGAGCAGCGCGGGCAGGTCCGCGACCTCGACCCGGGCGGGGTTGGCCAGCCGGAACTCCGCGCCGCTGGCGCGGGCGCTGAGCAGGTCGGTGTCCGAGGTGGAGAGCAGCAGGATCACGCGGCACCGCCGGCGGGGTGCGCGGCGGACGGGCGCTCGCGGTACGGCATGGTCGGTCCTCACTCGGGGTCCGCGCCCCGGGTCGTCGGGTCGTGGCGCGGAACCGCCCGTGGAGCCGGGCGGCGTTGGCGACCACACGGCGCGCGCCGGGCCCGCTTGCCCGTCTCGCACCGCTGACGGCGGCCCGGAGTCTCCTGGCTCCCGGATCGTCGCTCGCCCCGGTCTTCCCGCCCGGATGGGCCGTGACCGTCGGTGGGGTCCGCTCCCCGGTGACAGTGGCGGGACCGCGCCGGAATCTCACCGGCTTCCTCCACCTGCCGCCGCGTACAGCGCCCCACACTCTCATGATTCGGGAGCCGTTCGTCAAGCCGGCGCTCCGGCAGCGGCGGCGGCACCAGCGGCGATCCGGTCGCGGCAGCCCGTAGTATCCGCCGGGTGTGGTCACCTCGTTCCGCGCCGGACGCCTGCCCGGGCACCCTGCGGCCGCATCGCGCCGCCGACGGCGGGCTGGTCCGGGTACGGGCACCGGGCGGCCGGCTGCGCGCCGGTCAGCTCGCCGTGCTCGCCGCCGCCGCGGCCGAGTTCGGTGACGGTGCCCTGGAGCTGACCTCCCGGGGCAACCTGCAGCTGCGGGGCCTGGCCCCGGAGGGTGAGCGGGAGTTCGCCGGGCGGCTGGCGGCGGCGGGCCTGCTCCCGTCGCCCAGCCACGAGCGGGTACGCAACGTGATCGCCTCGCCGCTGAGCGGGCGCGACGGCGCCGGCCGGTACGACGTGCGCCCGCTCGTGACGGCGCTGGACGAGGGGCTCTGCGCCGACCCGGTACTGGCCGGGCTGCCGGGGCGGTTCCTGTTCACGCTCGACGACGGGCGGGGCGACGTGACCGGGTTCGGCGGCGACGTCGGGCTGCTCGCCGTCGGGGACGGCGCGCTGGCGCTGCTGCTCGACCGCGTCGACACCGGCGTACGGGTCCGCCCGGGCGAGGCCGCCGGGGCCGCGCTGCTCGCGGCGCGGGCCTTCCTGGACGAGCGGGCCGCCCAGGGCTCGTCGGCCTGGCGGCTGGCCGAGCTGGCCGGCGGGGCCGCGCGGGTGGCGGCCCGGCTGCGCGCCGCGCTCTCCGCGTCCGGGATGCCGGCGACGTCGGCGCCGGACCGGGCCGCCGCCGACCGGCCGCCGGGCGGGACCGCCTTGGACCGGCCGGACGATCCCGTCGCGGACCGGCCGGTGGGCGGGATCGCCGCGCCGGCGGGACGGCCGCCCCTGGGCCGCATCGCCCAGTGCGACGGCCGGTACGCCCTCTCGGCCGCGGCGCCGCTCGGCCGGTTGACCGCGCCGATGCTGGACCTGCTCGACGCGGCGGCCCGCGCCGGCGGCGACGAGATCAACATCACCCCCTGGCGGAGCGTCGTCATCCCCGATCTGGCCGCGCGGGAGGCTTCCCGGTGGCTGGGGGCGCTCGCCGCCGGTGGGCTGGTCACCGACCCCGGCTCGCCCTGGGCGGGCGTGAGCGCCTGCGCCGGGCGGCCCGGCTGCGCCAGGTCGCTGGCGGACGTGCGGGCCGACGCGGACGCGGCGCTCGACCACCGGTCCGGGCCGCCGCCCGTGCCGGGGCCGCCGCCGCGGGCGCTGCCAGCGCGGGCGTCGGCGGTGCGCGCAGCGTCGGCGCAGGCGTTGCCGGCGCAGGCGTTGCCAGCGCGAGGAGCGCCGGCCGGGGACGTGTTGCCGGTGCACTGGGTCGGGTGCGGTCGCCGCTGCGGTCGCCCGGCGGAGCGGCACGTCGAGGTGCTGGCCACGGCCCAGGGGTACGAGGTCCGGCTGGACGGCGCGCTGCGGTCCCGGTCGGCGGAGTTGACGGAGACGGCGGCCGCGATCGCGGCGGCCCGGAGGGATGCATGATCGACTACGTCCGGGACGGCGCGGAGATCTACCGCCGCTCGTTCGCCACCATCCGCGCCGAAGCGGACCTCGCCGCGCTCCCGGCCGACGTCGCCGCCGTGACGGTACGCATGATCCACGCCTGCGGGATGGTCGACCTGCCACGCGACGTGGCGTACTCCCCCGGCGTCGTCACCGCCGCCCGGGCGGCGCTGCGGGCCGGCGCGCCGATCCTCTGCGACGCCGAGATGGTCGCCGCCGGGGTGACCCGCACCCGGCTCCCCGCCGACAACGAGGTGATCTGCACGCTGCGCGACCCGCGGGTACCCGCCCTCGCGGCCGAGCTGGGCACCACCCGCAGCGCGGCGGCCCTGGAGCTGTGGCGGGACCGGCTCGACGGGGCCGTGGTGGCGGTCGGCAACGCCCCGACCGCGCTGTTCCGCCTGCTGGAGCTGGTGGAGTCGGGCGCCGGACGGCCGGCCGCCGTGCTCGGCATCCCGGTCGGGTTCATCGGTGCGGCCGAGTCGAAGCAGGCGCTCGCCGAGCATCCCGCCGCCCTGGAGCACCTGGTGGTGCACGGGCGGCGCGGCGGCAGCGCGATGACCGCGGCGGCGCTCAACGCCATCGCGAGCGAGAGGGAATGACCAGCATGGACGGTCGGGCTACGGGACGGCTGTACGGCGTGGGGCTCGGGCCGGGCGATCCCGAGCTGGTGACGGTGAAGGCGGTCCGGCTGATCGAGCGGGCCGCCGTCGTCGCCTACCACAGCGCCCGGCACGGACGCAGCGTCGCGCGGGCCATCGCCGCGCCGTACCTGCGCGCCGGCCAGGTGGAGGAGGCGTTCACGTACCCGGTCACCACGGAGACGACCGACCACCCGGGCGGGTACCGGGGCGCGATCGAGGAGTTCTACGCCGACTGCGCGGCCCGGCTCGCGGCGCACCTGGACGCCGGCCGGGATGTCGTGGTCCTCTGCGAGGGCGACCCGTTCTTCTACGGCTCCTACATGCACATGCACAAGCGCCTCGCCGGCCGGTACGAGGCCGAGGTGGTGCCCGGGGTGACCTCGGTGAGCGCGGCGTCGGCGGTGCTCGGCCGGCCGCTGGTCGAGCGGGACGAGGTGCTCACCGTGCTGCCCGGCACGCTGCCGCCGGAGGCGCTGGCCGAACGGCTGGCCGGCACGGACTCGGCCGCCGTGCTGAAGCTGGGGCGGACCTTCGGCGGGGTCCGGGAGGCGCTGGCCGAGGCGGGACGCCTCGACGAGGCGTGGTACGTCGAACGGGCCACCGGCGACCGCCAGCGGGTCGCCCCGCTCGCCGAGGTGGATCCCGCGAGCGTGCCGTACTTCTCGCTGGCGCTGCTGTCGAGCCGGGTGCACGAACGGACCCGGGCCGAGCTGGCCGGGCCGGTGGCCTCGGCCGTCGCCGGGTCGGTGGCTTCGGCCGTCGCCGGGGCGGCGGTCGCCGAGCGCTCCGGCGGTGGCCCGGCCGAGCCGGCCACGGAGCCCGGCGGCGAGCCGAGCGGGACGGCCCAGGAGCCCGGCGGCGAGCCGGGCGGGCGGGGTGAGGTGCTGGTGGTCGGCCTCGGGCCGGCCGGCCGGGACTGGCTGACCCCGCAGGCCCAGGCCGCCCTGGCCGGCGCGGACGACCTGGTCGGCTACGGACCGTACCTGGACCGGGTGCCCGCCAACCCGCGCCAGCGACGGCACGCCTCGGACAACCGGGTCGAGGCGGAGCGGGCCGAGTTCGCCCTGGCCCTGGCCGGCCGCGGGCGGCGGGTGGCGGTGGTCTCCTCCGGCGATCCCGGCGTCTTCGCCATGGCGGCGGCGGTGCTGGAGGTCGCCACCGAGCCGCGCTGGAAGGACATCCCGGTCCGCGTCCTGCCCGGCCTGACGGCCGCGCAGGCGGTGGCCAGCCGGGTCGGCGCACCGCTGGGCCACGACTACTGCGTGCTCTCGCTCTCGGACCGGCTCAAGCCCTGGGAGGTCATCGCGGAGCGGCTGACCGCGGCGGCCCGCGCCGACCTGGTCATCGCGATCTACAACCCGGGTTCGAAGAGCCGGACCTGGCAGGTCGCCGCCGCCCGGGACCTGCTGCTGGAGCACCGGTCGCCGGAGACGCCGGTGGTGCTCGGCCGCGACGTCGGCGGCGACGACGAACGGGTACGCGTGGTCCGGCTCGCCGACCTCGACCCGGCCGACGTGGACATGCGTACGCTGCTGCTGGTCGGCTCCTCGACCACCCGGGTCGCGGCGAGAGGCGGCGGTGACCAGGTGGTCTTCACGCCGCGCCGCTACCCGGCCTGAGCCCGGACGGGAACGGCACCCCGGACCGGGCGACGCTCCCGGTGGCTCAGCGGGCGAGGCGCTGGGCCAGCCAGGCGAGGGCCAGCGGGTAGCGGTAGTCGATCGACATGTGCCCCGCGTCGAAAAGTTCGAAGCGCACCCGGTCGTCCGGCACGCCGGCCCTGGTCAGTTCGGCGCGGAACGCCTCGGCGCCCAGGTCGAGGAACCACTCGTCCCGGGTCCCCGCGTCGATCCAGACCGCGCGCCACGAACGGGCCGCGTCGGCATACCGCTCGACCATCCGTACCGGGTCCCAGTCGAGCCACCGCTGCCACAGCTCGGGTCGCAGCACTCCGGTGCGCGGGTCGAAGGGCAGCTCGGGGGTGCCGTCCGGAGCGGCCGAGAAGCAGGCGCTGCAGCCGAGCGTCATCAACAGGGTCTGGTCGGCGGCCTTCGTGAACGAGGGACGCGACCGGAAGTCCGCCCACCAGCGCATGATGTCGTGGTCGTAGTCGCGCAGGTGGCGGACCGCCTTGCCGAACTCGGGCAGGTAGCACAGCTCGTAGAGGGTGTCGCCGGCGTGGGTGGCGAGCGCCCCGAACAGGTCGGGGCGGAGCATCGGGGTGATCATCGCCCCGAAGCCGCCCGAGGACTTGCCGGCGATGGCCCGCGACTCCCGGTCGGCGATGGTGCGGTACCGCGCGTCGACCCAGGGCACGACCTCGTCGCAGAGGTACGAGTGGTACGCCCCGGTGCCGGGCGAGTCGACGAACTGCGAGCCGCCGTACGCCGTCCAGGCGTCCACGTAGACGACGACACACCCGGGGGCCTGCCCGGAGGCGAAGACCTCGTCGGCGGTCTCGATGAACGGCTGCCGGTACGGCATCCGGTTCGCCCACATGCCGACGTGACCGGTGTAGCCCTGGATCACGTAGACCGTCGGGTACCGTCGCGCCGGATCGTCGTCGTACCCCGGCGGAAGGTACACCCAGATCGGTCGCTCGTACGGGTCGCCGAGCGCGTTGTCCCGCAGCAGCTCGGAGACGATCACCTCACGGTCGAGCCGGCCGGCCAGCTCGGTGTCCCACGGCAACATGCGCCCAGCAGATCACCGTCGGTCCGCGCGGCACAACCCCTCGGCACCCGGTGAACCTCCGGTGGGACGACGACTCCGGCCAGGATTTCCGCTTCGTTCGGGCCGGGGACCGCGTTCAGCCGCGCCTCGGCGGCCCGCCACCGGTAGTCCTCGGCCCAGTACCGGCCAGGTCCCGCACCAGCTCCTGCGGCATCCCCTGGGACCCGGGGGCCGGCGCCGGCTCGGGCCAGCGGGTACGCGCCGGCCGGGTCCGCAACTCGTCCAGGTCGGACTCCGGCACCCGTACCCGGAAGGGCTGGACGTGGATGGACGTCGGAACTCCCGTGGCTGCTCGGAGGTCGACCGGCAGGAGGGCGCGCTGCCCTACGGTCGAACCTGGACCGCCGCCGAGTCCAGCCAGTTGCGGTACCAGCGCGCGAACCCGAGCCGGTTTCCGTCGTCGTCGCGGAGCGGCCGGAAGCCACCGTCGTCGGCGGTGTCGTCGGCCCACATCTGGCCCCTCGCCGGGCCGCTGACCACCAACGCCTCCCGGTACGCACAGCCCAGGTGACACAGGTACACCAGGCCGACGGAGTGCTCGGGCCGGTAGACGACCGTGTCGTGCTGCTCCCAGTAGGCGTCCTCGGCCGCGTTGAACGCCTCCGCCGAGTCGTAGTCCGCCTCGTCGGGCGGTTCCGGCAGACCATCGGCCGGGTTGAACGCCTCGGTGTGTGGGAACGGCTGGGCGAGCGTCTCCAGGTCGGTGAGGTCCGCGCCGTCGCCCTCCCACCGCCATCGCCCGTCGACCCGACGCAGCGGAAAGAGTCCGTAGGCCGGCCCCGCCCCGCCTCGACCCACCTCCGTCAGGAACGACCGGTACTCGCCCGGCAGCTCCACTCCCAACTGTGCCTCCAGCTCGGCCAGTTCGGCGGGCTCCAGCGGCGGATCGAGCCGCCAGCCGTGGCTCGTCGACCCGAAGACCTCGGCACCACCGGGCGCCGCTGCCAGGCGGGCGAGTCGTTCGCGTACTTCCGACCAGTCGGGGCTCGTCACGGCCGGCACGATATCGCGCGGCACCGACATCGCGACGACGACGGTGGCGACCACCCGTGGCGGTGGTGGAACGGGGCTCAGTCCTGGTCGGTGTCGTACGCGGTCCGGGCGCGCTCGACCTCCTCGATGTGCGACTCGGCCCACTCCTTGATCGACGTCATCAGCGGCAGCAGGCTGGTACCCAGCGGCGTCAGCGCGTAGTCCACCCGTACCGGCACCGAGACGGTCACCGCCCGCGAGACCAGTCCGTCGCGTTCGAGCGTACGCAGGGTCTGGGTCAGCATCTTCTCGCTGACCCCGGCGATGATCCGCCGCAGTTCGCTGTAGCGACGGGGCCCGGTCGCCAGCGCGGTCAGCACGAGGCTGACCCACTTGTCGCTGATCCGGTCCAGCAGCTGCCGGGTGGGGCACTCGGCGAGGTACGCGTCGTAGGCGCGCCGCTGTTCGGCGCGGCGTTGCGCCGCCGTGACCGTGGCCATCACACCTCCAGGTCCGATACGCACCTTCACGTGCGTACTTCCCGACAGAGAGTAGCTCGCCATAGGTTCGTGCTCATGAAAGCAGTCCTTGTACGCACCTTCGGCGGCCCCGAGGTGCTGGAACTGGCCGACATACCCGTTCCGCGGCCGGGACCGGGCCAGGTACGGATCCGCACCGTGGCCGCCGCCGTCAACCCCGTCGACGTCCAGACCCGCTCCGGCGCGCTCACCTCGGCGGGCCTCCTGCCACCGAAGCCGGTGCTGGGCCTCGGTTGGGACGTCGCCGGGATCGTCGACGAACTCGGGGCCGGGGTGGTGGGCCTCTCCCCCGGCGATCAGGTGATCGGCCTGTCGGACCGGCTCGCCCTCGCCGCGAAGGCGCAGGCCGAGCAGGTCGTGCTCGACGCGGACGCGGTCGCCGTGGTGCCGCCCGGCACCGACCTGACGGCCGCCGCCACCCTGCCCCTCAACGGACTCACCGCCGCCCAGGCGCTGGACCTCCTCCCCTCGCTGACATCCGGCGCCACTGTGCTGGTCACGGGCGCCGCCGGCGGGGTCGGCGGCTACGCCGTCGAACTCGCCGCACGCCGGGGACTGCGGGTGGTCGCCGTGGCGGCGCGACGCGACGCGGCCCTGGTACGCGAACTCGGCGCCGAGTTCTTCGTACCCCGGGACGCCGATCTGGCCGATACCGTACGGGACCTGGTGCCGGCCGGGGTCGACGCCGCCGTCGACGCCGCCCACCTGGGCGTCGTCGCCCTCGACGCGGTACGCAACGGTGGGGACTTCGTGGCCCTGACCGGCGCCACGCCGGTTCCGCTGCGGGGTGTCCGGATCTCGAACGTGTGGATCCGGGCCGACGGCGTACGGCTCGCGGAGCTGGCCGCGCTGGGGCTGCGACCGCGGGTCGCGGACACGCTGCCGCTGGACCGGGTCCGTACCGCCCACGAGCGGTTGGAGCGCGGTGGGCTGCGCGGGCGCCTGGTGCTCGTCGCCTGAGCAGCGGGCAGCCGAGCGGCGCCGACGTCGGCGACCGTCGACGTTGACCGGTGGCACCAGCCCCGGCCAGACTGGGGCGTCGCGCCCGATCGGGTAGCGGCTCGCCCGTGCCGGCCCGGCCTCGGCGGCCGGCGGGCCCTGGCCGCCGAGGCCGAGCCGGACCCGTCCGAGAAATTTCCCGGGTCCTGTCCATTCGGCCGGGTGCCGTCCGTAGTTCTGGCAGGCGGCGACGCTGCCGCACCGGATACTCGGGACACAAGGAGTTGACCATGAAGTACCTGCTGATGATCAACGCCGGTACCGTCGACGACGGACCGGCGTGCGACGTCGAGGACTGGACGGCGTACGACAAGGAGCTGCGGGAGGCGGGTGTCTTCGTCTCGGGCGAGTCGCTGACGGACCTGGTCACGGCGACGACGGTGCGGATCGGCCAGGACGGCAGGAGGGTGGTGACCGACGGACCGTTCGCGGAGAGCCGGGAGCTACTCGGCGGCTTCTACGTCATCGACGTGCCGGACCTGGACGTCGCCCTGGACTGGGCCGCCCGCTGCCCAGGTGCGCGGGGAGGCGGAGCCGTGGTGGTACGCCCGGTCGCGGAGTTCGGGGGCTGACGTGGCGGAGGCTGGCTCCCGGCGCACGGACGAGGATTCGCCGGTGTCGGCCGAGGCGGTGTTCCGTGAGGAGCACGGCCGGCTGCTGGCGGCCCTCGCGCGCCGGTTCGGCGACCTCGACCTGGCCGAGGAGGCGGCCTCCGACGCGATCGAGGCGGCGCTCGCGCACTGGCCGGTCGACGGGATTCCACCCAGGCCGGGGGCCTGGCTGATGACCACGGCCCGACGCAAGGCCGTCGACCGGCTACGGCGGGACCGGGCCTACGCCGCACGGCTGGCCCTGTTGCAGGTGGAGGCGGACCGGGCCGGCCCCGCCCCGGCCGTGGACGCCGACGGCGACCTGCCCGACGAGCGGCTGCAGCTCTTCTTCACCTGCGCCCACCCGGCCCTTCCCGCCGAGGACCGGGTGGCGCTGACCCTGCGCTGCCTCGCCGGCCTGACCACACCCGAGGTGGCGCGAGCGTTCCTGGTTCCGGTCGAGACGATGGCCAAGCGGATCACCCGGGCGAAGAGGAAGATCCGGGAGGCCCGCATCCCGTTCCGGGTTCCCGCCACGGACGAACTGCCCGACCGCCTACCGGAGGTGCTGCAGGCCGTCTACTCGGTCTTCACGGAGGGGTACGCGGCCAGTTCGGGTCCGAGCCTGCAGCGGCTGGATCTGGCCGAGGAGGCCATCCGGCTGGCGCGGATCCTGCACCGGCTGCTTCCGCGCGAGCGGGAGGTCGCCGGCCTCCTCGGACTGATGCTGCTGGTCCACGCCCGGCGGAGGTCCCGCATCGGCCCGGACGGCGGGCTGGTGCTGCTGGAGGAGCAGGACCGCGGCCGCTGGGACCGCGCGATGGTCGAGGAGGGCCACGGCCTGGTGGAGTTCGCGCTGACGGCCGGACCGCCCGGCCCGTACGGGGTGCAGGCCGCGATCGCCGCCCTGCACGACGAGGCCCCGGACGTCGCCACCACGGACTGGCCGCAGATCGTGGCGCTCTACGACGTGTTGCGCGCGCTGGCGCCCTCCCCGGTCGTCGAGTTGAACCGGGCGGTGGCCGTGGCCATGCGCGACGGGCCGGCGGCGGGGCTGGTCCTGCTCGACGGGCTGGCGGGTGAGCCGCGGTTACGGGACCACCACCCGTACCCGGCCGCCCGGGCCGACCTGCTGCACCGGCTCGGCCGGGCCGGCGAGGCCACGGCGGCCTACCGGGAAGCCCTCGCGTCGGCCCGCACCGAGCCCGAGCGCGCCCTGTACCGGCGCAGGCTCGACGCGGTCGAACGGCTCGGCGGTTCGCGGGCCAGGGCCGGCGCCCCCGGGCAGAACGCCACCTCCGCGCCCTTCGAGGGTGCGCGATGACCGATCGGGCCGAGCGACTCGCCCGTCTCGCCCAGGGCTGGGACGCCGCCGTCGACGGGTACGAGGCCTACTACGTTCCCCGCTTCGCCCCGTGGGTGGCCACCGCGGTGCGGGCCATCACCGCCGAGACGCTGCCCGACGGGCCGGTGCTGGTGCCGTGCTGCGGGACGTTCCCGGAGTTGGACGCGTTGGTCGCGCACTTTCCCGAGCGCGAGATCGTTGGCATCGACCTGTCCGCCGGCATGGTTCGCCGGGCCGGTGAGCGAACCGCCCGGCACCCCCGGGCGCGCGTCGTACGGGGCGACGCCTCGACCCTCGACTCCCGTTGGTCCGGCGGATGCGCGGCCGTGGTGTCGGTGTTCGGGCTCCAGCAGCTACCCGAGCCCGCCCTCGCCATCCGGTCGTGGGTGGCGGCGCTGCGCACCGGCGGACGGCTCTCGGTCGTCTTCTGGCCCGACACCACCGAGGTCGACGGACCGTTCGCGCTGCTAGCCGAGCTCCTCAGGGCGCACGTGCCCGCCGGGGACGACTCGTGGGAGCGCCGGCTCGTGCCGGCGATGACCGCGCAGGGCGCCGTCGTCGAGCGGGACGAGCAGTCGTCCTATCCGATCTGCCACCCGGACGCGGCGACCTTCTTCGACGCCCACACCCGGTCCGGGCCGTTGCGTCCCCTCGCCATCGCCCGCGGGGACGCGTTCGTCACCCGGCTACGCGAGGAATTCCTCCGCCGGGCCCCGGCAGGCCGGTGGCAGCACCGGCCGCGCGCCCGCCACCTGGTGGCCCGCCGCTGATCGCGGTACGCGGCCTACGAAGGGCTCGTCACCTTCCCAGGGCGCGGGCGAGGCGACGGACGGCCTCGTCCATGAGTTCGGGCGGGGCCGCGGCGAAGGTGAGGCGCAGGTGCGGAGCCGGGGGCTCGGCCGCGTACCAGGGGCGGCCCGGGAAGACGACGACGCCCTCGGTCGCGGCCGCGGCGGTCAGCGCGACCTCGTCCGTGCCGTCGGGCAGGCGGACCCACAGGTGCAGGCCGCCGCGCGGAACCGGCTGGTCGGCGAGGTCCGGCAGGTGCCGGCGGAGCGCGGCCAGCAGCGCCTCGCGCCGGGCGCGCAACGCGGTACGCAGGGCGCGCCGGTGCCGCGCCCAGGCCGGCGCGGTGACGAACTCCAACGTGGCCTGCTGCAACGGCCCGGCGACGTAGAGGTCGTCGCGCAGCCGGGCCGCGCGCAGCCGGGCGCCGGCCGGTCCGCGGGCGCCGATGGCGGCCACCCGCAGCCCGGGTGCGATCGACTTGGTCAGCGAGCGCAGGTAGACGACGTGCCCGTCCGGGTCGTCGGCGGCCAGCGGCGGCGGGGGCTCCCCGTCGATGGTGAGGTCGCGGGCGAAGTCGTCCTCGATCAGGAAGGCGCCGGCGTCGCGTACGGCCTCGGCGACCCGGGCCCGGCGATGGGTCGCGAGGGTGGCGCCGTGCGGGTTGGCGTACAGCGGCTGGCAGTAGAAGAGCCGGGCGCCGGTACGGGCGAACGCCGCCGCGAGTTGATCGGGGCGTACGCCGTCGCTGTCGGCGGGGACGGGCACCACCCGCAGTCCGGCGGCCCGGGCCGTGGCCAGCGCACCCAGGTAGGTCGGCGACTCGACGAGCAGTGCCTCGCCGGGTGTGGCGAGCGCGCGCAGCGCCGTCGACAGCGCCGCCTGTCCGCCCGGGCAGATCACCAGGTCGTCGGCGCGCAGCCCGGTGCCGGCCTCCCGGGCGAACCAGGCGCGCAGGTCCTCGCGCCCCTCGGCGGGTCCCCGCTGCCAGGAGGCGGGCTGCCGGCCGGCGCGGGTGAGCGCGGCGCCGAGCGCGGCGGTGGGCTGCAGGTCCGCGTCCAGGTAGCCGCTGCTGAGCAGAATCGCTCCCGGGGGCGGTAACGCCAGTAGCGCCTGCATCTCCTCCTCGCCGGGCCGCCGGGGGCCGAGCGCGACGGTCTGCCAGGACAGGTCGGGGGCCGGTCGCCCGTGCGGCGGGGCGGCCACGAACGTGCCCCGCCCCGGTCGCGCCTCGACCAGGCCCTCCGCCACCAGCTGCCGGATCGCCTCGGCCACCGTGACGGGCGAGGCCTGGTGCCGGGCGGTCAGCTCGCGTACCGAGGGCAGCCGCGCCCCGGGTTCCGCGCTGGCCGCGAGCCCGCGTAGATCTTGGACGACGCGCCCCGCTGCGTTACCGTTGTTCATGAAAGACCAGAGTAACGCTACTGGCACGACCACGGTAACAGCGGACCGCGTGGTCGGCCTCGCCCTCGGCGCGCTGGGGGTACTCGCCTTCAGCATGTCGCTGCCGGCCACCCGCGTCGCCGTACGCCACCTCGACCCGTGGTTCGTCGCCTTCGGACGGGCGGTCGGCGCGGCGCTGCTGGCCTGGGCGTACCTGCGGGTCACCGGCGCGCCGCGCCCCACCGGCAACCAGTGGTGGCGACTGGCGGTCGTCGCCCTCGGCGTCGTCGTCGGCTTCCCGCTCTTCACCTCGCTGGCGCTGACCACCCAGACGTCCGCGCACGGCGCGGTCGTCATCACCGTGCTGCCCGCCATGACCGCCGTGTTCGCGGTACTGCGGGCCGGCGAGCGCCCGCCGCCGCTGTTCTGGGTCGCGAGCGCCGGTGGGCTGCTGGCGGTGCTGACGTTCCTCGCCGCGAGCGGGGCCGTGGGCGGCGCCCTCTCGCCGGCCGATTTGTTCCTGCTCGTGGCGGTCGTGCTCTGCGGCCTGGGGTACGCCGAGGGCGGCGCGCTCGCCCGCGAGTTGGGCGGCGCCCGGACGATCTGCTGGGCGCTGCTGCTCTCGCTGCCCGCCACCGTACCGATCACGATCGTCGCCGCCCTCGCCGATCCCCCGCGCGCGGACGCCGGCACGTGGCTCGCGTTCGGCTACCTCGCCGCGGTCTCGGCGTTCCTGGGCTTCTTCGCCTGGTACGCGGGGCTGGCCCGGGGCGGCATCGCCCAGGTCGGCCAGGTGCAGCTCGCGCAGCCGGTGCTGACCCTGCTCTGGTCGGCGCTGCTGCTGGGCGAGACCGTGACCCCGGCCTCGATCGCGGCGGCGCTGGTGGTGCTCGCCTGCGTGGTGCTGACCCAGCGCACCCGCGACCGGGTACGGGTGCCCGCGACGGAGGGGGCGTGACACGCCCGCGCGTCGCGGGGGTGTGCCGCGCCCACCGCGACGCGGCGTGAGACGCCCCAGTGTCGGGATGTGCGGCAGCCCGCCGCGGCGGCGGGGTGCGGCGCCCCGCGAGAAAAACTTCTCCGGGGGATGTAGAGAAACGACGGCCGGCGCCGACCTGCCTGTGCAAGCGGAGAGACACGACGCCGAGGAGCCAACCATGCGAAAGATCATTTACTGGGTGCACACGTCGGTCGACGGCTTCGTCGACGGGCCGAACGGCGAGTTCGACTGGCCGGTGATGGGGCCCGAACTGTCCGCGTACTCGGAATCCCTGGACCGGCGGGTCGACACGCTGCTGTTCGGCCGGCCGGTCTGGGAGATGATGGTGGGGTTCTGGCCGAACGCCGAGTCCATCTCCGACGATCCGCACGTCACCGCCTTCGCGCCGTTCTGGCGGGCCACTCCGAAGATCGTCTTTTCCCGCACGTACCAGGGCGACGAGTGGACCAGCCGGGTCATCGGCGGTGACCTCCGCGCGGAGGTCACCGCGCTGAAGGAGCGGCCCGGCGCGGACCTGTTGCTGACCGGCGGGGCCACGCTCGCCGCCGAGCTGACCGAACTCGGTCTCGTCGACGAGTACCACGTCGCCGTGCACCCCGTGGTCCTCGGCGGCGGCCGCAGGCTCTTCGCGGAGCCGAAGCAGCGGCTCAACCTGCGGACTCTCGGCTCCCGCGTGCTCGACGGCCGGGTCGTCGTGACCTCCTACGAGACGGCCGGGTGAGGCGCGCCCGCCGCCTCGGCGCTCCCCCACGCGCTTTCGACCAGCGCGGGGAGCACCCGGGCGGCGGATCCGCGCAGGTTGACCGCGCAGAGTCCGTCGAGCGGGGTCGGCTCGGGGTTGACCTGGATGACGGTGGCGCCGGCGCGGGCCGCGATCCGAGGGATCTCGGCCGCCGGGTAGACGACGCCGGAGGTGCCGACGATCAGCAGGACGTCGCAGGCGGCGGCGGCTTCGGCCGCCGCCGTCAACGCGGCCTCGGGCAGCGTCTCGCCGAACCAGACCACGCCGGGGCGGACGAGCGCCCCGCAGCGCCCGCAGCGGGGCGGCGGGATCCGCCCGCCCTCCCCCGGATCGGCGGCCTCGTCGCCGTCGGCTACGGCCGCCGGCTGGGCGGCCCGCACGTCCCGCGAGACCGCCTCCGCGTCCGGGAACGCCGCCGGGTGGGCCGGCTCCGCCACACAGCGCGGTGCGAAGAGGCTACCGTGCAGGTGGATCGGGGCCGTGGAGCCGGCCCGCTCGTGCAGGTCGTCGACGTTCTGGGTGACGACGACGCTGCCGGGGACCAGCCGCTCGATCGCGGCCGTGGCGAGGTGCCCCGGGTTGGGCCGCGCCCGGCGTACCCGCGCGCGGCGCCACTCGTACCAGCCCCAGACCAGTTCCGGATCGGCGTGGAACGCCTCCGGGGTGGCGAGCTGCTCCGCGTCGAAGCGGGCCCACAACCCGGTGAGGTCGTCACGGAAGGTCGGTACGCCGCTCTCGGCCGAGATTCCCGCGCCGGTGAAGACGACCACCCGGCGCGCCTGGCGGAGAAGCGCGGCGGCGCCCGGCGGCAGAAGACTCTCCATCAGGGACATGCTGCCATCCGTACCCGGTCACCGGCGGGCACCTCTCGCGACGGTCGGCGCGGGCCGGTCCGGCGCGATCCGGAAGCCGACGTCGGCGGCCTCGATCCGGGCCAGGTCCTCGGGGGTGACGCCGTGACCGGTGAACCGCTCCACCGCGACCAGCCCCATCGCCGGCTTGCGGCGACGGTGGTCGGCGAAGTCGAGGCCGGCGAGCGCCGCGGCGACCGGCGGCGGCGCGGCGAGGTCGCCGAACGGCTCCACGGAGAGCAGCACCTCGCCGCGCTCGGCGAACGACAGCCGGGTGAGCGCGTTGACGTTCCAGAACATGCTGGCGGCCCGCCCGGCGGCGGACGCCCGGGTCAGCACGGACGTGTCGGCGCCCCGCCAGCCGTTGTACTCGACGGCGAGCACGGCGTCGCCGAGGTCCAGCACCGCGACCCACGGGTCGATCGACTTCCGGCGCATCAGCTCGTCGCCGATGGCCCGCATCGACTCCGGGCGGGCCGGGTCCGCGCCGAAGGCGCGCAGCACCGCCGCGACGTCCGCCCCGGTCACCACCGTGACCGTCGCGGCCGCACCGAGCGCGCTGCGGCGCACCCACCGGTACGCGGCCTCGGGCCGTTCCGGCCGTACCGGCTCCGGCTCGCCGCGCAGCCGATGGCCGAGCCGGTCGGTCCGGGCGTGTACGACCTCGGGGGCGGCGGGTGCCGCCCAGACCACCAGCTCGTAGTGCTCGGCGTCGCGCTCGTCGGGCTCGTCCCGGCCCCGGGCGTGCACCCGCAGCCGGTAGTCGCCCGGCCAGGGCGGGGCGGCCCGACGCAGGTTCGAGCCTTCGCCGTGCGGGCCGAGCACGGAGGCGCCACCGGCGCTCGCCCGCCAGCTGACCTCGACGATCTCGTCCCAGCCCGCCGCGACCTCCGGTGGTGGCCCGTCCAGGATGCTCAGCAGGATCCGGACAGGTCCGCTCTCGACCCCGGTACGGATCACCGCCCCGCCCGGGACGACCGCGACCAGCCCGTTGCCGCCGAAGTCGACCTCCGGTACGGCATCGCCCTCCAGCAGCGCGAACCGGTGCCCCGACACCATTGCCGACCCGCTGGAGTGGCGGGGCAGCAGGTACTCCGCCCGGGCCCGGGCCAGCGTCGCGGCGGCGTAGCCGGGCGGCATCGGGGCCTCGCGGAGCAGCAGAACGGCGGTGCCGATCGCGACGCCGAGCACGGCGGGCGGTCGCGTGGCCCACGGCGGGATGCCCGACCGGTGCAGCACGGCGGCGGCGGTGGCCACGGCCAGCGCGAGCCGTGCCGCCCCGTGCGCCGCGGCGATCTCCGGCTCGTCGGTGAGCCCGGGGTCCACGGCCAGCGGGGCGGCCAGCCGCGGGTGCGCGGCCAGCCGACGGGCCAGCGCGGCGACCAGCGGTACGGCGCCGGGACGCAGGCCGTCGAGCAGGTCTGCGCCGGCGACCGCCTCGCTCTGCCCACCCACGCTCACGAAGCCGAGCGTGCCGGTCCGCGGGGCGCCCAGGAGGTTGGTCAGGTCCGGTGCGCCGGTCAGGTCCAGCTCCGGCACGGTCAGCTCCAGCGCCCCGAGCAGGCGTTCGGTCAGCAGCGGCGGCAGCGAGCTGAGCGCGTCCCGTACCGGCGAGCCGCCCGTACCGGGGGCGGGGCCGGAGCGGGCCGCGCGCACCGCCGGAAACCGGGTGGCCCGCCCGCGAGTCGGCCAGGTGTCGCCGTCGCCGATCGCCCGGAGCCGACCGAGTTCGGCCGCCGGGGTCGCGGGAATGCGGGCGACGAGCAGGGGCAGCGCCGCGGCGACCGGGCCCGCCAGCACCGCCACCACCTCGTCCGGAACCTCGACCACCGCGCCCCCGCCTTCCGGCTCGGCACCGGGTGGCCGGCCGGCGTGATCCTACGTACCCGGTACGACAGCGAGGAGGGGCGGGCGCGGGGGGGGGGGCCGCCCCGGGGGGGGGAGGCGGTCGGGGTGTTTCGGGTTGCGGCCCGGGTGGGTGGGGTGTGGAGGGGACGCCCCCCCCCCCCCGCCCCCCCGGGGGGGGGGGCCCCCCCCCCCCCCCCCCCCCCTCCGGTGGCGGTTCAGCCTTGCGGGTTGAACGGGATGCCGGCCGGCTTGGACGCGTTGAGCAGGTACTCGAACGAGCCGTCCTTGATCTTGATGGTGGCGGCGCCGAAGTCGGCACTCATCAGCCGGTCGCGCAGTTGGACGGTGGGCCATCCGCTCCAGTCGACCAGCGGCGGGTACCGCCAGTTGTGGTAGTGGTTCTCCGGCGGCTCGTCGTTGCTGTTGGCCAGCCGGAAGAAGTGCGTCGACGCGCCGTCCTTGTGGTAGACGACCTTGGGGTGCGACCCGTCGAAGCGCACCTGCGAGCGCGCGTACGTCACCTGGCTGCTGTGCTGCGTGGTGGTGACGAACTCGACCTGGTTGGACGCCTGGTTGACCCAGGAGATGACGTGTTCCCAGTCGTGCCGGTGGCCGCCGAGGCTGCTGCCGGGCAGGGCCTGGTCCTTCTCGAAGTAGCTGGCGTAGACGATCGCGCACCAGCCGTTGTTGCACTTCGACCGGGCGTACGTCTGCGACCGGTCCAGGTCGGACTGGTCCCGGCAGTTGCCGTTGACGGCGCCCGTCGGGTTCAGCCCGGGGTTGATGGTGCCGTCCGGGCTGATCGCCGCGACGGCGTAGCAGCCGTCGCCGTCGTAGTCGTAGGCGGGCGAGAACGACTGCTCGTACCCGCCCGCGTTCTGCGGCAGGCTGGGCAGCGAGTCGGCGTACGCGGCGCCTGCGGGGATCATGACTCCGAACGCGGCCAGCACGGCCACGATCCGGAGCACGGTACGGCGACGACGCGGGGCGCGCGGCGCGGCGGGCGGCATCGTGGGGCGCTCTGGCGGTGGGGCGGCTGACGGCGGTGAGGGGTGCTTCATTCCTCGCCCTTCCTGGAATCGACGCGCCTCGCGGGGGTCGAACAGACGCGTGATCATCTATATCTCACGCCCGTGAGCTCGCGGTCAATGTCCAGATACGAGAAGAACGCGTGAACCCCGGGTGCCGGTGGCGTGGGGCAGTCCGGGCGTCGGCCGGGTGGGTGGGATCAGGGTGCCGGCGGAGTGGGCGAGATCAGGGCGTCGGCAGCGGTTCGACCACCGCGCCCTCGCCCGGGAGCCCGCGGTCCCGGACCCGGGCGCGCCGCCCGCCGCGGGGCCACTCGCGGAAGCGCCGGAACGCCACCGGTACGCCCCGGGCGACGGCGAGGTCCGCGTGGTCCATGACCTGCACGTGCACGTGCGGCTGGGTCGAGTTGCCCGAGTTGCCGCAGTCCGCGATGTGTTGCCCCGCCGCCACGGCGTCGCCGGCCGCGACGCGCATCGAGCCGGCGCGCAGATGCGCGAGACCGACGAACGCCCGGCCACCGGGCAGCGCGATGACCAGGTAGTTGCCGGCGACCGCGGGTACGCCCCGCCGCAGCCGCGCCGCCTGGCCCAACGCGTACGGCACCAGGGCCAGCTGCGAGCGGCGCCCGGCGTGATCGGTCTCGCCGTCGTGCACCTCGACGACGGTCCCGTCGGCGGGTGCCAGGATCGGGCGGCCGTAGCCGAGGAAGCGCTCGGGCGGTTCGGTCGCGAGGACGGTCCGCCAGTCGCGGTGGGCGGCGGTCCGGCGACGATCGTCCACGCCGACGAAGTCGATCGCGTACCGCTCGCCGAACAGGTCGACGCCGTGGCTCGGAACCCGCCGCGCCGGGCTGTTGCGCGCCAGCCAGAGCCCCGAGAACGGCAGCGACAGCACCACCGTCGGGAGTGGTGGGTGCCCGGGAGGTGGCCGTTCCGCCATGACGCCAGGTTAGGCCGTCGACGCCAGGCAGCACCGCGCTCGCCGGGCCGGGAGACGGGCCGTCGCCGCCGGGCCGGAAGACGGACGCTGTGGCTCAGCCGCCGCAGCCCACCCGGGTCGCGCCCAGCGCCAGGTCGTCCAGCCAGAGGTCGAAGTGGTCCGGCGTGGGCCCGGCCTGGTAGAGCTGCCACCCGATCTTCACGGTGTCGGCCCGGGGCAGGACGAAGTCGACCGGATTGCCGCCGTGCGCGGTGGTCGTGACCGTCAGGTCCGGCCGGGGTACGCCGTCGAACCAGACGGCTATCCGGTTGTCCGAGGCGTCCCACCGCCACTCGACGCACTGCCAGCGGTCCGCCGTGGTCGGCGCGGACTCGCGCCAGTTCGTCCAGTCACCGGTCGGTCCGCCGTCCGCCCCGACGCCCCAGAACGACCCGCCCAGCGGCGGCGCCCACTGCCCACCGAGCGGGCGGACGATCTCCGCGCTGCCGGGACCGGTCGCCTCCACGAGGGTGAAGTGCGCCCAGTCGGGCGCGGTCGGGAACGCGTCGACCCGCAGCCGCAGCCGACCCCAGAAGCTGTTACCCGGTGCGGCGAAGTCGTCGACCCGCAGGAATGCCCGCCCGTTGCCCTCGGTGTGCACGCGCAGCACCTTGCCGTGCCGCTGCCGCTCGACCTGGAGCGTGCCGTGCCGGGTGTCGACGCCCCAGGCCAGGCTGCTCGCGCCGCCGGTGGGGAGGTGCTCGAAGTCCTCGCAGAAGAGCAGCGCCCGGTGGGCGCAGGTGCCGCCGCGCGGGTCGTACCCGGCATCGGCCCGGTCCGGTCGCGGTCCGGCTTCGACGCCGCGCACCGCGCCCGGGTCCGATCGCGGTCCGGCCTGCGCGCCGCCGTCGGCGGCCGAGGCGAGCGCCAGCGTGATGGCCACGACGATGACGGGAAGCCGCTTGGTCAGCGCAGTCATGAGGCAAGAGCATGACAGACATCGATGAATCTCGCTACCCGCGGCGGCGGCGAGCGCGGCGTCCGCCACGCGAGCGGGGCGGGACGTAGGCTCGTCCCCCGTGACTGCCGTCCACTCGCACTGCTCGTACTGCGGCACCGGCTATCCCGCGTCGACCGGCTGGCCCCGGCTCTGTACGGTCTGTGGCCAGACCACCTGGCGCAATCCGACGCCGGTCGCGGTGGCCGTACTGCCGGTGCTCACCGCCTCCGGCGTCGGCGTGGTGGTCCAGCGTCGCGACATCGAGCCCGGACGCGGACTGCTCGCGCTCCCCGGCGGCTTCATCGAGTACGGCGAGGACTGGCGCGACGCCCTGGTCCGCGAGCTGCGGGAGGAGACGGGCCTCGTCGGTAGCGCCGAGCGGGTGCGGCTCTTCGCCGTGCACAGCGCCCCGAGCGGCGGCACGATCATGATCTTCGGTGTGCTTCCCGCGCGGCGGGCCGAGGAGCTGCCCGCGTCGGCGCCGACCGATGAGGCCACCGAGTGGCTGGTGCTGACCGAGCCGGCCGAACTGGCCTTCTCCACCCACACCCGGGTGCTGGCCGACTTCTTCGCCGAGCCGGGGCTCCCCTGACCGCCCTCGCGGTCAGGGGAGCCGGACACGGGTGCCCCACGGTCCAGGAGCCGGGCAGCCGGTGCCGCACGGTCAGGGGAGCCGGGCACCGGTTTCCCGGAGCGTCACTCGCCCGGCCGGTAACGCCGCTCGACGTGGCCGCTGAGCTGCTCCGGGTAGAAGTAGACGGGCCGCAGGTCGCCGCTGGCGTACCGCTCCACCTGGTCGTCGAAGTGCGGCGAGTCGGGGTGGCCGCTCGCGCCGCCGGCGGTCACCGCCCAGGCGCGTACCCTCGGGCCGAACTCCACGACCGCAACGAAGCTGTTGCCGCTGGTGCCGTAGTAGCGCTTCGTACCCGGGTAGCGCTTCGCCCCGAACGAGGCGAGCGAGCCCCACTGCGCGGAGGTGAACGGCACCGGCAAGCTCGGCTTCGCGTCGTCGAACTGCTGGACGATGGCCCCGTCGTTGCGCTGGAACCGGTTGATCTCGCCCCAGGGCACCCGCCAGCCGCCGAAGTCCTGGGTGAGCCGCTGGACCGCCTCGCCGAGCGCCGTGAGCCGCTGCGCGTCGGTGGCGCGTTCGGCGAGGTAGTCCCACATCGACATGCCCGCGTCCTTCGCCGCCTGGGCCAACGGCGCCCAGAGCGCCTCGCCCCAGAAGACCGCGAGCGAGGTCGCGGTCGACCCGGCGCCCCAGCGGTAGTCCCAGCCGCGCAGCAGGTCGATCGGGCCGGCGAGGGCCGCCCGGCGCGGGTCGCCCGCGGGCAGCGCGTCCCACGCCGCGACCAGCCCCGGCACCAGCCGGGCGAAGGCGGTGAGGTACCGGTCGAAGGCCGCGGCGATCAGCGTCTGCGGGGTGAAGTCGTCGCGCGCGCTCAACACCCGGATCGCCTGCGGGCCGCGCGGGTTCTCCCCCGCCTGGTCGAAGTAGCGCGGGTAGTCCGCCGCCCGGGGGCTGTCCGCGCCGGCGGCGGTCCAGGGCCAGTTGTTCGTGTTGAAGGTCCAGCCGTTCCTCGGGTTCACCACCTGCGGCAGGCTGTCGAGGCTGTGCAGCCCGCGCCAGTCGGTCGCCGGGTCGCTGCCGTCGACCGGCTTACGGTAGTCGAAGCGGTTCTCGCGTACCGGCATGAACTGCGGCATCAGGAACGCGATCTCGCCCTTCGAGTCCGCGAAGAGCGTGTTGTTCGAGCTGTTGGCCTTGAAGCCGGCCACCCGGAGAAAGTCCGCGTAGTCGCGCGTCTTGGTGCGCAGGAAGCTCTGCTGCAGCGCCTCGACGGGCTTGTTCATCAGCGCGAACGCGATCCACTTCCCGTCGGCCTCGCGTACGACCGGTCCGTGGTGGGTGGCGAAGGTGGTGAAGGCGCGCCGGGCCCGCCCGCCGTCGGCCGTACGGTACGACAGCGTGATCGTCTTCGTCGTCACCGGCCGCAGCCGGTCGCCGTACCGGTAGAAGCGCCTGCCGTCCGCCCCGGTCACGACCGTCTCGGCGAACTCGTCGACGTTGTCGACGCCGCTCGACGTGTGCATCCAGCCGGTGTGCGCGTTGAACCCCTGGTAGATGAAGAACTGTCCCCAGGTCGCCGCGCCGTACACGTCGAGCCCCTCGCCGCTGGTCACGTGCTGCTCGGAGCGGAAGAAGAAGCTGGTGTGCGGGTTGATCAGCAGCAGCGCGTGGCCGTCGCGGGTGTGGCTCGGCGCGATCGCCATGCCGTTCGAGCCCTTGGGCTCGCGGAACAGCAACCCGCGCTCCTCGTCGGTCAACTCCACCGCGCGCCCGGTGTAGAAGGCCTCCAGCTGCGTGAGCGGTACCCGCTCGATGTCGCCGCCGATGCTGCCCTCGGAGAAGCTCAACGGCATCCACGGCTCGAACCGGTCGAGCACGCGCGGCCGCACCTCGGGGTGGGTGGCGAGGTAGAAGTTCAACCCGTCCGCCCAGGCCTGCATCAGCTTTCGCAACCAGGCCGGGCTCTTCGCGTAGTCCCGCTTCAGCACCTCGGGATCGATGAACAGCCGCTGGCGCAGGTCCTGCCAGATGGCGGCCTCGCCGTCGGCCTCGGCGAGGCGGCCGAGGCTGACCAGGTAGTTGTTCTCGATCCGGTTGAAGTCGTCCTCGGCCTGGGCGTAGATCATCCCGAAGACCGCGTCGGCGTCGGTCCGGCCGACGACGTGCGGTACGCCCCAGTCGTCCCGGGTGATCGTGACGTGCGCGGCCTGCCTGCGCCAGCGGGCGAGCTCGGCCGGGGTGTGCGCGGGAGCGGCGGACGCGGGACCGGACGGCGGGAGCGTCGCGACGGCGGCGGCACCGGCCGCCAGTCCGGCCGCGCCACCGAGGACGCGGCGTCGGCTCAGCCCTCCGTTGCTCGGGTGGTGGTTCAACAGGGGGTCCACCTTTCTCGGGTCGAGCGCGTTCCCTCCGGGGTTCGAGAGCCTCCCTCGCGGGTTCGAAAGCGTGCCCGGGTCAGGATCGCAAGATCGTCATCTCCGCCACCATAGGGCAAAGTCGATCCGTCCGGAACCGCCTCGACCGGGATCGGGGCCGCCGCCGCCAGGCTCGACACCTCCGCACGGTATCGACCGGACCGGGCCCACGGCCGATACCGGACCGCGCACACGGCGCGTACCGGGCCGACCACCGTGGACGGCGGGCGGCATTGCCCTTCGGGCTGGGGTTGACTAGGTTGTCACCGAGATCGGGAGGAGTTGACCCATGCGCCCGATGTTCCGGCTGCTCGGTCCGGCCGTGGTGACCATCGAGGACCTGGACGTCCTCGTACAGCCGTTGATGGTCGCCGGACTGCTCGCGGTGCTGCTGCTCGCC
Organism: Micromonospora sp. NPDC049559; assembly: GCF_040676675.1. Classification (NCBI taxonomy): domain Bacteria; kingdom Bacillati; phylum Actinomycetota; class Actinomycetes; order Micromonosporales; family Micromonosporaceae; genus Micromonospora; species Micromonospora sp. NPDC049559. The sequence continues at coordinate 781 of NZ_JBFAPK010000016.1, read as the reverse complement.
GCCGACCAGTACCTGCAACTCGACGCCATCGCGCGGATGCTCTGGGACGAGCCGCCGGCCTCGGCCAACGCCAACCTGCGCAAGTACGCGACCCAGCTGCGGCGCCTCCTGCACGTCGGCTCCGCACCGGACCTGATCGTCTCGCACCGGGACATCGGCTACCGCGCCGCCACCGCGCCCGAGACGGTCGACGTGCACCTCTTCCACCGTCTCGCCGAACGCGGCGCGACCCTGCTGCGCGCCGACAACTTCGCCGAGGCCGCGCGGGACCTGCGCGGCGCGCTCGACCTGTGGCACGGCTCGGCCGGGAACAGCCTGCCGCGCGGCGGGCGGCTCGCCCAGCAGATGGCCGCGCTGAACGAGCAGCGCGAGGTGGCGGCCGGCGACCTCGTCGAGGCGCGCCTCGCGCTCGGGGAGAGCGGCGCGCTGCTGGCCGAGGTGCGCGCCCGCGCCACCGACCAGCCGCTGAACGAACGCAACTGGGACCAACTCATCCGCGTCCTCTACCGCACCGGGAACACCGGCGAGGCGCTCGCCGCCTTCGCCCGGGCCCGGCAGACGCTCCGCGACCAGCTCGGCATCGACCCGTCGGCGCGCCTGGAGAAGCTGCAGCACGCGGTGCTCACCCGCGACGACGGCTTCATCGCCTGCCCCGCCCACTGATCGCGCACCGGCGCGTGGCCCCACCCGGGGTTGCCGCCCCGGGGTAGGGCGAGCGCCGTTCGGAACAGCGCGTGTGCGCGCGCCTCGATGAAGGCGCTGAATTCCCGTTCGAGTTCAG